>JBBRFA010000044.1:0-25148 GCA_038225185.1 Chthoniobacterales bacterium
CCCGTCAGTGTTTAAAATTAAGGGACAAGTCAATTATTGGCGAAATTTGTTTTTATGGCGAGGCGTGTCTTGATGAAAAAATCTGTTGCAAATCGAGTCCCGGTTAACCGTAGCCGAGCACTTCCAGCCCGATGATTTTGGCGAAATCGTCCGGGTTTCGAGTTAGTAATCTGGCTCCGGTGGTCAGGCTAATGGCAGCGATCCAGAGGTCGTTTTGCGAGCGACCTGAGAGGGATTGTTGTTTCCGTAAATCAGCGACAGCGCGGCCATATTTTTCGGCGGCCCGAAAATCGACGCCGACGATTTTCCGAGTTTGCAACAGGCGCAAGGCATCTTGAAAGCGACGTTCCGAAATCATTGCCGCACCGTCCAAAAATTCGCCGGCAGCGATGACCGGAATGATGAGTTCCTCGTTTCCATGGGCCAGCAACGCACGGTTGACGGGTGCGTCCACGTTTCCTTTGGCACGAAATTCGTCGATCAGCACAGTGGTGTCGATGGCGATCATGATGACGATTTTGGGCGATTTATTCCAACGACTCCACTTCCCATCGGGTGGAGGCCCGGTTTTCGGCGATGATTTTCTCCAATTTATCCGCTTCTTTTTCCGAGGTATCGCGCCAAATCCGGGTGGCCTCAGTCACAGCCGATACGCAGGTGAATGAGGTCTGATTTTGCTCAATCAGGCGTTCGATGGTTTTGGTAAAGGATTCGGAAGACCGCTTTTGTCGGGCTAATTTATCGTAAACAGAAACTTCCAAGGCAATTGTTTTAGTAGCCATGCATATAAAATTACATGTATATTGAGACGCATCAAGCTTTTCACGTTTTTTAACGAGAGATGAATAGCTTGGTCGTGGCAGGTCAAATCTGGTTTTACGGCATGGCGTGGTTTGCGGTCCCTCCCTACAGATATCTGGCCAGAGATTCGCGAAGAGTCTGGCGGGCACGGAAAAGGAGGCTTTTTACGCCGGGAACGGTTTGTTTGAGCACGGCAGCGATCTCCTCGTAGGGCACGTCGTCGTAGCGGCGCATGATGACGGCCAGCCTTTGCTGCTCGGGCAGGGCTTCGATGGCTGCCTGGATGGCCTGCATTTTTTCCGAGGCGAGCAAATCATCGGCCGGCGAAGATTGTCGATCATCGTGCAGGGAATCGTTCAACTCGTCGGAAAGCGAGGATTTTTCGCGCCGCCGCGATTCGTTAAAAACAAGGTGGCGCACGATGGTATAAAGCCAGGTGGTAAATTTGGCTGTGGGCTGATATCGCGGCGCCGATTTCCAGACACGCACGAAAACCTGTTGGGCCAGATCCTCGGCTTCGCGTTCGGAACCCAACATGCGCACGATGGTCCCAAAGACCCGGTTTTGGTGACGCTCCACGAGTTCGCGCATCGCTTCCTCGCTCCCGGTGGCCACGCCTTGCATAAGCGCGAGGTCGCGAGCGTTTTCGCCATCGATGGGAATCGGGGAACTCAACGCGCTGAGGGTAGCCTCGTGGATGGGCATGGCACAAGTCATTACCTTGATGTGAACCCTTCAACTTGGGAAAAGTTGCACGCCACACCCTTTTGCGCCAAATCGTCTCGCGGAGACGTAACACTTCTTGAATAGTTCCAAGATTGTGAAAAATTTCACAAAGTAATCATGCATCCCATTTTCGACTCTCTTTTACCCGATGAACTGCGCCCCATTTTTGGAAAAGTGGTCGAAGGGGTGCGGATTAACGAGGAAGACGCCCTTACGCTTTATCGCTCGCACGATTTGCAGGCTGTGGGATTGATCGCAGACCATGTGCGGCGGCAGAAAAATGGCAATCGCGCCTCTTACCTGCTCAATCGCTACATCAATTACTCGAATCTTTGCATTTTATCGTGTCAATTTTGTGCGTTTGCCGCCCGGAAACGTGATCCGCACGCTTTCGAGATGGCAATCCCGGAGATCGTTGCCACCGTAGAAGAGGCTCTCCGACAAGGGATTACCGAGATTCACATGGTCGGCGGGTTGCATCCCACCTTAAAAGGGGATTGGTATCTCAACTTATTGCGATCTCTCAAGGCGCTTGATCCCGAATTGCATCTCAAGACATTTACCGCCATCGAAATCAGGCATCTGGCAGACCGGGTTTTTAAAAAAAACGTGCGCGAAACACTCGAAATACTGCGCGAGGCCGGGCTGGGTTCGCTCACCGGCGGCGGTGCGGAAATTTTCGATCCCGAAATTCGGGATCAGATTTGTCGCGGCAAAGAAAGTGGCGAAGAATGGCTCGAAGTGCATCGCACCTGGCATCAAATGGGCGGACGCAGCACTGCGACGATGCTTTTTGGTCACATAGAATCTCCGCAACATCGGGTCGATCATCTTCGCCAACTCCGCGCTTTGCAGGACGAAACGGCTGGATTTACCGGGTTCATCCCGTTTGCCTTCGTGCCCGAGACCACCGAGTTATCGCATATCCCGCCCGCGACTGCCTTTGACGAACTGCGCAATCTCGCGGTCAGCCGCATTTACCTGGATAATTTCGATCACATCACCGGCTACTGGATTGCGATGGGATTGCCTCTCGCGCAATTGTCGCTCAATTACGGAGTCGATGATCTGCACGGAACGATCATGGAAGAAAAAATCTTTCACATGGCAGGAGCGAAAACACCGCAGGGGCAGACGGTCGCCACGATGGAAAAAGTGATTCGCGAGGCGGGTTTTCTACCTATTCAACGCGATAGCATTTACCAACCGTACGTTCCTCGCTCCTTAGAACCTGCCGTCGCATTTTCCTAACCTCCCTGCGCGGCCAGAGCTGCGGCCAGGAAAATGGCCGCCTCCATGCTGCGAGGGGAAGCCTGCCCCTTGCCGGCAATATCGAACGCGGTGCCGTGATCGGGACTGGTCCGCACAAAAGGCAGACCAAGAGTCACATTCACCCCTTCGTCGAAGGCATGAAGCTTGAGCGGGATGAGTCCCTGGTCGTGATACATGCAGACGACGCCATCCCATTTTTTCTGAATGGCAGCCTGATAAAAAATCGTGTCGGGCGGAAAAGGTCCGGCAAAAGTGGCGTCGGCTTCGCCCTGCAACAGGGTTAGCGCAGGAAAAATATGCTCGATTTCCTCCCTGCCGAGGTCGCCATTTTCACCGGCGTGCGGATTGAGTCCGGCAACCGCAATGCGCGGATGGACGATGCCTCTTTGTCGTAAATGATCGCGGAGCAGGAGTGCGACCCGGATGATTTCCGAGGTGGAAATCCGCACCTCGCGCAATGGAACATGTGCAGTGACCAGCGCCACGGTGAGACCGCCGCCGGTGAGACACATGGCAAAATTGGACGTGGAAGAGCGCTCGGCAAAAAACTCGGTCTGCCCCGGAAAAGGGAAGCCCACTTGATGCAATTGATTTTTACTGACCGGGCCGGTGACCACGGCATCGACTTCGCCGGATTGGGCCAGAGCGACGGCTTCTTCGAGAGCATTCCAGGAATTTTGTGCGCCATCCGATGTGGGGCGTCCCGGAGTGCCGCGACTGCCCAGGATACGCGGCGGAGCGACATTTTTGGGGAGATTTTGCAGTGCCAGATCGACCACTTCGGGGCCGATGCCGGCCGGATCACCCAGGGTAATGGCGAGGCGGATCATGCAAAAAAACGGCGGGGCGACTCACAATCTCAATACTTTTTAACGAAAGCTTTGTCGCGCAACTCGGTGAGCCACTTTTCGGCCCCTTTTTGGCGGGACTCAGCGGTCAGCTTGGCTTCGATGTCTTTTTTAACCGTTTCATAGGGCGCATAGACTGGCGGCTTGCGCTCTTGGACATTGATCAAATAAAAATTGTTTGCCTGATCGAAAACCGGGCTTAAGTCGCCGGTGGCCACAGCAAAAGCGGCTTCGGTAAGCGGGGCGTTGAGGGTTTTGCGGTCGATCCAGCCCCATTCCCCTCCGACGTCGGCGGAAGTATCCTGCGAATAAAGTTGGGCCATTTTGCCAAAATCTGCCCCGTTTTTAATTTTGGCGCGGATTTCGTAAACGAGATCTTTTTGAGAAGCAGCGGAACCGCCTTCGGTCGATTCCTTGGGAATAACGATCATGCGGATTTTAACAGAATCGTTGGAGGCAAATTCCTTTTTATTTTTATCGTAATACTCGCGAATTTTTACAGGGGAAACCGCGGGTGTGCCCCGGGTTTTCTGGCCGCGCATGGCTTGAACGATGATTTTATCCTGCTCGAGCGAGCGAAATTTACTGAGAGTGTAGCCCTGTGCCTGCAAAGTGCGGATAAAAGCGCCACGATCTCCTCCGAATTCCTCGCGGATGATGGTTTTCATGTGTTCCTCAATGACGTAAGGCGGGAGTTTGAATTCGTTTTTCTTGAAATCCTGAAGGATCAATTGGCGGTCGATCAAATCTTGCAGGGCGGCTTCGCGCAGCTCTTTCACACGTTTTTCGAGATCGCCACCCTGGTAAGTCTGGCGCAGGGCGCGTTCGCGAGGGGCGACCACTTCGCGCACTTGGGAGAAGGTAATGACTTCTTTATTGACCACAGCGGCGACGCCATCGAGAACCTGAGGTTCGGCAAGGGCGACGCTCAGGAATAAACCGGCGGCAAGCGGGACGGCGAGAAAATGGAACAAACGATAAATGGGCATGATGGTTGGCGAAACGTGGGCTAAAGAACTGACCAAACTATTTCCGAGGTTTTTGAAGTCAAGCAGGGAAACTCCGATTTTGGATGGCTTCCGATTTTAATCCGGAGCCATTGGGATGGTTATTCGTAGAAAACCCAATCCTGATTGAGAATCAATTTTCGGTCAGTTGTTTGTAGGTGGATCGTAGGCAATGAAACGCCACAAACAAGCCATTGAAACCAATGCCATGGTCACCATTACCTTTAATTTCTTCCAAAACGAGCCGCTCGATGAGTGCTTTATCTTTGTCTAAAAGCCTCACTCGACCTTCAGTCTCAAGCATTAAGATTTCCTCGAGGCTTGTAATCAAAGCGTTTAATATGGTTTCCGCCTGATTCTGAGAATCTCCATCCAAACCATTAATAATCGCACAACCCATCCAACATAATAGTTTGAACGGATCAAGATGGCTTTGATCTATGGAGTGGGTTGAAAGGTGAGCTCCGTGCCGTCTGAGTGCGTTTATAACAAATTCATCCTCTTGCTGAATTGATAAATTGCAGACTTTGGGAAGATTATCTTTTAGCAACTGGAGCACGCCAAAGGCGGCCAATTTCAAGTTCTCCACCCGTTCTTTCTCAATCTCCATTTAGCAGCTAAACAATTAAAGTTTTGGGAGGTGTAAGAGATTAGCTTTTATGACTGTAATTTTGGATTTGTCACCTTTTGCGTAGTCTATTAATGCAGCAGCAGTAGCAGCAGACATTCCATTCATAATTGGTGCAGCATCAGGAGATTTTGGCCGATTGGAAACCAAAGCATCCCATAATTCGCTGAATCTTTCGTAGTTCATCTTTGTTTTTCTTTAAAATAAAATAGGTTATAATACCATAATAAACCTTTATTACAGAATTTTACATAATCTTGACGTTTGCATATGTCAACGAATATCTGAGCTATAAAACCCATCCAAAAATCACTGGCTTTTTTGCGTTTTACAATTAAATAAATTTACTTTTTCTTGTCTTCACGGTGAGTTGGGCAAGGGATATTCGTAGAGTCGCACTTCGGGGTTGAGGTGTATGACTCCTTTGCCGCCAGATTTTTTGAGGAGTCTGCCATTTTGGAAGAGTTCTGCGTAAAACTGGCGGCGGCGGAGATGTTGTTCCGTCTGGTTGGGCGATGGCTTGCGTTTATCGGATAAATAACCGCCGTAGCTGGTGCGGATGACAGCAAAATATTTCTTCCCGCCCGGCTGCAAAGTCTCCAAGGGTCCGAAATCGGGCAGAAAAGTTTTTTCCGTAACCTGCAAATCCGGCCTGGGTGCGGAGCGACTCCAGGTGGAAGTTTTGCCAAGGCTCACGCGTGTCTCTGCCAGAATAGTGGCGTGAACCGGAAGATTCTGGGAAATCCAGGTGCCCATTTCCATGCGCGAATCGTTGCGAAAACTGCGAATATTGGGCCGCGTCAGCAACCATTGCTCACGCACAGCCAGCGCCGCCACCACTCCCAAAACCACACTCCCAACCAACTTGCCGCGCCAGGGAATTCGCGTGCGCAAAACCCCCCCGAACCAGACCAGGCCAAGCGAACCGCACAGAAGGAGAAAAGGTGCCACGGCCAGAAAGTAGCGGTTCGCCGTTTTTGGTGAAAATGATAGCAACAGGGCATATCCAAGCGGTAAAAATAAAATCACCAGATCCGAACCACGCCGCTCCTTTTTCCGAATCCACCAGCCGAGAACGAAAAAAAACAGCCCGGCCAACAACGGCCAACTCACATTTTCCAAAAACACCCGCACGTATTTATCGTGAGGCACATCGCGGGTAAGCCCTTTCGCGCCCCCGACTTGGGCAGCATTGAGTTCGTAGCCAAAAGCGCCGAACAGGCCCTGCCAGTCGCGCAAAAAGGAGAAATTGACCACGAGAAACAAGACGACAAATCCTGCGGCGAAAGCTCCCAGTCGTTTCCAGCGCAACCCCGGTTCGCTGCGATGCAACATGACCCAGGGCAGCGCAGGCAGAAGCATAAGGATGCCGAGATATTTTCCAGAAGCCGCCAGCGCACAGGCTCCGCCTAACAAAAGCGCACTTCGCAGTGTGGGGCGGTTTGCAAAATAATCCAAGGCCAGCAACGACAAACTCATGCCCATCAACAAAGCGGGATCTTCCTTGCAATAATGCGCCAGCTCATGCAGGAGAGGATGCAACGCCAGGACGGGGGCGGCTAACAACGCACCGGGCCAGCCTCCGCGACGCCAGGCCAGCACGGTGAGAGCCACCAATGCAATCGCGGCAAACAAGGCTGAGGCGCGACGCCCCGAGAGCACCGCATTTTCCACCGTGCGCGGTTCGCCGCTGGCTTGCAAAATCAGGTCAGCAGTGTTTAAAAGTAACAAGGGATGATGGAAGTTTCTTTCTCCAGTGACGACTTGGACGCCTTTGGTTTCCTCATCGGGATGATAGAAAATCGGAAAGTCGTTATGCCGGGTGTAGAAAAACAAGGCGCCGATGAACAACACCACGAGAGCGAGGACACGGACGCCCGGATTTTCTAATATCGATGCCCCCTTCATGGCGAAACCACCTGGGGCGGATCTTGAATGCGATAAAGCACGAGCGATGCGTTCAGATATTTGTTAGGTCCCAGCTTGGAGCGCCATTCCACGATCCCCTGTTCGCGGAGGTCTTTGTAAAATTGACGGCGGGCCGGCAATTTCAGCCGGTCCTCCTTGTTAAAATTATCCTCGTTATCAAGCCGGTTGACATCGCGATTTGAGACGATGACATGAGAGACCCCCTGGAAGCGGAGTTCGTCGAGTGTCCCCAGATCGGCGGTGTAACGGGTGATCAAAAATTTCTGGGGCAGCAACTCTGGAAACCCTGCGTAACGTGGATCTGCCGCCGTGGGAACCGCCGCACGTTCGTCGGCGGCAATCGTGGTCTCCAGGGAAATGTTAGACCTGATGTAATTCGCGATTTCTTTGCGGTGATCCCGACTCATCGCCCGCCAGCCTTTGCGATAATCCTTGGCCAGAGGGAAAACGATGGCCAGAGTGGCCAGCAGAGCAACCGTTTTCCAAAACCAGGTCGGAAGCGAAGGTTGCCCACGGAGAAAACCTACCAAACGCACAAGGCCAATCGCGGCGATGGTGAGAAACATCAAGCCAATCGGCAAAAAATAGCGCGAAGAAGTCTTGGGCGTAAAGGTAAGTGCGATCCCTAACAAAATCGGCAGAAGATAAAACAACCACTCGGGCAGGGTTAATTTGCGTCCCCGGGCAAAGCTTATCACAATCAAACCAATGGCAAGAACCAGCCCCACAGACGGCACGATTTGCACGAGCATGGTGAGGTAACGATCCCATTTTTCACCGCTTTTTTTCTGGTGAAATTCACTGTAAAGCGCCTCCACCTCTTTGCCGATCCCCGTTGTCATGGCTTTTTCCTGGGTAAAAATCTGGTGATTGATCCCTAGAAAGAGCACTGCCCCCGCCAGCAATGCCACAAACAAAGGCAGAGGGTTGCGCGAGCGACTGGCGATCATTTTTCCAATGATGGTTAGCAAAGCTATCCCCACGGAAATCGAGCCGATGTATTTGCCCGAGACCGCCCACCCCGCGGCCAGGCCTAACAAGAGAGCTGCGGAAGAACCAGGTTTTTTCCAGTAATGAAATGCCGCTAAAAAAGTAAAGGCCAGGCCCGCGATCCAGTAGGGATCCTCCTTCATGTAATGGGCGGCATCGTAAAAATCGCTTTGCAATCCGCAAAAAACTCCCGCCAACACACCCGCCCACGGCCCGGCCAGACGCCAGGCGATGAGTCCCAGCCCCACGACTGCCAGCGCGGCAAAAGCCGCCGAGATGTGACGCCCCACCACCACCATCTCCTGCGCCCGATGCGGCACTCCCAGCATGGCCGAGACCGCATCCGTGGCGTTGAGCATGAGGGCCGGATGATAGAAATTGCGATGTCCCGAAAGGAGTTGTCCCGCTTTGGAAGGTTCGTCGGTATGATAGAAATACGGGAAATCGTTATGCCGCGTGTAGAGAAAAAATAAAATCACCCAGCCAGCCAGGGCGATGAGAAACACTCTGGCACCACCTTTGCAATTCGAGGCGGACGGGGGTTGGGACACTTCACTCACTTCGTGCGAATAACGATTTCCACCCGGCGATTGAGCTGCTGCTCCTCGACACTTTTCGCCGGCGACACCAATAATTTGCTGCTGCCAAAACCACGCGTCGCCACCCTTGCGGGATTAACGCCCATGTTTTCGATGAGCCAGAGCTTCACCGATTCGGCGCGTTGCTTGCTAAGTTCCAGGTTGTATTGCGGGGAACCGAACGAATCGCTATGCCCTTCGATGACAAAGGTGGCGTTGGGATTTTTTTGAATCAACCTGCCCAGACTCGACATGCTGGTGACCGCGCCTTCGCGGAGCGAAAAACTATCGTAATCGAAAAGGAGATCGGTCGGCATCAGGATCGGTGCCATGCTGGAAGTGAGCGGTCCGGTTTGACTTAGCAACGTATCGAGGTTGGAAAAACCGGGCGTCCCGACATCTGGCCCGGCATTTTCTCCTTTGAGCAGGGAAGCGATGTTCGACGGGGTGAGGACGGGGTCGGAGGAGGAATCGACGAGACCTTCTGCGGTGAGGGCGGGCTGATTGAGCGAGGCGGGTTTTTCGGCGGTGAGTTCCTTGCGCAACTCTTCGAGCTCGCGTTCGAGAGCGCGCGAACTTTGTTGCTCCATCTGATTAAGGACCGAGGAGACTGCGGCGGGATCGATCTTGGGAGGTTCGTCGAGGAGCGGTTTGGCAAAATCGGCGGAAGGGGGCGCGGCGCGAATTTCGCCGAGGGCGTTCTCAAATTTCAGCTTGGTGGAAGGTGTGTCGAGTGCCTCCACCTTGGGAATGACTTTAGGGATGATGTCCGCGCTTTTTGGGATGGTGGTATCTTGTAAAATGCGCGGGTCGATCTCAGCCCGTTTCACATTGAAAGGCCGGGGAACGAGGCGTTCGGTCTGGACGGGGACGAAATTATTGAGTTTTTTTTGTTGAAAACCTAACAGCAACCCTAAATGCAACAATATGGAAGCGATCAGCATGGGCAGCAGCCACTTGCGGAAATTCCAGTCCGATTGATTGGTCGCGTAAGCTCCGATAGACATCTTGAGGTGAAGCATACCCAGCTTTGACCAAAACTTCAATCGGAGAGATGCAAGGCGGAGGGAACGACTTTTTTAAAGGAAAAAATCGATTACACGACAGCGGCGCAACGGTCGCAAAGTTCGGGATGAGCGGCGATTTTGCCCACGCTGGCACGATGACGCCAGCAACGTTCGCAGCGGGCGTGTGCGGTTTTTACCACCCGGGAAGTTTTTTCACCGGCGCCAAGTTGCAGATCGCTCAAGATGAGAAATTCCTCGATTTCCTCCAGCCCAATCGTCGGCAGTTCGGCTGCAGGCAGGGTAACTTCGACGCGCGCTTCGAGGGCGTTGCCGATGATTTTTTCCTGGCGCTGAGTTTCGATGCCCTGCGCGACAAAAGATCGGAGGGCGGTGAGTTTGTCGGCCTCGATCTCCACGACCGGATCAATCGGATAATCCGCCGGATCGGGGAATGTCTGTAAATGGACCGATTCCCCATTGCCCGCGCAGCCCCAGGCTTCATCCGCCGTGTAAGCGAGAATGGGCGCCAGCAAACGGGTCAGAGCGCCAAAAACGCGATGCATCACAGTTTGCGTGGACCGGCGACGGAACGATGCGACGGCGTCGCAATAGACGCGATCTTTCGTAATATCGACGTAAAGACTGCTCAAATCGACGGCGCAAAATTGATTGAGCGCGTGATAAACCGTGCGGAAATCGAATGCCTCGTAGCCTTCGCGGGCTTCTTTGACGGCATGGCCGAGGCGGCTCAAAGCCCAGCGATCCACAAAGGTGAGTTGATCGAGGGCGACGCCATCTTTCGCCGGATCGAAATCGCTTAAATTGGCCAGCAAAATGCGCAGCGTATTGCGGATGCGACGATAGGTATCGCCCACCCGGGTGAAGATTTCTTCGCCGAATGGGACTTCGTCGGAATAATTCACGCTGCTCACCCAGAGGCGCACGATGTCGGCTCCGTATTTATCGACGAAATGCTTGGCATCCATCGGTTTCTTGTAGGTGGACGACTTGGAAATTTTACGTCCATCGGTATCGACAACGAAGCCATTGGTGGCCACGATTTTGTAAGGTGCCCGCCCTTCGATGGCTACGCTGGTGAGGAGCGAGGATTGAAACCAGCCACGATGTTGATCGGAGCCTTCGATGTAAATATCGGCGGGAAAAGCCAGTTCGGGCCGACGTTTGAGCACGGCCTGATGACTGGTGCCGGAGTCGATCCAGACATCGAGCGTATCGTTGCGACGCGTGGTGCCGGCGGGGAGATCGAGGAGCGCGGCCCATTCGGCATCGGTCTTTTCGAACCATAAATTGGTGCCGCTTTTTTCGACCAGATCGGCGACCTTTCTGGCAATGCTGGCATCGAGGAGGGGTTCGCCATTTTCGGTGTAAAAAACCGGCAGCGGCACGCCCCAGGTGCGCTGGCGCGAGATGCACCAGTCGGGACGCGATTCGACCGTGCCCGCGATGCGATTGCGTCCCCAGGCGGGGATCCATTTCACTTCGTCAATGGCGCGTAAAGCATCGTCGCGGATGGCGTCGATCTTGATGAAAAATTGTTCCACGGCGCGAAAAACGATGGGCGTTTTCGAACGCCAGCAATGAGGATAGCTGTGAACGTAGCGTTGCACGCCGAGCAAGACGCCTTTTTCTTTTAAAATCGCGATGACATCCTTGTTGGCATCGAAGACATACTTGCCGATCAACTCCGGCACACCGGCTTCCTCGGTGAGTCGCCCCTGATCGTCCACCGGGGAGAGAATTTGCAACCCGTTCTGGCGTCCGGCCACATAATCATCCGCCCCATGGCCGGGCGCAATGTGGACCGCACCCGTGCCGGTATCCATGGTGACAAAATCGGCGGTGATCACTTTGGAAGTGCGCGGAAGAAAAGGATGTTGCGCGAGCGAACCGGCCAGATCGGCACCGGGCAGGGAGGTGATTTCACGTTGCAAACTGAGCGCGGTCTCTTTTTGAAATGCGTCTAGCAAGGCGCGGGCGACGATCAACACGTGGCTCATCCCGGTTTCTTCGTGAAGAAATTCGCCTGCGACATATTCCTGACGTTCGTGGAGGGCCACAGCCAGATTGGCTGGCAACGTCCAGGGCGTGGTGGTCCAGATCACCAGGGATGCACCGGGCAATTTTTCCGAATCGAGGAGGGCAAACTTCACATAAATCGCCGGGTCGTTGCGTTCGGCATATTCCACCTCGGCCTCAGCCAGGGCGGTTTGTGCGCCCGTGCTCCAGAGGACCGGTTTTTTGGCCTGATAAACCAAACCCTTTTCTATAAACGTCGCGAAAGAACGCATAATGTCGGCTTCGTAAGCCGGATCGAGGGTGAGATACGGATTCCACCAATCGCCGAGAATGCCGAGACGTTGAAATTGGCCGCGCTGAATAGCGATATATTTGCGGGCGTATTCCTCGGATTTCTGGCGGATTTCGATTGGACTCAGCCCGCGCGATTCCTTGACGACTTTAAATTCAATCGGTAATCCGTGACAATCCCAACCCGGCACAAACGGAGCGCGAAAACCGGCCATCGTCTTGGATTTGATAATAAAATCCTTTAACACTTTATTCATCGCCGTGCCCATGTGGACATCGCCATTGGCAAACGGCGGACCGTCGTGCAGCACGAAAAGAGGGGCATCGGCGCGGGCGACCTGGATTTTTTCGTAAAGCTGGCCGGCATTCCATTGGGCAAGCATCTCTGGCTCGCGCGTGGTCAACCCGGCTTTCATCGGAAAATCGGTTTTGGGAAGGTTGAGCGTCTCTTTATAATTCATCGCAAGGGTGGCGAAGTTACAATGCACCCCGGCAGATGCCAAGCGGTCAGTTTGCGGGTGGAGCAATTTACATATTGGTGGGTGATTTTTGTTTAAGCAGGCGCGTCCCCGAAAACGCGCCGACGCGCAAAGCTTGGTTCTATCAGCTTGACCCCGCGAGTGCGAGCGTCCAGGCTCCCATCAAGGAGTTGCTATGAAAGACGATGGGAAGAATAGGAAGAATGGGAGCGATGGGACACATAACTCCCATGCCTCCCATAATTCCCATGCCTCCCATGATCCCCAGGAGAGCCCTCCGCACCGCCCGATCATCCCTCCGCGCGGCGATTACCAGACGCTGCTCTCCTACCAGAAAGCGGAGGTCGTTTATGACCTCACCTTCCGCTTCGCGCACAAGTATCTCGCCAGAGGCGACCGCACGGTGGACCAGATGATCCAGTCGGCGCGCTCCGGGAAACAGAACATCCTCGAAGGCAGCAAGGCCGCGCTCACTTCCAAGGAGACGGAGATCAAGCTTACGAGTGTTGGCCGGGCCAGCCTCGAAGAACTCCTGGCCGATTACCGCGACTACCTCCGCGTGCGCGAGCACTCGATTTGGGACAAGACCTCCAAGGAGGCGCAATTCGTGCGCCGGTTCGGAAGAAAGACGCCGCAGACCTTTGACCTATACCGCGAATTCGTCGAGACCCGCCCGCCAGAGATTATCGCTAACATCGCCATCTGCCTGATCCACCAGACCAATTACCTCGTCGACCAGCAACTCCGCTATTTAGAACAGAATTTTCTCAAACAGGGCGGCCTCCGCGAGCGCATGTTCCAAGCCCGTCTCCAGCACCGCCGCCAAAACCCACCCACCCCATAACTCCCCTTTATCCCCACCCCAACATATCTCCCATACCTCCCATTCTCCACGCCAACGCGCAAGCGCCGGAAAACCTCAGGACGATGCGCGACTGAAGTAAGGGTGAACAAGGAAGCGCATCAGAGAGATTGCCCAACATTCGCTTGGCAAGATGCACAATAAGTCGAAGCACAAAGGTGATCCCAAGCCCTATCTTTAAAACCTGAAAGTGCGCTGGGGTGCGTTCGACCTTTCTGATGTCCACGAAATGCGGTTTCAGCCCATTAAAGCCAAGAAATACATCGTTGCCTGCGATGATGTGCCGATGAAGGGGCGTTTCATCGACACGAGCACTCTTTCATGTAAAGAAAATACCGCTTTTCTTTACATGAGGCTAATACCGTGATAAGGAAATGGCACTTTTCTTTACATGTCAACCCTTCCACCTCTGCCTTTGCCAAACCCAGACTTGCTGGAGACGCGCGAGGTTTGGGTGGCATTGACGGAGGCGCACCGGCGCTTGGCGGAACTGAAAGGTTTGTGTGAATCACTGCCGAATCAGGGCATTTTGCTGGACACGCTGGGAATGCAGGAGGCGAAAGACAGTTCGGAAATCGAGAACATTATCACCACGCACGATGAGCTGTATGCCTCCCAGGAGGGTTCGCCAATATCGGGTGCGTCCAAAGAAGTCCGGCACTATGTGTCGGCACTGCGCACGGGCTATGAAGCGGTGCGGGACACGGGACTGATCCGTCTGGAAACCGTGCTAGCGGTGCAGGCAGAACTGGAGCAGAATCACGCAGGACTTCGCAAGCTGCCAGGCACCGTTTTAAAGAATGAAACGACAGGGCAGGTGATCTACGAGCCTCCCCAAGATCCGGGGGAGGTGGAAGGCTTGATGGGCAACCTGATTGATTTCATCCATGCAGATGACGGCCTGGACCCGCTACTGCGGATGGCCATCACACATCACCAGTTCGAGAGTATCCATCCATTTTACGATGGCAACGGACGCACGGGGCGCATTTTGAATCTCCTAATGCTCCAGCGCGAGAGGCTGCTAGACTTGCCCGTGCTTTACCTAAGCCGCTACATTACCACAACGAAGCCAGACTACTATCGCCTGCTGCAAACGGTGCGCAACGAGGAGCGCTGGGCGGAATGGTGCATCTATCTTTTAAGCGGAGTAGCGGTTACTTCCCGTTCAGCGATCACGTTGGTAAAAGCCTTCCGCGATCTGATGCAGAAGACTAAACACGACCTGCGGGAGCGATTGCCGAAGCTCTATAGCCAGGATTTACTGAATAATCTTTATCGGTATCCCTACACGAAGATTGAGTTTATCGAGAATGATTTAGGTGTCTCGCGGATAACTGCTGCGAAATATCTGGACCAGCTTTCCCAAGCTGGACTGGTTAGAAAACAGAAGTTGGGCAAGACGAATTTTTACATTAATGAGCCGCTCTTTGCTCTTCTAAGAGGTGTCACTCTCGCGTCCGCATGAATGAAGATAAGACCAGAGCCGGGCAATCAAATACGTCTCATAAATCCTAAAGTTCCCCCAATTGCCCATGCCACCGCTTTCATTTCGCCAGCAAGCTCGGAAGGAGCTCGCCGAAGGTAAATAAAGCGACATTTAGCACATGACGATGACCAATTTTTGGCATCCTGTTGGAACTCCCATGTCGGCCATGCAATTTATGGAAATACTTTTCGGTAAGTTGCCCGATTTTTTCCAGAACGAGGAAGAACTCCGAACCGTTTGGACCAAAGTTCACTGCATTTATTTAAACCACAACCGAGTCCGACGGTCCGAAGATAGCCACGCCAGTAAACCCCACCGTGGCAATCGGACGAACCCCTTTTATTTCCAGAGAGAAAATTGAAACGATCTCAAAGAGATTGCAGCCAGTCCTTGACACCGGGGACCTGCCTTTAGCTGCGATCCTTGCAGGATCGGACTTTAGACTTGGAGACGACCGAAGGTGTCCTCCGACTTAACCTGCGGCTGCCGTGGCTAAAATGGCTCCGCCATCTTGCAGGTTATTTTTAGAGAATGGGCCTATCCGCGGGAAGGATTCCGTAACGCTCGGGTGGAAAAAATCGCAGAAGGGCACTTGTAGAAGCGGTTTCGGGGCTTGCCCCCGATGCTCCGGCGGTGCATTCTTCACGGCTCTATGCCCGGTATTCTTTATTTTTTAGCTTCGATCCAGTTCCCCACCATTGCCATTCACCCTTGGAAAATCATTGGTCTCAGCGGCAGTGTGGTCTTTGGTCTGCGTTTTTTTCTGCAATGGCTCGCCTCCGAAAAAGCCAAAAAAAGCATCATTCCAGTGGGTTTTTGGGAATGCAGCATCGTGGGAAGTCTGCTCACGCTTTCGTATTTTGCAGTTTACCAAAGAGATTCTGTGGGAGTCATCATGACCTGCCTGCCCCTGCCCATTTACCTGCGCAACCTTTACTTTGTCTGGCGGGATCATCTCAAAAAAAGAAAATAGGCGCATTGCGCCCATCCACCTTCGGCCTGACAGCGGCTAAATCTCCTTCCCATACAGCTTATAACGTCGCATTGTCCTGGCATAAATACCGCTGAGATTACGTGAGTTGTTACTCTCATGCATCAAGGCATGGATCACTCGTTTCGCTCCCAAATCTCGGGCCGATTGATGAAATCTGCCGACCAACCAGGCTCCCAAACCAGCCAGCCGACGTTCCGGCAATGTGACCACCGTTTTTAAAATCATCGTCTCTCCGGGAACGGTGGCCAGAAAATCGGGAAAACCGAACACCACCCCCACCGTCTTTCCCTGTCGTTCTGCCAGCCAGATGAGACGCGAATCCAACCGACCTAACAACGGCTGATACAACGCCCTAAATCCCTCCCACTGCAACGGCGTGTAAAGAAAATTCTCCTGAAACCCCGCCACCGACACCTCGTAAATGGCCCGCAATTCCTGCTCCACGCGTTTAGCATCCAAATTACGCAAAATCACCGCATCGTTTTCCAATCTTCGCGCAACGCGCTCCAGACGATCGTCAATCACCGATAAATCATCCGCCAACGCCGAAAAATACTCCGCCAACGGCTGAAAACCGGCTTCCAGGAATTGTCCGGGATACTCCGCGGGGTGTTGTGGCTCCAGAAAAAAGGGCGGTTCACTTCCCTTTTCAGTCACCCAACGATAACTTCTCCATGTGCTGCCATCCATCGGCCCCACCGCGATTTGCACGTCTCTCCCCGCCAATTCTTGCAATGCTCCTTGCAACAGCAATCTGGCTCCGGCATTTCCCATCGCCAGGTAATCTCCTAGCATTCCGGTTTTCTTACCCTCCAACTGCGGAGTATTAGTCCACCATAATCGGCATTGGGCGCAAACCTCCCCCTCATCCAGGCAACGCACTAGCGCATCTGCATCGGGAAATTTTTCCGATGCGCCAGATAGGATTTTAATCGTCAGCATCGTTCAACCCTTTCTCATCACAAAAAATGCTAACAAGGAAGCAAGAGTCGCCAACGTTCCCTGGCGCCACCAACGCGCCTCGTCGTCCGGACATTTCCTGATACTGGGTTGCCACCATAAAAAAATCGCCAATGCCACCGCCACCAGGGCCAGGGCTGCGCCAGATAACATCACCAAGTCGGGATGGTGCCACCAAACCCACCAGCAAGGCAGCCCGGGAAGTAGAAATGCCAGGCTTAAAGAAATCAACCAGCCTTTTATGAGAGAAAATCCCCGGTCCAATCTCAAAAAATAAGCGGAGGCAATCATGGCCAATTGCGCCGAATAGGCCACGCTGTAGGGATAAATAAGTTGTTCCCAGGCATAAAGACGCGATGCGTAAAGCCAGAGCACGCCTGGCAAAGCCACCGCAAAGACTGCCTGCACCAAATGATGCCCCGGCGAATCCCGTCGCGCGTCCGGGCAGAGGAGCAGATACCCGAGCAAAGTCGCCGCTGGCCCGAGCAACCACGGCCAGCCTCCTAACAGCCAGCACCCATACAACACCAGACCGGCTCCCACCGCCCCGCTTCGACTTAGATGCGTGCGACGGCGGATCGCCGCCAGCACCAGAACCATTCCTAACAAAAGGCTTGACTCCAGAAAGAGCCGCTCCACCGGGAACGACCACACTCGCTGCAACACGACCTGACACGCCAGCGGGATGAACAAGTTGTCCAGACCCCGCCATGAAATGGCCTCGGTTAACATTAATCCAAGACCTAGCAGCACTCCGATCAAGCCAATAGTCAACACCGGCATGCCCGAGAAAAACAAGAGGGGCACTGTTGCCGCCAGAAATGCCGCGAAAAAAAAGGCAAACGATCCCTCGGCACTTTTCCGTCCGTCATCCGTGGCAAAACGATGTGCGCCGTGGCGTATCCCGACCATGGCGGCCACGGCATCCGCCACCGTGAGTTGCAACACCGGAATGTAAAAAAGCAAATCGTTGTCGCCCCGCAAGGCAAACACCACTGCCACCGCCAGCGGAAACCAGATTTCTCCCCAGGAATCCCGACCCGTGCCTCCGAGAACGCCACCGAGGCGAACTTTCAAACCAGGCACGATCCGAATTGAAACCAAAAATGTAACCGCAGCTCCAGCCAGCAAAAAAACCGGCCAGGTTTCCCGGAAAAGAAGCGGAAAAGTGAGGCAGACCAGCCCCATGCCGACATGCACCACTTTGCGCGAAAGTTCTCCAGACCAACTCCATCTCCTGCCCGCCACTGCCACCAGCCACATCAGGCCGGTTAGAAGCGCCAGAATGCCCAGGACGACTAACAGCGGATTCATCACAACACCTCCTCCACCACGAATCGGGAATAAAAAAATGCCCGATCCTGCCCATGCAATTTCCCACCTAACTTGTCCAATGAAACCAGTTTCGATGCCAATGCATCGGGGCGGTTTCTTGGGACCAACATATTCCAATAAGCCAGGCGCGCCCCCTGCCTTGAGACCCGGCATAATTTCTCCAAAAGTGCCAGCGTGTTTTCCTCCGACATATATTCGAAAATGTCGCTTAAATTAAATTTCGAGAGCGATTTTTCGGATGTTTCCTCCAGAAAATCCTCCAGCGATTGCGTGCGCCAGCTCAATCGCTCGACATTTCCGCGAATTTTCTCCCAGTTGCCCGCCTGCCAGGCGACGGGCAGGGCGGTGCGATGTTCTCCTAACAAAATCCAGTGCAACCAGGGATTCTGCGTGGGATCGAGTTCCACCAGGGCGTGACGCACCCGCTCCAGAATGCGATCCCCCACCCTGCCTTCCACGTAGCGGAATTGTGCGGCGGAACGCCCCAGCCATCCCATGACTTGCCGCGAAAAAAACATCCGAAACATCCACCGCCAGCGCACAGTGTTCCAAGTGCGCTCATAGAACGTCTCCCGTTCCTCACGCGACCTGGGTTCCAGCAACGCTTCAATCGTTCTGCGCGAATGCACCCAAGGCAAAATCTGCTCGCGAAAAACGGCAAAATAACGCTCGAATTTTCCAGCGCCACCTATCCCCGCCTCCACCCAGGGCAGATGTGCGTCCCAAAAATCGCGCGCCTCCTGGCCGAGGAGTTTCCGGCATTTCCGATAGTGGGTTTCCCTCTTAGTGGACTGGCGGGAGCCTAACAATTCCAAAAACTCCTCCCTTGCCAGTTCTTGCAAAGCTGCCACGCGCAATTCCAGACACGCCAGTTGCGAGGGATTGAGATCGAGCGCAATCACCTGCGCCGGATCGCCGGTTAACAAGGCCAGCGCATTGTCACCGGCCGACGCGATGGAGACGCAGACATCGCCGGGCTGCACTTGCAATGCTTCCAGCAAAATCGCGGCATCTTCCCACACCTGGGCATAGCGGATTTTTGTGAAATCTGCCCGCTGCGCAACTTCGCTCATGGCTGGGGAATTTTCTGCACGACCCCGGTCGATCCATCCATCTCGATCCAGTCACCGGTTTCCAACCAATCGGTAAGTCCCGCAATTGAAATGATCGAGGGCAGGCCCAATTCGCGCGAAACGATGGCCGAATGGGATAACAGACTGCCGTATTCGACTAGCAACCCTGCCGCCGATGGAAATAATAACACCCAACCCGGATCGGTGCGCGGGGCGACTAATATTTCGCCCGGCTCGATGCGGGCCTGGCGCGGATCCAGAATCAGCCTTACCCGTCCACGCACTTTTCCTGGAGAACAACCCTGGCCGACAATGACGTTTCCATCATCCGGGTAAAACGGCGCGGCATCGCTTGCAAAATGATTCCCATCATGCACCGCGCCACGGGTGTTAAACCGATCCCCAGGTTTTGGAAGATGATGGTAGTAGTTCATCCCTGCTTTTCTAAGCTCCACCAAAGCTACCAGATCCGTGGTGACGGTGGTGCCATCGACGAACCCCACCACTTCTTCCACCGTAAGCCAGAAGATGTCGCGGGGTTCCACCAGAAGTTGACAGGCGGCGAGGCGACGCCCGATTTCTTGAAAAATTTTCCTAACCCTCCCGAACACCCGCGTGCGCTCGAAACGCAGATTCTCGCGGGAAACCACCCGTTTGCGGGCATTGCGCAGCACCCAACGGAAAATGATTTTGCGAAAAAAACGTCCGCCCAATGCCTGGGAAACTTTTTTCTCCGCGACGACATGCAAAGCTTCGCCTGCCTGTTTTTTCTTGGGGGGATGCGCGGCGATACTGCCAATCGAACGAAAAAGGAGCAAGGGATCGTCGTCCAGGGTTTCGGTCTCCAGCTTCAATTCCTCCAGACAACGCCCGGCAAACTTTTCGAGGTAAAGATGATATTGTTTTTCGAAAACGGGTTGGTTGGTAAGTTCGAGATGAATTTCTTCGAGGGTGCCCTGGCAGAGTGTTTCCACCCAACTGAGATCGCTTGCGGCGACACGCGCCATTTCCTCCAGTCGGACGGCGGGTTCAGCGCTGATGACTCCACCTTGCCCGGAGATGAGATCGTTGCCCAGAGTGCCGGCAGGGTCGCCGCACCATTGCGTGCCTAGCTTGCGCAGGAGACCATGAAAAATCATCGCAAAAAAATCGTTTACCAGCGGTGCATCCCATTTGGTGAGGAGTTGCGCCTCCAAAGCACGATAATGCGCGACTAACTCGTCGAGTCTTAACAAATCAAGGGCCGGACTCGGCGGGGTGAGTGCGCGATCCAGACGACGTTGAAAATTCCTAATGTTTTTCTCGATGGTAAAATATTCCCAAAGCAGGCTGGTCAATGAGCCTAGAAAATTCCAGGAATCGGCCCATTTGTTTCGGGGAGTAAGTTCCGCCAGAATTTCGTCGGGCAGCCCTTCCTTTACGCCCATCATTTGCTCCATAAACCGGCGGTTGACCTGAAATCCAGGCAACAAGGCCAGCACCCGATACCAGCTCACAAGATTGTAGTAAATACGCCCTCTCAGGTAACCTAACATGCGTCGGAAAGTATCGGCATTTTCCTCGATGCGTTTTTCTGGGACACTGAGAATACGGCAGAATTGACGATAGACCTCCTCATAGACCCTGCGGGCAAAGGAAAAGGTAAGGGGACTGCTGAAACCGTTATAACTTTCTGCGATGTTACTGTTATCCCAGATCGAGAGGCCTCCGTCGGGATCGGCAAGATTGTTGAGCGAGGTAATCGGGCGGGCTTGCAAGAGATGAAGATCGTCGCCGACATAGGCCCATTCGATATCCTGGGGGGTGGCGTAAATTTTTGCCACGCTCCTGACCAAGGCAGCCACGGCGAGAATTTTTTCGTCGCTGAGACAGGGCTGATGCACTTGTTTCAAGGGCACGAGGAAGGGTGTGATGCCATCCAGCGTGTAGCCGACTGTTTTGATGGCTAGTTTTCGTTCGAGGATTTTACCCTCCCGATTTACGGTCCAGGTGTCGGCGTCCAGCCCGGCGCTGACGACGCCGGTGCCCATGCCCCACAAGCCGGAGATGACGGCGACGGTGCGGCGACCGTGGACCGGGTCGGCGCTAAAGGCCACCCCCGCCGCGTCTGGATCGAGCATCTGTTGCACCAGCACCACCGGTGGCGATTCGGGCCGGGGCAGCCCGCGTTCCTTGCAATAAGCCTGCACCCGGGGGCTGAATCCCGATTCCCAGACCCGCTCGATCATGGTGGCGACATGGATGCGCGGGATATGAAGGAAGCTTTCCAATTGACCGGCAAAAGAGTGCTCACTGCCATCCTCCTCGAGGGCCGAGGAGCGCACGGCAAAAGTCGCGCCGACGGGGTGGTCCGCAAGCGCTTTTTCCAATGCACTGGCGCCGGCCCGGCTGATGCGATGATTTTTTTTAGCTGCATCGGGCAACACGGCAAACCAGAGGGGAATCTTAAAATCGCCCGCGCGTTTCAATTCCAGGAGCGTGCGCGCTTTTCCTCCCAGGGACGGGACTTCGGAATCGGTGACGGGATCAAAGACAAACTTCGGCATGGTTAGGAAAAGAAAAGCGGAATCGCACCGAGCAGAAGATAAAGTGCGAGCGTCCAGAGACCAGAGATCGCCTCAAATTTGCCCGACCATTTTTTCGTTGGCATCCGCAAAAAATAAACACCGACGACCAGAGATGCCAGCAAAAGAATCCCCAGGGTGCCGACGACCGGGAGAAAGAAATCGATTTGCCGTCCGGCCTGCCAGGCGCAGACGAGGGTCGTCACCAGGGCCAGCCACCAGGCGGCGACCGCCATCGGACGCCCCCAGAGCGCGGTGTAAGTCTCGACGCCTTTTTCCTCCTCGGGAAGTCCGCGGATTTTGCGCCCGATTTCAATCACCATCCCGTTGCAAAAACTCACTGCCACGAACCAAAACAAACCTTGCGGCGCACGTCCCGCCTCTGGCTGCCAGTCGCAGGCGGTCGCGTAAAAATCGATGAGCGGCATAATGAACATGTGCGAAAAAAGGGTGATGACCGGCTGTTTCCGCAACCATTCGGAGACAAAAAACTCCCGGCTCATCAAGGCCAGCCAGGTCCAGGTGACGGCCAGCCAGGGGAGCAATCGCACGTCCAGCCAGAGAGCCAGCGCGGCCTGCACGAGAGCGGTGCCGGCCCAGAGCCAGCCGAGTTCGCGGAGCGTTATGAGGCCACGAGGAACCGGGCGGTAAGGACGATGGAGGGCGTCTTCCCGGGCGTCTTTGAATTCATCGGCGATGCGGAGTTGCAGAAAGGCTAGAAACGAATTGGCAAAGGCCACCGTGGCGGACGACCAGGTGGGCATTCCACCGCGTAACAATGCGGAAAAAGCCACCGCCGAAAAGCTGAATGCGAGAATGAGCAATCCGTGGGCAAAAACCGGGAAACGCTCGCGTTGATAGGTCCACCATTTCCGAAAAAAAGCGTTCATCCCCGAGCCAGTTTACGATGGGCGCGGGTGAATTCCTGGGCGCTAAGTGCAGCGATGATGGAGAGTTCCCCGGCCAGACAGAGTGCAGCGGTGACCTCGGCCAGGGCGCGTGCCTTGCCATCGCCGTGCAAGCCCAAGACTTCGAGACAGGCTCGCTGCCAGGGCAGGCTGGTGCCGCCGCCGACCGTGCCGACGATGAGGTTGGGCAGGGTAACCGCGGCATACAAAACGCCGTTTTCGCGCTCCTCAAAACGCGTTACCCCCACGGCACTTTCCGAGACGCAGGCCACATCCTGCCCGCAAGCCAGGTAAAGTGCGGCCAACCCGTTGGCGTAATGTCCCTGCACACCGATGGTGCCGCTGAGCACGCCGCCCATGGCGGACATGCGCCAGTAATCGGTCATGCGTCGCGCGGTGGTGTGAAGTTTTTTTTCTATCAAATCGGCGGGGATAAAGACTTCGGCGGAGACTTTTTTGCCTCGGACATTTTGGAAGGATTGGGCGCTGGCTTTTTTATCACCAGAAAGATTGGCTTCGACGAAATAATACTCGGCGCGCACCGGGCAGCGGGCCGCGATATCGTCGCAAATGGCCTGGGTGGCCAGGGTCACCATGTTTTGTCCGGCAGCATCGCCAGTGAGGAAATCGAAATTAAGATAAACGTGATTGCCTTCCAGCGTGAACCGCAAATCGGCCAGGGTGCCGTGACGTGTGGTGGTGGCGGCCACGGTGCGAAAACGGTCCATTTCGCCCACCGCCCAGGCGACGAAATGCCCGGCTTCGATGAGATTGGCAAAGGCAAACCCCGGGGCACGACTCACTCCCTCGGCGACTAACAGGGAGGTGCATCCGCCGGATTCGCTGACCACGAGCGCGCCGCGATGGTAGGAGGCCACCAAGGCGGCTTCGGTCGTGGCCAGGGGAACGTAGTAATCGCCCTGGGCATGGAGACCGTTGACGCGAAGGGGGCCGGCCACCCCGACTGGCAGGCTGACGGTGCCGATGAGATTTTCGATGTGGCCTTTGAAGCGTTCTGCGTTTTCCGAATCGGCTGGTTGCCAGAGAGTGGCGCGCACGGAGGCGGGCACGCCCTGTTCGAGGAGACGTTGCCAGCGGCGTTCGACGGCTTCGGGGGAGGTGAGCGAGGCGCCGGGTATTTTCGGCGGAAGCGGATCGTGCTTGGGCTGGAGGCGGTCGGCCAGATCCTCCAGATTGCCGGTGGCGAGGACGCGCAGAAGGTGTTGACTGGTATCGTGTAAGTTTTGCCCCATGGGCAGGATTAAAGCCAAAGCTGCACGATTTTGCAGTGATTTTTTGAAAGATGGCGTCCGTTGCCATCGTTTCTACGCGACGAGCTGATCGTCGATGACCAGATAGGTGCCATCCAAGGCACCGCGCTGGCGGAAGGCGATACGATTGTATTGCAGGGCATCGGCCTGGGCGGCTGACGCTGCCTGGGCCGGACTTAATCCTAACTCTTCGTAAAGCTCAACGAGCTGGGCGAAAGCGGTCGCAACCCGCAGCGAGGGGCTGGCGGGCGGATCGGGAAGGATGGAAGCGGTCATTTTAGGAAGTAAAAACAAGGTTGTCATGGTGTGGTGGTGTGGTGGTGTGAAAAACAAAAAACCCATTGCTTTGCGGGCAATGGGTTTTTCTAAAAAAAGTAGTGTTTCTAATTATTTTGAAAAATCTCCATCGCCCCGCGGGCTTTCCCACATGCGGACAATGCTGACGACGGCGCGAAGATACGCTCCGAAGCAGGCCGGTTTGGAATGGGTGAGGTTTGTTTGCATGGCTGAAAGAAAGGCTATTATGTCTGACCTCGGGACCATCGTCAACCGGGATTTTTCCATTTGCGCAGGTTAGATGATGTAATCTATTTCGTCCACGTTAAGCTGGACGGTGACCGTGGGTTTGTCCTTTTTCCTTTTCTGGCTTTTATCCAGGCGGTTTTGCACCTGTTCGCCGCGGACTAACAAGGTATCGGGCGGAATGCTTTCCATGAGAAAAACGTTGGCTCCAATCGTGCTGCGAGCGCCGACGATGGTGTCGCCGCCGAGGATGATGCCGTTGGGATAGATCGTCACGTCGTCCTCGACTTGAGGATGGCGTTTGGTGCCTTTGATGATGTTGCCTTCCTCGTCTTTTTGGAAGCTGCGGGCACCGAGGGTGACGCCGTGGTAGAGTTTTACCCGGTCGCCGATGATGCAGGTCTCGCCGATGACGACACCGGTGCCGTGGTCGATAAAGAAATGGCTCCCGATCTGTGCGCCGGGATGGATGTCGATGCCGGTGCGGCTGTGAGCCCACTCGGTCATCATGCGCGGGACGAGCGGGACGCCTTCGCGATAGAGTAAATGGGCGGAGCGTTGGATGGCGACGGCTTCC
>JBBRFA010000045.1:0-24677 GCA_038225185.1 Chthoniobacterales bacterium
CTTCATTTGCGACGTTTCGTGCTCGAACCCCTCGCCGAAATCGCTCCCAATCGCGTCCTGCCGGGCCATAACCACAGTGTTTTGGAATTGCTAGGCGAACTTGCCGCCGACGCCAGCGTGCGTCCCCTGGGGGAAAAGCTATGAGCGAACCCGTGCGCGCCGCCACCTTGCTGGCCTACAAAAAAGATCGCCGCCGCATCGCTGCGCTCACCGCCTACGACTATCCCACCGCACGCCTGCTTGACGAGGCGGGGATCGATCTTTTGTTAGTCGGCGATTCCCTCGGCATGGTCGTGCTGGGTTACCCCGATACCACCGAGGTTACCTTGGCCGACATCCTGCATCACACCCGTCCCGTGGCCCGCGGCGCCCGACGCGCCCTCGTGGTTTCCGACCTTCCCATTGGCACCTACGATCATCCCGAGTCTGCGATTAATTCCGCTCTCGAACTCGCCGAGGCCGGTGCCCATGCCGTAAAATTGGAGGGCGCCAAAACCGGGGAGATCTCCGCCATCACCGAACACGGCGTCCCAGTCGTCGCCCATCTCGGGATGTTACCGCAACGGGTGCGCGAGGAAGGCGGCTATAAAATCAAAGGCAAAACCGGGGACGACGCCCAACGCCTTCTCCAGGAAGCCTTGCTTGTCGAAAAAGCCGGCGCCATCGCCATCGTTCTGGAACTGATCGTTCCCTCGGTGGCCGCACACATCAGCCGTCACCTCACCATTCCCACCATCGGCATCGGATCGGGACCCGATTGCGACGGACAAATCCTCGTCACCCACGATCTGCTAGGTTTTTTCCCCTGGTTTAAACCCAGCTTTGCCATCCCGCGGGCCGCCGTGGCCGAAGAGATTAGCCGCGCTGCCCGGGAATATCTTGCCTCCCTCGACCCGGCGACATGAGTGCGCTCACGCTGCCGCAAAGTCAGCTTCATTGCCGGCAACAAGCGCGGCGGCACGCCAAAAGTTTTTACTTTGCCTCCATCGCTTTGCCGCAGGAAAAAAAACTGGCTGCCTATGCCGTCTATGCTTTTTGCCGTTACGCCGACGACGTGGTGGATCGGGGAGGGGACGATGCCGCCACCCAGCTTGCCCAGCTCGATGCCACTTTCGATGCCATGCTGGCCGGGACCAATCAAGACCTCGCCTTCGCACCGGCCTTTGCCTGGGCGGTAAAAAAATATCAGATTCCCAAGCAACCCTTTTTTGAGCTGCTCGAAGGCGTCGGCATGGATACCGGAAGGGTGCGCATCGCCGACTGGCCCGCCCTGCGGCATTACTGCTATCATGTCGCCTCGGTGGTGGGACTCATCATGGCGCGAATCTTTGAGTGTCGCGACGAAAAATCCCTCGCCCACGCCATCGAACTGGGGATTGCCATGCAATTGACAAACATTCTCCGCGACGTGCGGGAGGATTGGCAGATGGATCGAGTTTATCTCCCCGCCAGCGAGCTGGAGGAATACGGGTTGGGCGAAAAAAATCTGGCCGATGCTAACATAACCGCAGACTGGCGGCGTTTTCTGCAATTTCAAATCCAGCGCGCGAGGGAGTTTTACACCGATTCCGAACGCGGAATTCCCAGTCTTGCCGATGATGGCTCGCAGCTAACTGTCTGGCTGATGCGCCACGTTTATGCGGGCATTCTCGAGGAGATCGAAAAGCGCGATTACGATGTTTTTTCTGGTCGTGCCTCCACCTCGTTTCCCACCAAGCTCAAACTAGCCGCCCGCGCCTGGCGATCCTCGCGAAGGAAATTATGATCGTCTCGCGTCGCAAAGAGATCGTCTTTCGGTTCGTCCTGTTCTGGGTGCGGCGCGCCCTGCGAAAACATTTCCACGCCATCCATCTCGAAGGTCTCGAACATCTCCAGGCGGTGCCGCTTTCGCAACCGGTCATCATCGTCGCCAATCATCACACTTGGTGGGACGGTTTTTTCGCCGTTCTCCTGGCCAGCGAGACTCCGCTTAGAAAATACCATCTCGTCCAGGAGGAACGCCATTTGCAACGCTATCTTTTTTTTCGTTATGCCGGCGTTTTTGGGATCGATCTTTCCCGGCCTGCCGCCTCTCTTCCGGGGTTGCGTCATGCCTTGCAAATACTCGCCCAGCCGCGCAACCTGGTCTGGATTTTTCCCGAGGGACTACTCACCAGCCCGACCGCGCCGTTTCAGATTCGCGGTGGCGCGGAGTTGTTAGCCAAAAAATCGGGAGCCGCCATCCTGCCGTGTTACCTTCGCGTGGCCGGGAGGGGGGAAAGCCGTCCCGCCGCGTTAATCCGTCTTGGAGCACCGATTCCCGCAAAGCAGATTGGTGCCACTCTTGAGGAAATGCGCCGGGCGACCCACGATTTTGAGGATCCGCAACGCGAATGGCCGCATCCACCGCTTCTGCGCGGACGAAGCTCCATCAACCGCGTCTGGGACGCCGTCACCGGCCAGACTCCTTCCTTATGAATCTATTCGTTCTCATTTATCATTTGTTAGTCATCGGCGTCCTGCTGTTTGTGCTCCTTAATTTTTTACTCAACCAACTCGCCGTGCCGCGTTTGCTCCCACGGAAAATTTCTCCCGAGACGGCGCCGCTCGTTTCCATTCTCGTCCCGGCGCGCAATGAAGAGGCGGTGATCGAACGTTGCCTGCACTCTTTGCAGGCGCAGGATTATCCTAACTACGAAATTATCCTGCTGGACGATCAATCCAGCGATCGCACTGCGGAAATTGCCCGATCTGCCGGATTTTCCAGCGACTCCGAGCAGTGTCGTCTTATTGCCGGACAACCCTTGCCCGAGGATTGGATCGGGAAGCCCTGGGCCTGCCATCAGCTTTATCAGGCAGCCCGGGGTGAGTGGTTGCTTTTTACCGATGCCGACACTGCGCACGCGCCGTTTGCCCTCAGCGCCGCGGTGGGCGAGGCCATGGATCGGCGGGCCGATTTACTCACTCTCTGGCCCGAGCAGGAAACCAAAACCTGGAGCGAAAAATGGGTCATCCCGATTATTTATGTGGCCGCAGCCGGAGCCATCCCGCACTGGTTGCTGCGGCTCGGGCAGATCTACCCTCAAGTGCGCACTTTCCTATCCGCCAAACAATGGCGGGGAATGGGGGCGGCGAATGGGCAATACGTGTTGTTTTCGAGGAAAGGTTACAAGACCATCGGCGGGCATACCGCGGTAAAAAATCACCTCGTGGAGGATGTTAGCCTCGGGAGAACTGTCGCGGGAAAAACACGGGAGGGAATGATTCTCGTCAACTGCGATGGCACGGGCGTGGTTAAGACGCGGATGTATCAAAACTTCCCTCAACTTTGGGAGGGATTCACCAAAAATGCCTGGCCGATTTTCGATGGCAACTTTGTCTTTTTCTGCATCGGCCTTACCGGACAATTCCTGGTCTTTGTCGGCCCATTTATCTTGCTCTGGTTCGCAAACTTCTCGTGGCTGATGATTTTATTTCAAATCCTCCTCATTTATTTCCTAAGAATTCTTTTTTCGTGGCGCTATCAAACCAGTTGGCTGGGAACGGTGTGCCATCCGCTGGGATATATCCTGGCCACCGCGATAGCGATCAATAGCTATGTGCAAAGCCGCAGAAAAGGACTCACCTGGAAGGGGCGGACGTATCAGGTGGGTTAGAAGAAAACTGGTTTTGTCTATTGGGGGAGCGGGGAACCGGTGATGTCGTTTGTTCCAACCACCGGCTGCTGTGGCTGGAGCTAACGGAAAATCAGCGCGGGATGAGGGAAATGTTGGCAGCCCGGGCTTTGGCCGCCGTCCAGGCTTTGACCTCGCGTTCCATAATGTCGAGAGGCAACCCACCCTGTTTCATTAACAAATCGTGGTAGTCGCGCAGATCGAATTGATTGCCCAAAGCCAACCCGGCTTCCTGTCGAAGCTGGGTGATTTTGAGTTGACCGATTTTATAGGATAAAGCCTGGGCAGGCCAGACGAGGTAACGATCCACTTCGACGGCGATCTCGGCTTCGCTTTTGGGGGTGTTGGTTTTAAAAATCTCGATGGCTTTTTGTCGATCCCAACCTTTGGAATGCAGGCCGGTATCGATGACCAGGCGCAATGCACGCCACATTTCGTAGGTGAGCTGTCCCATTTGATCAAAGGGATCGTTGTAGAGTTGCAGATCGTAACCGAGGGTTTCCGCATAGACGCCCCAACCTTCCACGAAAGCGGTGTAGCCTCCATAACGACGGAATTTGGGGAGATCGTCCTGCTCCATGGCGAGGGCGATTTGCAAGTGATGACCCGGGACAGCTTCGTGGAGGGCGAGCGGGATGCGTTCCCAAGTGGGCCGGGTCTCGGGGAGATGCGTGTTGACGAAAAAAGTGCCGGCGCGAGTGCCGTCAGCCGCGGGCGGGCGGTAATAGGCGGTGGGTTGATCGGGGGCGAGGCGGGCGGGAATGGCTTCGATGCCGTAAGGGATGCGCGGGAGCTGATGAAAAAGGCGGACCATGAGCGGATCGATCCGTTTGCCCTGGGCCTGATAAGCGAGGAGAACCTCGGAGCCGGTTTTGGGATAAAATTGCGGATCGGTGCGGAGTTTTTTGAAAAAATCTTCGAGACTGCCTTCGAAGCCTGCCTTGGTTTTGACGGTTTCCATGACGGCACGGATGCGGGCGACTTCGCCAAGGCCGAGTTCGTGAATTTTATCGGCGGTGAGATCGGTGGTGGTTTCGCGGCGGATGAGCCAGGCGTAAAGTTCGGGACCGTTTTTAAGGGCGCCGAAGCCGACTTTTTCGGGGCAGGCAGGGAGATATTCTTTTTCGAAGAAGGTTTTGAATTTTTTAAAAGCGGGAATGACGACCTCTTGAATGGCGTCTTCGGCGGCTCCGGCGAGTCGGGCTTGATCGATGGGGGCGATGTTTGCGGGGTAATTTTTGAAGGGCCGATAGAAGGGGCTATCCTGGGGTGACGCGACAATTTGGGAGTCGATCTGAGGCGGCACCCGCTGGAGGACGATGCGAGGGAGGAGGATGTTCCGTTCGATACCTTCGCGGAGGAGGGCGGTGACGGTGGCGGCGCGAGTGTCGTAGGCGCGCAGGCGGGCGATCCAGGCTTCGTAATCGGCGACAGTGGCAAAGGGGAGTGCGGCGGCGATTTCATCATCGCTTTGGAGGCCACCGAGAGGGGTTATTTGCAGGCAATCGAGGCCGAGGAGAGATTCTTCGATGCTTTGGGTGATTTCTTTATCGAAGAGATCGAAGTGGAGTTGATCGCCGGGAGCGAGTTTCTCGCGGTCGATCTCGGTGAGTTCTTTGAGGAAGGTATGATATTTTTCGCGTCGGGCGGCGCTGTCTGCCTGGGAGATGCGATCCCAGCGATCTGCGTAACGTTGATCGCCGAGGTAAGAGGCGGCGACGGGGAATTGTTCGAGATAAAACTGCCAGTATTTCTCGAAGAGGATGTGGAGAGCGGTGGCAGTTTTTTGGTCAGCTTTGGAGTCAGCTTTTTGGGCGGGAGCAGGTTGAAGCGACGCGAGGAGCAGCCCCAGCGTGGCGAGAAGGAGAAAGTTTGGGAGACGCACGAAGGGGGTTTAAAAGCCGAGGCCGGGAGGGAGACCGAGTCCGCCGGTGACTTTGCTCATTTCGGCTTGTTGAAGTTCGCGTCCTTTGGCGAGAGCTTGCTGGATGCCGCTCAGAATAAGGTCCTGGAGAAATTCGACATCCTCGGGATCGACGACCTGGGGATCGATTTTAAGGGAGAGAACATCGCCGCCAGCGGTGGCGACGACGGTGACTTTGCCTCCGCCGACACTGGCTTCGACAGTGCGTTGGGAAAGTTCTTCCTGGGTGCGCTGCAGTTCTTCCTGCATTTTTTGCGCTTGCTTCATCATTTTTTGGATATTCATGGTTCTTCGGTGGTTAGTGAGAGGGTGGGGGAGACGGGTGCGGGGGTGACGGAGGTGATTTCGGCTTTGAAGATTTCGAGGGCTTTTTGAATGAGGGGATCGTTTTTAAAAGCTTCGACGGGATCGATTACGGGTTCTTCGGGAAGGGCGTATCCGCCGACGGGGAGGACGACGCCTTCGCGAATGGTGGCGCGGATGGTGGTGGGGATGCCGCGATGGGCGGTGACGATGTCGCTAAGGAGGGTGCGATTATTGGGTTGATTAAGGTTTTCGACGGCGAAATCTTCCCCGACCGGGAAAAGGAGCGTGAGTTGGTCGTCGGAGTCAAGCTCGGGGACGGCTTTTTCAACGAAACTCGAGATGAGGCGACGTTTGGCGGCGACTTCTTTTAAGATTTTGGGCCAGAGCTGGGTAAACGGTTCGGCGGATGGGGCCGGGGAAATGGCGGGAGGCTCGGGTGCAAGCTCGGGAGGGGGGGCGGCTGCGACTTTGGCTTTGGCTGTGACTTTGGCTTCGGCAGCGGGAGTGGGTTTTTGTTCGGCTGCGGGCTCAGTTTTTAGTTCGGGCTTGGAAGGATCGATTTTGGGTGGAGGTGGAGCTTCGACGGCGGGTGGCGGGGTTGATTTTGCGATGGGGGCGGGAGCTGTTCGCGGGTCTGGACGGTTGCTGGAAGCTGGTTTGGGCGGTTCGTTGCCATCGCGCAGGGCTTGCAGGGAGAGGAGAACGTCGTCGAGGGAGGCGACCTGGAGACTTTGGGTGGCGCGGATGAGGGCGATCTCGAATTGAAGTTTTTTGTTGGCCGCCCATTTCATGCGGGTTTCGGCGGTGGAAAGTTGCTGGATGAGTTCGAGCAATTTCGGGCCGGAGACCCAGGAGGCTTGTTCCTGAAGGGTGGCGCGGAGGGAGGCGGAAATTTCGCGGTCGAGAGAGTGGGGATCGACTTGGAAGATGAGAAGATTGCGCAAATGGCCGAGAAAATCGGCGTGAACTTTCATGAGGTCCTTGCCGGCGTCGGCTTGGGCATGGATGAGGGCGAGCGCCTGGGGAGTCTCAATGCGGAGGAGGTGTTCGCTGAGGGAGGAAATGGTTTCCTGGGAGGTGAATCCGAAGATTTTCAGCACATCACTTTCTTCGATGGTGGCGCCGCAGAAGGCGACGAGTTGATCGAGCATGGATTCGGCATCGCGCAGACCGCCGTCGGCGCCGCGGGCGATGGCGGTGGCGGCGGAGTCGGAGAGATGAATTTTTTCGAGGCTGGCGATGTGCTGGAGGTGGCTGGCGATGAGGGTGTCGGGGATGCGTTTTAGGTCGAAGCGCTGACAGCGACTGAGGATGGTGACGGGGACTTTCTGGGGATCGGTAGTGGCGAAAAGAAATTTGACGTGCTCGGGGGGTTCTTCGAGCGTCTTGAGGAGCGCGTTGAAGGAGGAGTTGGAGAGCATGTGGACCTCATCGACGAGGTAAAGTTTGTAGTTGCCGCGGGTGGGGGCGAATTTGACGTTGTCGATGATGATTTCGCGAATTTTATCGACCTGGGTGTTGGATGCGGCGTCGAATTCGAGGACGTCGAGGCTGTTGCCTTGGGTGATTTCGAGGCAGGAATCGCAAACGCCACAGGGTGTGACGGTGGGTTTGCCGTGTCCAGTGACGCAGTTAAGGGCCTTGGCGAGAATGCGTGCGGTGGAGGTCTTGCCGGTGCCGCGCGGGCCGACGAAGAGGTAGGCATGGGCGAGGCGCTGCTGGGTGATGGCGTTTTTTAAGGTCTGGGTAATGTGCTCCTGCCCGATGACATCGTCAAAGGTTTTGGGACGGTATTTACGGGCGAAGACCAGGTAGCTGCTCACGGCGCGAATGTAGGAGACGGCGTAAAGTTAGGCAAGGCTGGGTTGACGGTTTCTCAGTTGGAAACCGATAATAGCGAGGTAAGCCGGGAAAAAACGCGTTTTTGGGGGATCAATCTTCCTCGTCGAAATTACGATAGGGACGAGGGCCGCGGGGTTTCTCTTTTTCGCGACGCGGACCGCCTCCCCGGCTGTCGGTGCCATCGCGACCGGTGCCGGGGCGTCCGCCACCACCTTGGGGAGGGCGATTGGGGCCGAAACCGGTGCTGCCAGTGGCGGGGGCTGGGCCACTGGGAGCGGGGCGCGAAAATCCACCGCCGCCGCCGCCAGACTGGGGTGGGCGGGAGCCTGGAGGGCGATCCTCGCGGGGGCGTGCTTCGATAACGGCGAGCGGGCGGCCTTCGACGCGATGACCATTGAATTCGGTGATGGCGCGTTCGGCTTCGCCATCGCTGGCGAAGGTGACGAAGGCAAAACCGCGGGATTTGCCGGTGACTTTATCGAGGATGAGTTTGACTTCCTGAACCGTGCCGACAGGAGAGAAAATATCCTGGATTTCGTTTTCGGTGAGATGAAAGGCCAGATTGGCGACGTAGAGTTTGTTTCCCATGAACAGAGGCGGAGGCTAGATGCGGTGGTTGACTGACTGATTTAATAAAGTAATGGCGGGTGGGTGCCAATTGCGATGGACGAAGACAATAAATGGATTTGCGTTGGGTCTAAGAAAAAAATCGTCGAACTCAGGAGTATGTGGGTGAAATATCATTCGCCGAAAAACAAGCCAAGCGAAAAAATGCATCCAGGGGCAAAAAAAACTGGGGCAACCTCCCGGCTGCCCCAGCTCCAACCACTATCATGAAAAAACTTTTTGCGAGTTTAGCGATCTCCACCACCGTCGCGCACGCCGTATTTGTAAGGATCGGGGGTTAATACGCGGGCGACTTCCTCGGCGATATTCCTGTAGTCGAACATGACGGATGAGCCGAGACCAGCGCTATATACCGAGCCAAACTTGCCGGCGGCTTTGCTGCTGGATGTGACATCGAAGGCGTAGAGAACGCCATCGGTGCTGCCGCTTTTACTATCGGTGCGTCCATGTTCGTTACCAGCTTTAAGCACTCTCACATGAACGACGGCTTTGGTGCGACCTGCACCGAGATTACCGTAAATGGCGCGTCCCAACTGATTGCCGCCATCGACGATGTCAAAATTGCCCGTCACAACCCAGCCATCCTCAGGTTCGTCGCCGGCGTCGATGATCATAGTGGGAGCCACTTTGGCGAGTTGTTGTTTAAGGGCGAGGGCCAATTCGGCGGGTGCGAGGGACTGGCGGATATCTCTTTCTCCAGCGGGGCCGTGGTCGCCGGTGAAATCGGCTCCTTCGATGACGAAGGGCCGGATGTAAATGGCGGAGGGGCGAACATCACCGGAGGCGACATAGGTTTTGGTGACTTCGACGTTGGCGCAGCCGACGAAGGAAAGTGTGGCTAGCGAAAGCAAGGCAGGAAAGATGGATCGGTTCATAAGGGTTTACAGGTTTTCTTGGCAAAATCCCAAGATGCAGAAAACGTGCCGCGAATTCAATGATATAATTTTTTCTTGGAAAAGACCGGTTTTAAGCAATTTCAAGAGTCAGTTGTGGAAGGGTTTCGGGGTTCCAGGGGTTTATTTGGTAGTTCGATTCGCAAATGGCAGAGTAATGCGTTGCACAGAAGCGAATCAAATCCGTCACATCAAGCCGATGATGATGGGGGGCGAAAGGGGCGATGTTCTTTTGACCGAGTAAAAAAAGGCGCGAGGCAGGAGCCAGTCGGCGTCCGTCCTTGGGATGCGTGGGGCGTGCGTGCTGTTTTTTTAAATGCACAAAAGCTCCTGCAATCTGAATCAATCCCTTGTAAAAAGCATAATCCGCCCCGTCGGTTTGAAGCCACAAATCCTCCAGCACATCGTGTGCTTCGTAATAGTCGCCCCGATTGAAACAGACGAAATATCCTGAGTAACGGGCATCAAAATCGCCCGTTCCGGCAGATTCCGCCGCTAAATCCTTTACAAAATCGGAGATTCGATCAGTTTTTTTCATTGCCAGTCACGAGTTCATTTATGGCTTACTTGAAGACAAATCATCCTTTTTCACAAGATCGAATCACCGAAAGACGGGTGTCGGTCCCTCGATCGTGACTCTCTGGCCACTTCTTCCCCTCTCGGCGCTGATCTTTGCCTCCGCTTTTTTTTCCGGGATGGAGACCTCCCTTTTTTCTCTGCGCGAAAAAGATATTGAGCGTCTCCGGGAGAAAAAAATCCGCCTCGCCCTTGGCTTGGAGCGCGTGATGGCAGATCGTCAACGACTGCTTTCGGTGATTCTCTTTTCCGATGTGCTGGTGAATATCCCGCTTGTTTTGCTCTGCCTTTACCTTTCGGAAAATCTCCCCGGGCTGCCGCTCCTGCCGGTGTGGGTGATTACCCTGGTTTTGTTTGCCCTGGTCGTGGTAATTTGCGATCTACTTCCCAAGCTGCTGGCCCTGGGGAATCCTTTGCGACTCGCGCCGCTGGCGGTTCGTTATCTCGATTTTGCTCTGCCAGCCCTCGGAAATGTCACCGGGTTGCTCGAAAAAACCACCGAACGCCTTGCCGTTTGGTTGACACCAAAAAAAATCGAAAGTCGCGAGTTTCTTTCCGAGGGCGAGATAAATACCCTCGTGACGCGGGGCGCAGAAAAAGGCATCATCGAATTTCAGGAGCGCGAAATCATTACCCAGATTATGAAGCTCGCGGATAAAACCGCCAAGGATTGCATGACTCCACGCGTGGACAGTTTCACGATGGCGGACGATCTCACCAATGAGGAAGCCATCGCTTTGTTGCGATCCAAACGCCGCCGCCTCGTCCCCGTTTATGGCGAGACGCCCGACGAAATCATTGGCGTGCTCGACGTGCCGGCTTTTCTCGCCCACCCCGAAATTCCCTACCAGGAGACACTCATTCCGCCTTCCTACGTCTCCGAGACGATGAACGCCCTGGAGCTCTTGAAAAGCTTCCTCGCCCGCCCCGAGCGCCTCGCCATCGTGGTCGATGAATTTGGCGGCACCGGAGGTGTCGTCTCCTTTTCCGACATTGCCGAGGAAGTCATCAGCGATGCAGTGCCACTTGGCTCCGATCTTTACATCGAGGATACCGGCGACGGTCGGCTCATCGTCAGCGGCCAGGCCCGGCTCGACGATATCAGCGAAAAAATCGGCGTCACCCTCGCCCACGAAGGCCTCGATACCATTGGCGGCTTTATTTTTAATCGTCTCGGCTATGTGCCGCGTCCCGGCTCCACCGTCGATCTGCCCGGTCATCGCGTCTTTATCCGCCGCGCCACCCGGCGCCGCGTGCAGGAAGTCCTCATCGAACCCATCCCCGAAACTAACAGATCCCAAAAGGAGGATGCATGATCTGGCTCACCCTGTTCCTCTGCCTGCTCGTCGCTTTCCTCTTCGCCGGGATCGAAGCCGGACTGCTCTCGATCAACCCCGTGCGGCTCGATCATAACGTCCGACAAAAAAAACCCGGGGCTCTCCGCCTTAAAAAACTCCTCGAGCATCCCAAGGAACTCCTTCTCACCGTGCTTATCGTCACCAATTTGATGAAAATCTTCGTCCTTGTGCTCATCTCACGACTCCTCTCCGATCCACTCGGCCCCTGGTCCTATCCCGTGACCGGCCTTCTCGCCATTCCGATTTTCATTATCTTTCTCGAACTTCTCCCCAAATCCCTTTTTCGCCGGTTCCCCTACCGACTTCTGGCCGCGCTCTCCGAAGTGCTGCACACTGTTCACCTCCTCCTCGCGCCTTTGCTCGCCATCGTTTCCTTCTTTGGCCGGTTCCTTTTTCGCAAGGAAACTGCCCGCGACCTTTTCATCGCCCGCGACGAACTCACCGAACTGACCACCCAAATCGAAAAAAACAACTCTCTTGAACCCGAGGAAAAAACCATGATCCAAAACGTGGTGGAATTTCGCACCATCGAGGGACGCGACGTAATGTTTCCTCTTTCTCAAGTGACCACGGTATCTCCCGAGACTCCGGTGATCGATCTTCTCGCCCTCGCACGCTCCCGGGGCTGGGATCGTTTTCCCGTTGTCGCCGCCGACGGACAGGTGATCGGCCTGGTTCGCACCTTCGAAATCCTGCTCGATGGCCGGCTCCACACCACTGCGCAACACCATCTGCGGCGCATCATTACGGTGCGGACCGACGATCCCGCCTCCCTCATCATCCGTAAACTTCGCGCCGCCCGCATGTCGCTGGCCGTCGTGCTCGACGAAAACAATCGCCCCGTCGGCGTCGTTCGACCGGAAGACTTGATTGATCGCTTAATTTCCGTGAACGTGCTACCCTCCAACACTGCCCGGACTGCGGCGGTGTAAAACCCAAACAACCATTTATTACTCCATTTTCTCATGAGCCTCGAACCCACTTCCCCCGAAGAATCCCTGCCCGACACACTTCCCGTTTCTGCCGATGACGCATCAGTGCCATCGGCTCCCGTCGTTGAGCCATTGGCTCCCGTGATTAATCCATCCGCCTCCGCCAGCGACGAATCCATCGAGTCCCCGGATGACAACGATGTTCCCGACGACCCCTCCTCCACTGCGCCCGTGCCCTCCGTCACTGGCGACACCACCCTGCCGCAGATGGTCGTCATTGCCCAGGCCGGACGCATGAGTCCCGCCAACGAGACGCACACCTCCGATCTCCTTCGCCTCGCCCTTCTCGGTGGCAAACCCGAGATTAACGATGCTCTCGACGCCATCTCAAAAATCCCCTGGCCGATCAGCGTGACTGGTCTTAATGCCGCCTGGTCCGAAATGAAACCTTACGGACGCCGCCTCTTCGTCACCGGCATGAAGGGACCACTTTTTGAAGGCGAAATTGGCCGCCGCATCCGTCTTAGTCTCACCCGTGGCCTGGTAAAAGTCGATGAACCCCAGGCCGCCAAATGGGCTTCGGCCATCGCAGCCGAGATGCTCGGCGAAGACGGCGTGCTGACCACCCGCGACCGCCAGTCTTTCTTTAACGTTCTCGTCGGCAAAGGCAAACCCTGGCTCCTGCGCCTCGCTCTCGATGGTCTCAAGGATTCCGAGGTCGCCCCGCTGCTCGCCGCTGCTGTGAGCACGATTTTTGGTGGTGGCTGTCCGCCTTTTACCCAAAGCAACCTGCTGCAATGGCTCATTAAAACCGATAAAATCCAGCTTCTCGGCGAACGTTCCCAACAGACCATCGTGCAATCCATCAAAAAATGGCCGGGCCGGCTCCTGCGCGATTTTCGCACCTTGCCCGCCACCTTGCCCGAAGTCATTGCCGCCGCTTTTGCCGAGCGCAATCAACGTCGCGGCGAAACCCAGGATTCCCCGGATTCAAATGCCGCCGACCACACCACTGCCGTCTCTGACGATGTCGCCGCCGACAGCGCTGACGACTCCGCCGAGGAAGAGGAAGACACCAAGGACCATCTCGATCCCCAGGAAGCCAGGAAGGAAGGGGACGATGAAGACGACGACGAAGAGGATGATGATGACGACGACGAGGACGAGGACGACGAAAAAGACGCCAGCGACGAATCCACCGCACCGATTCGCGACGGGCGCCGCAAGCAACATCCCCCATACATCAGCCCCGGCCAGCCTAATCGACCGAACAATCCCCAGAACGGTGGCGGGAACGGCGGACGCAACGAACGCACGTCGGGCTCCAATTACGATCCCGTCGCGAGTTTGCGCCAGCTCGACCAACACATTCGCCAGCAAGCCCAACAACTCACCTTGCTTCGCAATCAGGTGCGTCAACGTGAAGACGATTACAAACGCGGCGGACTTTCCGGGCGCGGAGGTCGCGGAGGACGCGGACGCCAGGGAGGCGACGGCGTGTGGCCCGATACCACGCCCCCCGAGGACAACGAATCCCTGCGCCGTTACATCGTCCAGTTGGAGCGCATCAACGAAGAACTTCGCGCCCGGCTCGAAGATCTCGCCCTCGATGGCGAACGCCGCGTGCAAAGCCTCACCACCGCCGATGGCACGCCCCAGAGCGAGCGCGACCAATGGGTGACTTTCCTCTCGCTCAAACTGGCGAAAGATTACGCCGATTTCCAAAAACTCGGCACCGAACCCGATGATGAAGTCTTCCGCGAGCATTACCGTATCGTCTCGCAAAATGTCTTCGAGATTCTCGCCGCGGAAGGCGTCGTGCCACGGCCGCTCGAAGAACCACCCGCCGAGATCGGATGAAAGCACGCCCTTTTTCTCGACGAAAATCTTCGGCCAGCGCGCTTTCCTAGCATTTTTGCCTCATGTTAGCACCCCGGTTGCTCTTGCAAGCTTATGCCGAGGGAGTCTTTCCCATGGGACTCGATTCGGGCGAAATCGGCTGGTTTTCGCCCGATCCGCGCGGCATTATTCCACTGGAACCCTTTCACATTCCCCACGGTTTGAAACGCGCTCTTCGCAAACAAAAATTCGAGATTCGCTTCAACCACGATTTTGCAGCCACCATGCGAGCCTGTGGTCAACGCGACGAAACCTGGATCAGCGAGACGATCATCGCCAGTTACACCGAATTGCACCGGCTGGGGCACGCGCATTCCGTCGAAGCGTGGAACGAAAACGGGCTGGTCGGCGGACTTTATGGCGTGAGCCTGGGCGGCGCATTTTTTGGCGAATCGATGTTTCACACCGAGACCGATGCCTCAAAAATCGCTCTCGTCGCCCTCGTGGAACGTCTCCGAACCCAGGGCTATATTTTATTGGATATTCAATGGATCACGCCGCATCTGGCGACGTTCGGTGCCGAGGCAATCTCGCGCCGAAGTTATCTGGCGCGACTTAAAAAAGCCTTGCTGCTGGATTGCGAATTCGCCCAGGTCGGAGGAGCGCACCCGACTCAAGAGCAGTTTTAATCGACCCGGTAAAAACAGACGGGGGCGGGGTTTGTTTTCCGATATTTGGACTCATACTAAAATCAACCTCCAAAAATTCCGGTTTGGAAAAAACAGCGAACGGACACCCACGGACACGATTCAGTGACAATACAGCATCGGTCACACTTTATTCGTGTCTTTTCGTATCCATTCGTGATTAAAATGCAGCGAATTTTCGAGAATGGGTCAGCGGTCGCACTCGCCCATCACGAAATCCAGACTGCCCAAAATAGCCACCACATCGCTCATCATGTGCCCCGGCAAAATCGTCGAGAGAATGCCCAGATTGACAAAACTCGGGGCGCGAATTTTTAAGCGATGCGGCACGCCGCCACCTTTGCTGTTGATGTAAAAACCGAGTTCGCCCTTGGGATTTTCCGCCCCGAAATAAACCTCGCCGACCGGCGCATCGATGCCTTGGGTATGAATCATAAAATGATGGATCAATTCCTCCATTTTCGTCATCACCTCCGCTTTACTGGCCGGTTGATTCTTGGGATCGATGTAATTGATTTCTCCAGCGGGCAAATTAGCAATCACCTGACGCAAAATGCCCACGCTCTGCCGCATTTCCTCCATGCGCACGAGATAACGGTCGTAGGAATCGCCGACTGTGCCGATGGGAATGTCGAAGTCGTATTTCTCGTAATCGAGATACGGATTGGCTTTGCGCACGTCGTAATCGACCCCGGAACCGCGCAGATTCGGGCCGGAAAGACCGAAGGAAATCGCCTGTTCGCGGGTGATCACTCCGACATCCTTGGTGCGATCGATAAAAATGCGGTTGCGAGTGAGCAGGTTGTCTGTCTCCTGAAGGTTCGGAAGGAATTCGTCGAGGAATTTGACGAGCAGGGGAATAAAGTTTTCGGGTAAATCGCGCACCTGACCGCCAATGCGGGTGTAGCTGGTGGTAAAACGAGCGCCGGTGAGGAGTTCGATGAGGTTGTAAATTTTTTCGCGCTCGGTAAACGTGTAAAGAAAAACGGTCATCGCCCCGGTATCCATGGCAAATGCGCCCAGGCCGAGAAGATGGGCCGAAACGCGGGCGAGCTCGCAACAAAGCACGCGGATGGCCTTGCCCCGGGCGGGAATTTCCCAGCCCATAAGTTTTTCCACCGCGAGAGCATACGCGACGTTGTTGGCGAGGGGGGCGAGGTAATCGAGTCGATCCGTGTAGGGAATGAACTGATTGTATTGCATGCTTTCGGCGATTTTTTCGTCGCCGCGATGCAGATAACCGACATCGGGAATGGCTTTGGTGATGATTTCACCGTCGAGTTCGAGCGAAAGCCGCAAGACCCCGTGGGTGGCGGGGTGCGAAGGGCCCATGTTCAGGGTCAGTTTTTCGCCAAGGATTTCGCCGGTATCGTTGGCTTCATCGACCAAATGGGACGTTTTGGCGAGGGTATCGGGCGATTCAAATGCGATGGTGGAAGTGGCCATTGGTGAAACTTATAAAAGTGTATAGGGATGGATACCTTGGAGCAAGTGAAATGTGCCAAAAAAGCAGGAATCCCGCGTGCGGAAAACTCTGCTGGTCGGGTTTAAAGAACCGGGGCAAGGGCTGGTGGTTTGGTGACTTCCAAGGGCACACTGTCCTCGGCATCGATTTTAACCACCATGCCTTTGGTCACCATGTTCATAAAACGCGCGGCATCCCAGTTGGCGAGACGGATGCAGCCATGACTCCCGGAACGTCCGATGGTATCGGGGCTGTTGGTTCCGTGAATGCCGACGCCGCGTTTGTTCAGTCCGCACCAAAGCACACCGACCGGACAATTCGGTCCGTTGGGAATATCGTAAGAAACTCCTTCGGCGACGCCTTTTTTCAGCACGCCTTTATTCCAACGATACCAGGGCAGGGGAACGACCCCGACGATTTTCCAAGTGCCTTTGGGCGCCGGATGAGCCGAGGACCCCGGTGTAATCGGGAAAGCGGCAAGCAAAGTCTCGCCCTCGCGTAATTCGAGCATTTTATTTACCGTATCCACATGGATGGAGCGGGTGAGGAATGCGGGGACCTCGGGCAGATTACCGCTTTCCCGGATGGATTCGATCAGGAAAGGTTCGACGTTGGGCACGCGCACCACTTCGCCGGCTTTGAGACCGGTCATGCTCCGATCTTTATTAAGACGCAGAAGAAAATTGGGATCGGAGTGAAATTTTTCCCCTAAAAATTCGAGGATGCTCGTGTAAGGCATGCGCTTGAGCCTGGACTGTTCCTTGGGAGTTTTTGGAATGGAGCCAAGCTGTTTAAAATCCTCCGCTCGCAACGTGTAATACGTGTAAATGGGTTCGATCTGAAGTAAATCGGTGATGGATTCCCAGCGGCCATCGACGGTTTGACCGATGGATTTCTGGTAGCGACGGAGAGCTTTGAGAGTGAATTCGCCCCAGGCGCCGTCGATTTTTCCCGGGCCGAAATTGCGTTGATCGAGGTAAATCTGGAGCCGGGTGATGATCTCCTGTTCGCGCACGGGTTGAGCCCTTAAAATGGGCGGTTCATCGGGAATCGGAGGCGGCAAAACGCTTTCCGGCGTTTGGGCAACCACCCATCCAGCCGAGATCGACAACAGAAAAAAGTAACGCAACGAACGAAAAATCATTAGAAAAAAATTAATAAAAGCCGGTGGCTAAAGTGCCCCGAAAGAAAAAATTTGTCCACCGCAGAGAATGATCTATTTTTATCAGTTCGGCGATTTTTCCTTACATTAGCTGTTGCGCATCCCGGCGGCTCGTGTATTTTCGCGGTCCTCTTATGCCAAAAGCAATCGCCAGACGTAAAACCAAAAAAGCAGCGGCCAAGCGCTTTAAAATCACCGGGACCGGCAAAATTCTCCGTTCCTCTGCCAACAAGCGCCACTTGCTCAGTGCCAAAAGCCCCAAGCAAAAACGCCAGTCCGCAAAATCCACATTGGTCGATAAGACCGATATGAAGCGGATCAGAGAATGCCTGCCTTTCGCTTGATTTTTCAAGCGCGGCACCAGTGCTGCATCGGATTTTCCACCTGAGACCCGTTTGGGTTTCCACCGAATGAACGAGGTCGGAAAATCATCAACCACAACCAACAGTTCATTCGTGGAGACCGCCCCTGAGCGGATTTAAACTAAATGCCAAGAGCCACTAATGGACCCGCGAGCCGCGAACGCCGCCGTCGGGTCATCGAAAAAGCCAAAGGATTCCGCGGACGTCGCAGCAAGCTGTTTCGTTACGCGAAAGACGCCATCTATAAAGCCCAATACTGGGCTTATCGCGATCGTAAGACGCGCAAACGTAACTTCCGTTCTCTCTGGATTCAGCGTCTCAACGCTGCCGCCCGTGAACGTGGACTCACCTACAGCCGTTTTGCCGAGGGCCTCAAAGCCGCCAACATCGATCTGGATCGCAAAATCCTCTCCGATCTCGCACTCACCGACCTGACCGCCTTCCAAGCCATCGTCGATCAAGTAATCGCCGCGCTCGAACAAAAAAACTCCGTCAAAGCTTCCGCTTAAATCGGATTTTAAATTAAAAAAAGCGGCACTCTCATCCAGTGCCGCTTTTTTTTGATTGATCGTCTTTCAGCCTCATGGCAACTGAACTTCTCGACATCCAGTCCGCCGCCCTGGTCGATATCGCCACAGCCGCCGATCTTGCCGCGCTCGATTCTCTGCGGGTCGGCCTCATCGGGCGCTCCGGCAAAATTTCCGTTTTCGGCGAACAAATAAAAAATGTTCCCAAAGAGGATCGTCCCGCCTTCGGCAAACTGCTTAACGAAACGCGCACCGCCGTCACCACCGCCCTCGAAACCCGGCAATCCGAACTCACCGCGCAACGCGACGCCCAGGCCGTTTCGTCCATCGACGTTACCCTGCCCACCTGCATCCAACCCGCACCCGGTGCCCTCCATCCGGTCTCGCAATTGCAGGATCGCGTCATCCAGATTTTTCGCCGACTCGGTTTTGCCATGGCCGATGGCCCGGACATCGATGACGAATGGCATTGTTTCGACGCTCTCAACACCCCCGCCGATCACCCGGCCCGCAACGAGACCGATACTTATTACCTCCCCGATGGTCGCCTCCTCCGCACGCAGACTTCCACCGTGCAAATCCGCGCCATGGAAGCCCAACCGCCGCCCCTGCGCGTAATCTGCCCCGGTGCCGCTTACCGCCGCGATGAAGTCGATGCCACGCATCTCAATCAATTCAATCAAATCGAAGGTCTTTACGTCGCCGAAAACGTTAGTCTCGCTGATCTCAAAGGCACGCTCGAATACTTTCTCCGCGAACTTCTCGGGGCCTCGACCGAAGTCCGCTTTCGGCCGCATTTTTTTCCCTTCACCGAACCTAGTTTCGAGGTCGATGCCCGTCTGCCCGGCACCAGCAAATGGCTCGAACTCGCCGGTTGCGGCATGGTCGATCCTGCCGTTTTCGAGTCCGTCAATGCCCGTCGCGGCGATCACGCGTTTGACCCCGAAAAATTCACCGGTTTCGCATTTGGCTTCGGTCTGGATCGTCTCACCATGCTCCTCACCGGCACCACGGACATTCGTTCCCTCGTGGAAAACGACCTGCGCTATCTCCAGCAATTTCGCCCATGAAAGTCTCCCTCAACTGGCTGCGGGAATTTCTTCCGCTCGAACAATCAGCCGCCGAAATCTCCGATCTTCTCACCTTTGCTGGCGTCGAAGTCGAAGGCATCCATTATCTCGGGGTCAATCTTCCCCAAGTCGTGGTCGCGCAAATTCTTGGCTCCGAACAACACCCCAACGCCGACCGCCTCAGCGTCTGCCAGGTGGACGACGGCTCGGGCCAGCCACGCCAGATCGTTTGCGGGGCAAAAAATTATAAAATCGGCGATAAAATCCCGCTCGCACTGCCCGGCGCCGTCTTGCCCGGCGATTTCAAAATCAAAGTCGGCAAACTTCGCGGTGTCGAAAGCGAAGGCATGATGTGCTCCGCCAAGGAACTCGGTATATCAGAAGAATCCGCCGGCCTGCATATCCTTCCGCCCGAGTCCGATGTGGGCACACCCATCGGCGCTCTCTTCCCGCCCGATACCATTTTCGACCTCGAAATTACTCCCAACCGGCCCGATTTGCTCAGTCACCAAGGCATCGCGCGCGAGTTAGCTGCGATCACCGGAGGAGATTACAAGTCCCTTAAAACCTCGCCGACCTATGAGCCTTCCTCAAACTTTCCCATCCGTCTCGAAAGTTCCGCCTGCCCTTTCTACACCGCTCGCATCGTGCGCCACGTCTCCGTCGGACCCAGCCCCGAATGGCTCGTCCGCAAACTCCAGGCCGTCGGCCTCCGCTCGATCAATAACGTCGTCGATATTACTAACTTCGTCCTCCTCGAACTCGGCCAGCCTCTGCACGCCTTCGATCTCGCCAAAGTAAAAGGTGGCATCCTGGTTAGGAACGCTTTCCAGGATGAAAAATTCCGCGCCCTCGACGGACGCGTTTATCTCCTCACCACCGATGATCTCGTCATTGCCGATGAGGAAAAAACCCTCGCCCTCGCCGGCGTCATGGGCGGCGAAGAAAGCGGGGTCACCGTCTCCACCACCGATATTCTTCTCGAAAGCGCCCTTTTTGCCGGTCCCAACATCCGGCGCACCTCGCGGCGTCTCGGTCTTTCCAGCGATTCCTCCTATCGTTTCGAACGGGGTGTCGATCCTGGTCTTATCCTGGCCGCCTCCGAACGCGCCGCGCATTTGTTAGCCACCCTGGCAGGCGGCATTCCCGATCCCGATACCGCCCTCGCCGGCGCCTTGCCGCCCCCCTCCTGGATCGTGCCTCTTCGCAACCACCGGGTGCGCCAATTGTTAGGCTCCAACCTGCCCGATACCCGCATCGAAGGCATCCTCTCCGGTCTTGGTCTCACTTTGTTAGGCGACGGCAACTGGCAGATTCCCTCCCATCGGGCCGACCTAACCCGCGAAGTCGATCTCATCGAGGAAATCGCCCGCGTTCACGGCATCCAGGCGATTCCTTCCCGGCTGCAAAGTTTTTCCGCCCCCATCTCCCCGCTGGATCGACTTTACGATTTTCAAATCGCCCTCAAACGCGCCCTCGCCGCCCGTGGTTTTTCCGAGGCGCGCACCCTCTCCCTGCGTCCCGTGGGTGAAACCCTCCTCCGCACCGGGGCCGCCCTTCGCGTGCGCAATCCCCTTACCGAGGATCAAACTTTTTTCCGCGAAACCCTCACCGCCGGCCTCCTCGCCGTGGCCGAATCCAATCAACGTCTCGGCGCCACTTCCATTCGTCTCCTCGAAACCGGGCGCATCTTTCAACAAAACACCTCCGCCGCCTCCGAGGAAATCCTCACCCTCGGTCTGCTCGTCACCGGACAAACCGGCCCCGCCGTCTATCCGCACACCCCGCAACCCCTCGATTTTTTCTCGCTCAAAAGCGAAATTAGTGCGCTCACCCAAGGCACCTGGCAAACCGTCCGCCTTACCCATCCCGCGCTCGTTCTCGCCGCCGAGATTTTCCTCAACGGCACCCGTCTCGGCTGGATCGGCCAGCTCACTCCCGCCCTCGTGCGCAGCGCCGGAATCAAAACCCCGGTTTTTGTCGCCGAACTCGACCTGGCGCTCTGGCAAAACTCACTGCCCGCCCAACGCACCTTTTCTCCACTTCCCCGATACCCGGCGGTCACACGCGACATCGCCCTCCTCGCTCCGCTGGCACTCACCCACGCCGAATTGGAAGTTGCCTGGAAAAAAGTCCACGACCCGCTCCTTCGCGACGTGGTCCTGTTCGATTTGTTTACCGATGTCACCGGAGAAAAAATTCCCGCCGATCAGAAATCGCTTGCCTATTCTTTTACTTATCGCGCCGAAGATCGCACCCTGACCCAGGACGAAGTGAACGCCGCCCACGCCCGCATCAAAGCCAGCCTGGTCGCCGAATGCCTCATTACCTTGCGCGAATAACGTGCCGGGGAGCGTGCCCGACCCGGGGTGGTCTCTTTGACAACTCGCCAAAGAGTCAAAACTCTTCACCTAACAGCCACTCCACCGCACACACAAAATCCCGCGCCCGATAATCCGGCGCACAATCTTCGTTTTTACCGTAGCCAGTGGCGACGAGGACGGTGCGCAGACCGGCATTTTTTCCGCAGTCCACATCGATTGCCTTGTCGCCGATCATCCAGCTTTGCGCGAGATCGATTGGAAAGGATCCGCAGGCTTCCTCGATCATCCCGATGCCCGGTTTGCGGCGGACCGTGGCACTATCGGGATGGTCCGGGCAAAAATAAGTCGCGTCGATCCTTCCCGGACCGATCTGACGCAAAAGCTCCTCCTGCACCCGGTGAAAGTCTGCCTCGGAAAAAACACCCCGTCCGATGCCGGACTGGTTGGTCACAATGATGGTTAGGAAACCGGCCGCTTTGAGACGGCCCAGGGCTTCTGGAACCCCGCGAAACACCTGCACATCCTCTGGACGCGAACAGTAGTGAACCTCTTTCATCAGAGTGCCATCGCGATCGATAAAAACGGTGGGGCGGGGACTCATTCCATCCAATTCCTAGCGATTAAAGCTGGCCGCGAGTTCCCCGGGTGTAAGCGTGGCGGTGCCCAGTTTGCCGACGACGACGCTGCTGGCGTGATTCGAGATTTCGGCCGCCTCGCGGGCTGTGGCACCAGCCGCCAGTGCGAGCGTAAAAAGTGCGATGGCGGTATCCCCCGCGCCGGAGACATCATAGACCTCGCGCGCCTGGGTCGGGATATGATAAGGGGCACGATTTTTTTCAAACAAGACCATTCCTTGCTCGCCGAGAGTGATGAGGAGATATTCGGCCTGCCATTTTTCCAACAGACATTGGCTCACCAAAGTTAGCTGACTGTTCGGAAGAAAATCGGTCTCGGGATCGCTTTCGACGATGTTGGCGCAACGAAACGCCTCGGTGCGATTGGGTTTGATCGCGGTGAGTCCGCGCCAGGCGATGGGATTTTGCGGGTTCGGATCGGCGGTGACGATTTTGCCGGCGGCAAGAATGCGGGCGGTGGCCAGATCCACGAATTCCTGGGTAAGAAAACCTTTGGCGTAATCCTCGAAGATCACCGCATCGACCGTGGGCAGAATTTTTTCGAGTTGCGAGAGGGCCAAAGCCAGACGCGCGGGCGGGGCGGGGGTGATTTTTTCCCGATCCACCCGGACCATTTGTTGGTGACGGGCCACGATGCGGGTTTTTACGATGGTCTGGAAGGAATCCTCGGCGATGAGGCTGTCGAGGCCAAGGCCAAGATCGAGGAGGAGTGTGCGCAGACTTTCGGCATGACGATCAGTGCCGACGACTCCCATCACGAGGGCATCGGCGCAAAAGGCGCGCAGATTACGGGCGACATTGGCTGCCCCGCCGGGGTAGGCAGATTCGCCGGTGACTTCGACCACCGGGACGGGTGCCTCGGGGGAAATGCGGCTTACTTTCCCCCAGATAAATTCATCGAGCATAACGTCGCCGATGACGAGAATGCGTTTACTGGAGAAAGCGGGGAGAAGCTGACGAAGACGTTCGATTTCCATGGAAAAAAGAGTCTGCCACAAGTTCCAGCCTTGGGCACAGCGGAAAATCTGGCCAGACGATCCGTGTGCAATCTTGTCGTTTTCGCGCAATCCTGCTTGCCGGAGCAAAAAACAATAGGCCTTTGGAAAAGCGATTGCGTTTCGCCAACTGGCAGTTTTGTTTGTTTTTAACATGCCCCAATTACGCCAGCCGATCATATTCCGCAGGAGAGCCAAACCAATCCCACGCGAAACCGTCTGCATCAAAATTACCCACAGCCCGATATTGGAAAAATCCTCCGCCCCAAACCCTCATCTTGGGGGGGCAGACCGGATCTACAGTTGGATGCGTAACCGCAACTCCCTCGAATTCATCGGCGTCTGGGAATAGATCCACAACCCGGATTTTAAAGGTCTCGAATTCGAGACCTTTAAAAATCACGCCGGCCTCAACAGCTTCTTCCTCACCCCGCGTAAATGGATCGAAGCAACTGGTGCCATCGGATTTCAATCGAAAGCTGGGCGTTACGGCGGCGGCACTTACGCCCACAAAGAAATTGCCTTCTAGTTCGGTTCCTGGCTCAGCCCGGAATTCAAGATTTACCTCATCAAGTAATTTCAGCGCTTCAAGGACGACGAAAACGACCGCCTCAAGCTCGACTGGAACCTCCAGCGCACCCTCGCCAAGATCAATTACCGCATCCACACCGACGCCATCAAGAACACCCTCATCCCACCCTCCATCACCAAGTCCCAAGCCACCCTTGTCTATGCCAACGAAGGCGACCTGCTCAACGTCGCCCTTTTCGGCCAGACCGCCAAACAATGGCGCGACGCCCATCCCGGCGCCGAGGGCAACCTCCGCGACCACGCGCCGCTGGAGCAGCTCGTCGTCCTCACCAATCTGGAAAGCCTCAACTCCGTGCTTATCCGCCAAGGCCTGCCCGCACCGAAGCGTCTGCTCAAACTCAACGAAATCGCCATCACCCAGATGCGCACCTCCTCTCTGCCAGCAGTGGGAAGCGCCTCAACTAGTCCCATCGAATCCGCCCTCGCCCATTTCCAAACGCTCCCCCTCAAAGACGCCGCCCGCGAGCCCATGCAAAACAACCCCAAGCTCCGCCAAAGGCCCGGCCAGCGCGGCCTCAAACCGGAAACGCTGCCGCCACTGCTTCCTTCACCCTTCTCACGTTTCATTTTTCAAAGCGGCCAGCTCTTCTCCAGCATTCAGATTCCCGTCTACCTTGGGTTCCTCGCGAAAAAAACACATGACGGCCCTCTTGTCGTAAACGAAATGGCACTCTCCTATGCCCTCTGACCTCATCCCCTCCGACTACGCTGCTTGGTTGACGGACCTTAAGGCCCGTATTCATCAGGCGCAGCAACGCGCCACGCTCTCGGTCAACCGTGAACTCATCGCCCTCTATTGGCAGTTAGGGAAAGACATTCTCACCCGTCAGGCCGAGCAAGGCTGGGGTGCCAAAGTCATCGAGCGTCTCTCCCGCGACCTTCGCGCCGC
>JBBRFA010000046.1:0-24296 GCA_038225185.1 Chthoniobacterales bacterium
ACGCTTGTTTCCATCGATGAACGGATGTTTTTCATCAATTCAGCAGCGTAACTGACCGCCAGCTCAAAGAGGTTCGGCTGATCATAGGCCAGTAAATTCTGCGGTTTACCTAAAGCGGAATCCAGCAACCCTTCACTGCGATTCCCGTGAATACCTCTGTGCTCGGCCAGAAACGCTCGTGGAAAGCGAGCAGCAATGCCCGCTGCACCCAAATCCGGGATTTCACTTTGCCAGTTCTTTTAGTGCGTTGCGATAACGGCGGGCGACATCTTCAGCCATCGCCATCTGTCGAGAAAATCAGTGTGTTCCGGTGTGATGCGTTCCCAAGAGGCAACAGAAAAACTAAAAAATTGGCAAAGCCGAATTATCGCTCCGATAAGTCGGTTGATGAATAAAGTGGTTTTATTTAATAAATAGCGTTTGTTACCAAAAACCTTCATCTTCTACTCTCGGTGCACCCTTTTTTACTCAACCCACTTGCCGACACCCCTGATAAAGAGCGTGGTGCTATCTACACTAAAAGAGAAGTGGTGGAGATAATGCTGGATTTGCTCGGATATACATCCGATCAAGACCTAGCTAAAACATCAATTCTTGAGCCATCGTGTGGCAAAGGAGATTTTTTATTACCCGTTGTCGAGCGCTTGCTTTCCTCCTACTTGCAACATGGGGGATGCCCCTCCGCCGCTTATGATAATTTAAAGGAAGCAATTCGAGCCACGGAAATTAATGAGCAAAGTTATCTTTTAACTTGGGCCAAGATTAAAAAGGTCATTGTTGCGCACGGTATTTCACCTTCAGATGCAGACCTATTGACTCAGAGTTGGCTTATTCACGCCGATTTTCTTTTGGTAAAGATGCCGTCAGGATTTGATTTCATAGCCGGAAATCCGCCCTATCTTCGCCAGGAAAAGATTCCCGATTCTTTACTGCTTGAATACAGACGCCGTTTTCATACTTTATACGATAGGGCGGATATTTATGTGCCATTCATTGAAAGGTCACTGAATCTGCTGAGGACCAACGGGCAACTAAGCTTCATTTGTTCGGATCGCTGGATGAAAAACCGATATGGCGGGCCTCTCCGTAACCTTATTGCCAGTGGCTTTCACCTTAAATCGGTTATTAGTGTTAACGATGTGCCTGCTTTCACAGAGGAAGTATGTGTTTATCCTGCGATATTCATTATTCAAAATGCGCTTTGCAATGATGCGACTAGAATTGCCGTTCCTCCTAAAACTTTGGAGCAATTAAAAGCGACAGCGAACGTTATGAATCTGCCCGTCGAAAACGACCAGTTTTTTCGAGAGATGAGTGGTGTTGTGCTCGCCGGTCAGCCATGGCTCACCGAGGCAAATAGTCATATCGAATTGATACGCAGGCTCGAGCGAGATTATCCAACCCTGGAGGAAGCTGGCTGCCGGGTCGGAATTGGAGTCGCTACTGGCGCAGATGGGATTTACATAGGAAGATATGAGGATTTGGATGTCGAAGATGAAAGGAAAGTGCCGCTCATTGGAACCAAGGACATCTGTCACGGTAATGTCATTTGGAAAGGACGCGGGGTTGTAAATCCATTTGAGCCAAATGGGAGTATCGCGGATTTGGAAAAGTATCCACGCTTTAAGAAATTTGTGCTTGAGAACGAAGTCTTAATTCGGAGGCGGAATGTGGCCTCCCGTTCAGGGAACAATTGGTATCGAACAATTGATCGCATCTACACAGACTTGGTTACTACTCCCAAACTGGTTATTCCGGACATTAAGGGGACGGCCAACGTCGTTTACGAGGAGGGTCGATATTATCCTCATCACAATTTGTATTATGTGACCTCGAAAACTTGGGAGCTTCGACCGCTTCAGACTATCCTTCGCTCCCGTTTATTTCAGTTATTTATTACAGCCTATTCAGTGAAGATGCAGGGTGGCTATCTGCGGTTTCAAGCTCAATATCTTCGCCGTCTGCGTCTACCCAAATGGGAAAATGTGCCACTTGATATGCGGCTGGCATTGGCCAAAGCGGCGGTGGGTGGTGACCCAACCGAATGCGATGCAGCAGTAGCAGAACTTTTTCAGTTGTCCGATTCTGAACTCCTTACCCTTCGACTTTTTAAATATGATTGATAAAGATTATGGCGCGGAAATTCGGGAAGCGGTAAGAAACTTTTGGATGAGCAGGAAAGGTGCAGGAGTAAAACAAGCTGAATTAAATGATGCAGATCGAGGTGAGCGCGCCAACGTTACTTCAGGAAAGCATCTCGACAGGCTTGCGGACTTTTTTTCGGCATTGGTTGATGATGCAGATGTTAGCCGCCCTAGTGTAAAAAAGAAAGCGCGCCTCACAACACTTCCTGGCTTCTTTCGTCCAACAAAAAAGTGGGATCTACTAATTCACAGCGACAAAAGGTTAATTGCAGCGATTGAGTTGAAAAGCCATGTCGGGCCGTCATTTGGCAACAATTCAAATAATCGAGCCGAGGAGGCATTAGGAAACGCTGTGGATTTTTGGACTGCATATCGTGAGGGCGCATTTGGACAATCCGCTCGTCCATTTCTCGGTTACATTATGCTGCTCGAGGATTGCCCCGCTGTTCACGTCAAGCCAATCCGACCAATCAAGTCCAGTTACTTTGATGTATTTGGCGAATTTAAATTTGCATCCTACGCGGATCGCTATCGGTTGTTGTGTGAGAAGCTGGTATTGGAGTCACTCTACACCAGTGCCGCCGTTATACTTTCCCCAAGAACGGCCGACGGCAATGGCGAATACTCCGAACTATCACCTTCCTCCGGACTCACAACATTTATTGCAGAACTGAGGGGCAAGCTGCTGGCGCAAGTTAGGCAAAATGAGCAGTTAACTGTCCGACTAAGGGAAGATCCGCCAGCAAATTGAGAGTCCATTTTTAGCCTTATAAATTAAGGGACAGGTCTTGGGACAGGTCATTTATTAATCCCGCGATCTCAGGGCGCGTCCGCTGATGCGTGCGCCGCTGCATTATTAATCGGGCTAAGGGACAGGTCATTTATTAATCGGGATCATCTATTAATCGGCTGGCGAAAAACGCAGCCCACAGTCCCGCAAGGGTCTGTGGGCCTTTTATTATCATGAAAAAAAACCAACGTTCTTTCGCTTTGAAGCATATTTACAGCAACGCATTTTAATGTTAAAATTCAACCCATGAGAACGACCTTAGAACTCCCCGAACCCCTCTTCCGTGAGGTGAAAATCCGCGCCGTCCAGCAAGGTGTGAAGCTTAAGGACCTGCTGGCCGCTTACATCGAAGCCGGATTGCGAGCTCCATTGGCGCTGGAGAAGGATATCGCGCCCCGCAAGAATCCCTATCCACTTCCGGTGGGTATTCCCCGTATTTCCGGTGCTCCCTTGCATCCAGCCCTTTCGAATGCGGACCTCTACGCGATTCTTGAGGAGGAAGATATCGAGAACTACCATCGCGTAGTCTCTAAATCATCAACAACCAAGTAAATGGACATCCCCGACATCAATGTCTGGCTCGCCCTTGTCGATCACAACCACATCCACCATGAGCCTGCCGCTCGCTATTGGGAGGAATTTGCGGATACCCAAGTCGCTTTTACCCGCATTTCCATGATGGGTCTGCTGCGACTCAGCACTCAGCCACGGGTTCTCAGCCGCACGCTCACAAACACGGAAGCGTGGGCCGTCTATCGCGATTTTGTGGCCCTTCCCCATATCAAATTCCTTACTGAACCGGCAGGCTTGGATGCCCATCTCCATGCCCTCTCCATCCAGGCGGCGCTTCCCCACCGACTCTGGACGGACGCCTATCTCGCTGCCTTTGCCCTCACCAGCGGCTGCCGCCTTGTTTCCTTTGATTCGGATTTCTCCCGTTTCCCCAAGTTGAGCTTCCTCCACCTCCAGCCATGAACCACAAAAAACGCGAACCACACTAAAAAGGGACCAATCAAGGCATCAGAAATTCCGCCGTCTCTGCCTCTGGATCGTTTCGTGTATTTCCTGCCTTTCGTGGTTAAATACTTGCTCGAAATGACTCCACTCACCGCCACCAATCCCGATGAAAGGCGGTTTTCCACTCGATGCGCAGGTTCTCGTAAACTCGAATCTGCTCATTATCCGGCCGCGAGGCTTTGCAGATACGAAGCACCATCCGGTCGTCGAGCGGCAGTGCTGTGGTGACCAACGAATGGGTCGAGAGTAGGCGGCGGAGAGGTTAAAAGTTAAGACCGTTGGTTATCAAGGACTTACACATTCGTAGGGTGTCGAAAATGAAGCGAAAATGGTCAATTTTAATTTTCCATAAGAAACTTGGGCTAGCCCTTGGCTGCGGCTGCTGGCGATGGCTCCGCTTTCTTTACCAACCAGCAACGTCACGCCAGAATATGAGCCATTACACTGTCTCTTCAAATGCAAATCGCCCCCCGCTTAACCAGGCAGCGGGAAGCGGGTGGTGAGTTTTCTTACTTCTCCGCGCACGGTGTGCAGGCTCTCGATCTGACCGACGTTTTCCAAGGCACGGTGAATGAGGTCGGCGATCTCCATCATTTCCTCTTCCTTAAAGCCGCGAGTGGTCACCGCCGGGGTGCCGATGCGGAAGCCGCCCGATTGCATGATCGGGAGGGTGTCGAATGGGATGGAATTTTTGTTCACCGTGATGCCAGCTTCGTCGAGGGTCTCTTGCGCGACTTTCCCAGTGATGTTTTGGGGCCGCAAATCGACGAGCAGGACGTGGTTGTCGGTGCCACCGGAGACGATGGTGTAGCCGAGACGGGCGAGACTGGCGGCGAGAGCCTTGGCGTTGTTGACGACCTGCCGCTGGTAATCGCGGAAGCCGGGCCGTAACGCCTCCAAAAAGGAGACGGCTTTGGCGGCGATGACGTGCATGAGCGGTCCGCCCTGGACTCCAGGGAAGACCTGGCTGTCGATCCCTTTGCCAAATTGTGCTTTGCTCAGAATAATGCCGCCGCGCGGTCCACGGAGGCTTTTATGGGTGGTCGAAGTGACGAAATCGGCGATGCCGACCGGCGAAGGATGCACGCCCCCGGCGACGAGACCGGCGATGTGAGCCATATCGACAAAAAGATAGGCTCCGACGGAATCGGCGATTTCGCGCATTTTTTTGAAGTCAATGATGCGAGGATAAGCCGAGGCGCCAGCGGTGATCATTTTCGGGCGATATTCCTCGGCCTGCCGGGCGAGGGCGTCGTAATCGATCCGGAAATCGGTGGGGCTTACTCCGTAATGTTGCACGGTGTAGAGGCGTCCGGAGAAGTTGGTTTTCATGCCATGGGTAAGGTGACCGCCGTGGGAGAGGTCCATGGTGAGAATTTTGTCGCCGGGTTCGAGCACGGAGAAATAGACCGCGGTATTGGCCTGACTGCCGCTGTGGGGCTGGACGTTGGCGTGTTCTGCGCCCGGAAATAGCTGTTTTAGGCGTTCGATGGCCAGTTTTTCGACGACATCGACGTGTTCGCAACCGCCATACCAGCGGCGGCCGGGATAACCTTCGGCGTATTTGTTGGTGAGGCAGGAGCCTTGGGCTTCCATGACGGCGCGGGAGGTGAAATTTTCGGAGGCGATGAGTTCGATGTTTTCGAATTGCCGTTTTTCTTCCAGCGCGATGGTGCGGGCGATCTCGGGATCGACTTCGGCGAGGGTTTTGGGCAGGCAATTACCGCCGAGAGTGTTGATTTTTTCGAGGCGGGTGGTGTGACGTCCGCCATCGAAGGGGGTGGAGAGCCAGGCATCGACGATGCGGCTGGCGAGGGCATCATCGACTTGATCGGCGGCGAGGCAAAGGACGTTGGAGTCGTTATGATGTCGGGTGGTGCGCGCGGTGGCTTCGTCGGTGACAAGGGCGGCGCGAATCTGCGGAAAACGGTTGGCGGCGATGCTCATGCCGATGCCGGTGCGGCAGAAAAGGATGCCAAACTCGGCTTTGCCATCGATGATTTCGTGGGCAACTTTGGCCGCGTAATCGGGGTAATCGACGGAATCTGCGGCGTTGGCTCCGAGATCGTGGAGGATGTGCCCGGCACGATTGAGGTGGCGGGCGATTTTTTGTTTGAGTTCGTAGCCGCCGTGATCGGCTCCCAGGCTGATGGTGAGTGGACGGGATGAGGTGGCAGTGGGTGCAGAAGTCAGGGATGAGGTGGACATGGCGTTGGGTTGGTCGATGAGTTTAAGCAGGAGAGGCAGGGAAAATTGGATTTCGTCGCGAGTCTCGCGATAGCTGGCAAGGCCCATGCCGATGGGGTCGGCGATGTCGCGTCCGGGTAAATCGGCGTCGAAATCGGTGACGAGAAACGTTTTTTCCACCGCTTCGGGAAAAAACAGGGCGATGGCTTCGAGATGCCCCTGGGTCATGGCAAAAATATGGGTCGCGCTGTCGATGATCTCCTGGGAAATGGGCTGGCTGCGGTAATTGGTAATATCGATGTTGCGCTCGCGCAGGGCGGTCACGGCATGAACGCTGGGACTTTGCCCCGAGGTGGCGGCAACGCCGGCTGAATCGACGGTGATATCGGGCCGGGTTTTGACCAGTTGCCGGAAGAGACCTTCCGCCATGGGGCTGCGGCAAATATTTCCGGTGCAAATGAAAAGGATATTTTTCAAGGGTGCGAGTGAGGAGAAAAAGGGTAATGGAGATTATCGCCAAGTCAACGCGAAGAGATAAAAACGCAGCAATCTATCGCTGCAACCCCGCTGCGAGCTTCAGGGCTTGGCCACAAGTGCGGAAGCGATGCACTTTTTACCAAAGGTGCGGACGTATTCTTCGACCGCCTCCTGCCACGGGCGCGGGGTGATGCCTGTTTCTGCCACGTAACGTTCCATGGATAGGCGCGTATAAACCGGGCGGGCGGCAACAAAGGCCGTGAGCGAGGCGAGCTGAATGGAATCGACCTCTTTTGCCCGCATCGGCAGGCCAATGGCGTGAGCGACAGCCAAAGCGTGGGCCGCGTATTCCTGCCAGGAACAGGAGCCGGAGTTGCAAAGATGCAAGATGCCGCCCGAGGTGAGGTCGGCCAGCCAGGGTTCGAGCAATTGAGCGAGATCGAGCGTGTAGGAAGGGGTGGAAAATTTGTCGGCGACGGCCGAAATCCGCTCCTCCGTTACGGCGCGCAAAAGCATGGCATCGATAAAACTGGGACGATGCGGTCCGAAAACCCAGGAAACGCGGACGGCTAGGTGTTGGGGCGAAGTTTCGAGGAGGGCGATCTCGCCCGCACGTTTGGAATGACCATACACGCTGATCGGTTCGGCAGGGTCGGTTTCGGAATACGGAGTTTGCTGGGTGCCGGAGAGCACGTAATCCGTGCTGATGTGGAGGACGCGGGCTTTTTTCTTTGCGGCAAGGATGCCGAGATGGCGCACGGCTTCGGCATTGATGGCAAACGCCTCGGCTTCGTGCGTCTCGCAATAATCGACATTGGTGAGCGCGGCGCAATTTACCAGGACATCGAAATCGAGGGGTTCGAGGGTTTGAGAAAGTAGATCGGGCTCGGCGAGATTCAGTTGATGGCGGTTAAAGCCAACGACTTGATGCCTCGGGGACCAGGACTCGACGAGGGCTGCTCCGAGTCGTCCGGCAGCTCCGGTAATAATAATGCGGGCCATAAATTTTTTGTGGTGTTGTTTAAAAAGATGCTGCTGAGCTTTTAGGCAGGCAGATAATCTGCAATCGTAGGCAGGCGACGCAAGCCCGATCCGATCTTGGGAATGCACGCGATCAAAGCCCGGGTGTAAGGATGTTGCGGTTCGCGGATCACTTTTTCCACCTCGCCTTCCTCAACGATTTCCCCTCGAAACATCACGATCACACGATCCGCGAGATTTTTTACAAGGCCGAAATTATGCGTAATCATCAGAATCGACATGCCCAATTCGCGTTTCAAATCGCCCAATAACTCCATCACCTGCGCCTGTGTGGTCACATCCAGCGCGGTGGTCGGTTCATCGGCCACCAATAAATCGGGCCGCGCGCACAAAGCCATGGCAATCATGACGCGTTGTTGCATCCCGCCGCTGAGTTGAAATGGACGGTCGTGCAGACGTTGTGCGGGATGAATGATACCTACTTTTTCCAGCCAGAACACGGTTTCCGCATCGCGATCCCGCACTTCGGGACGGTGCAATTGAAGCATCTCGCCAATCTGACTCCGCAAACTTCGCACCGGGTTGAGCGAAGTGGACGGCTCCTGAAAAATGTAGGCGATTTTCTTTCCACGCAAACCACGCAGCTCGGCCTCCGACATCTGCAACACGTCGCGACCTTCCCAAAGGATTTTTCCACTGGGATACGAAACAGATGTCGCCGGCAACAATCGCGTCAGGGAAAGAGCGGTCACACTTTTTCCGCTGCCGCTTTCGCCGACGACAGCCAGCGTTTCGCCTTTTTCCAGGGAAAACGAAATCCCGCGCACAGCCTCCTGCGAGCCAAAAGCGATCTTTAAATTTTCCACTGCAAGCAATTTTTCCATCTCTCCCCTACCCAATCACAGACGGCTCACTCGCAAAAGAAAAAATCACACCGTTTCGCCCGACTTCCGCCTACGCGGTTTTTTTATGGCATCCAGATCGTGAACGTATTAAATGGAGGCTCATCTTCCTTCACCCATGACCACTGCCTACTCGCTCGCCCAAGAATCTTACGCCAGTCTCGGCGTTGAGACCGAAGTCGCTCTTGCCAGACTCGCCCGCATCCCCATTTCCCTCCATTGCTGGCAGGGAGACGATGTCGGCGGCTTTGAAAAACCCGATGCCACGCTCACCGGCGGTGGCATTCAAACCACCGGCAATTACCCCGGCAAAGCACGCACCCTGGAGCAACTGCGAGCCGATCTCGACCAGGCCTATGCCCTCATCCCCGGCAGACACCGGCTTAATCTGCATGCCTTGTATGCCGATCTCCAGGGAGCCAAAATCGACCGCAACGCCTACACCGTCGCACATTTTCAAAGCTGGATCGATTGGTGTCGGGAACGCGAACTCGGCCTCGACTTCAACCCCAGTTTTTTCTCCCATCCCCTCGCCGACGATGGCCTTACCCTCACCCATCCCGACCCAGGCATCCGCCAATTTTGGATCGAACACGGCATCGCCTGCCGACATATCGGAGCAGACATCGCGCGTCAAATAGGTTCTCCCACCGTCACCAACATCTGGATCCCCGATGGCTCGAAAGACCTCGTCACAAATCGAAAAGCACCCCGCGAACGCCTCGCCGCCGCCCTCGACGACATCCTCGCCGCCCCCGTTGATCGTGCCCTGAACTTCGACGCTGTTGAGAGCAAACTTTTTGGCATCGGCTCCGAATCCTACGTCGTCGGTTCCCATGAATTCTATCTGGCTTACGCCGTAAAAAATCAGATCCTTTATTGCCTCGATGCCGGACATTTCCATCCCACCGAAAGCCTGGCGGATAAAATCTCCTCTGTTCTCCAGTTCCTCCCCCGCCTTCTCCTCCACGTGAGCCGCGGCGTGCGATGGGATAGCGACCACGTCGTCTTATTCGACGATCCCACGCGCGCCATTGCCGAGGAATTAGTCCGCGGCGATTTTCTCGAACGCACCCACATCGGCCTCGATTATTTCGACGCCAGCATCAATCGTATCGCCGCATGGGTCATCGGCACGCGCAACGCCCAAAAAAGCCTCCTCGCAGCCCTGCTCGAACCTGCCCACCTCTTGCGCGAAGCCGAGGAGGCGGGCGATTTTACCACCCGCCTTTCGCTGCTCGAAGAACTCAAAACCCTGCCTCTGGGAGCCATCTGGGACGAGTTTTGCCAACGTCAAAACGTCCCCCTCGGCCGGGCCTGGCTGGCCGAGGTCAAGCGCTACGAGGAAAAAGTTCTCTCGAAAAGGAACTAACTTCGGTAGAGCCAGGTCACCCATTTATCGGCTCTGACGCAGGCAGGTTGGGGAAACATAAGTCCTTAAAGCCCTCTAAATCTCTTCAAGACCTCCGCCACCCTGCCTATTCTTTTTCGAGGAGTCTGCGGGCGGCGAGATTATCTTTTTTGGCGGCTTCACTCACCACTGGGTAGGACAGGTCGATGGATTCGAGGGCGTCGATGATGGCGGAGACGACGACAAGACGCGTGAACCATTTTTTATCCGCCGGCACGACGAACCACGGCGCGCGCTCGGTGGCGGTGTGCCGGATCATGTCCTCATAAGCGGCCATGTAACCCTGCCAATGGCCGCGTTCGGTGACGTCGGCGGCAGAAAATTTCCAGTGTTTCGAGGGGTCGTCGAGACGTTCTAAAAAGCGTTTCTTTTGTTCATCGAGGGAGACATTGAGGAAAAATTTACGGACGAGGGTGCCGTTGCGGGTGAGAAATTTTTCGTAGTTGTTAATATCGTCAAAACGTCCGTCCCAGATGTTTTTGCCCCGGAGCGAGTGGTGCAGTTTTTGCTTGTTGAGCAGCTCGGGATGAACGCGGACGACGAGGGTCTCCTCATAGTAAGAGCGGTTGAAAATGCCGATGCGCCCGCGTTCGGGAAGGACTTTGCTGCAACGCCAGAGGAAGTCGTGGTCGAGGTCCTCGGAGGAAGGCGCTTTGAAGGAGCTAACGTGGACGCCTTGGGGATTGACTCCGGACATGACGTGTTTGATGACGCTATCCTTGCCCGCGGCGTCCATGGCCTGGAAGATAAGGAGAAGCGACCACTGGTCGTGGGCGTAGAGTTTTTCCTGGAGTTCGGAGAGACGGAGTATGCCTGCGGCGAGGAGTTTGCCGGCGTGTTCCTTGTCTTTGATTTCGCCCGTGTCGTCGGGCCGACTGCTTTCGAGATTGAATTTCTTGCCGTTGGAAATGCGGTAGGGCGAAATGAAGGGGCGGATGGCGTCGGTGGTGGGCATAGGGATGGGCGGCGGAAGGTGGGGGAGTATTATTGCGCGGTGGAAATGATTTCGCCATCCTGAAATCGCGTGTGGAGAATGTCACCGGACTGGATGTTTTTCGATTGGATGACGATGCCGTCGGGGCGGGTGGTGATGGTGTAGCCGCGCTGGAGAGTGGAGTCGGGGCCAAGGACGCGGAGGAGCTCGATGAGCCGGTCGAGACGGGAGGCACGATCCCGGAGTTGAAGCTGGAGGGTGGAAAAAAGCAGATCGTGGCGGGTGAGAAAGCGTTGTTTTTTGAGAGCGAGCAAATGATCTGGGCGATGGCTTTGGAGAGAGGCGAGGCGATCTTTGCAACGGGTCTGGAGTGCGTTAAGCCGGGATTGCAGATGGTTGAGGAGCGCGAGGGAGAGTTCGTCGAGGGTTTGCTGGCGGGTATCGAGCCAGCGGCGGGTGTCGCGCAGGAGAGCGGGGGCGAGGCGGCCCTGAAGTTTTTCCTTTTCGTGCAGGATGGCGGCGCGGAGATGTTGTTGCTGGCGGCTGGCGAGATGTTGAAGACGACGGAGGAGATCGGCGCCATCGGGGGTGGCGAGTTCGGCGGCTGCACTGGGGGTGGGCGCGCGCAGGTCGGCGACAAAATCCGCGATGGTAAAATCGGTCTCGTGTCCCACGGCAGAAATCACCGGGAGAATGCTGCGGGCGATGGCGCGGGCGACGATTTCTTCGTTGAAAGGCCAGAGATCTTCAATGCTGCCTCCTCCGCGACCAATGATGAGAAGATCGACGGGCGGGTTTTTTTGAAATTGATCGATGGCGGCAGCGATTTCCTGGGCGGCGCCTTCGCCCTGGACTTTGACGGGCAGCAAATAAAGCCGCACCCAGGGGGCGCGACGGGCGAAGATGGTGAGCATATCTTGCAAAGCAGCGCCGGTGGGGGAGGTCACGAGGCCGATGGCCTGGGGAAAGCGTGGGAGGGGCCGTTTGCGTGCGGGATCGAAGAGACCTTCGGCGTCGAGAACGCGTTTGAGAGCCTCGAAGCGTGCCTGCAACGCCCCCTGCCCCTGGGGCTGGACGCTTTGCACGATGAGCTGATATTGGCCGCGGGCTTCGTAAACGGTGATTTCGCCTTTAACCAGCACAGCCATGCCGTCTTCGATTTTTTGGCGGGTGGCGGTGCGGGCAAACCAGACGCAGGCGAGTTGGGCGCGTTCGTCTTTGAGAGTAAAATAATGATGGCCCGAGGCCTGGCGACGATGATTGGAGATTTCGCCACTGACGGTGACTTCGCCGATGCCTTTTTCCAGAAGACCACGAACCCGACGGGTGAGTTCACTGATGGTGAGGACATGCGGTTCGGTGGAAAAAAGTTCGTCCATGCGAAGGTTCAGGCAGAGATTCGGTTCAGGAGCGGATGCAAGGCGCCGAGACTTGGGATGGAGTCGGCTACTTTGCGAAGAGAAGCGAGCGCGGCGGGAATGTGGCGCAGAAAATCGGGTTTGTTTTGGGTGTGCCCGAGAAAACCGTAGGCGCCGAGGGCTTGCATAAGGCGTTGGAGGGCGCAGAGGCGAAAGACATGCTCGAAATCGGGGTCATCGTTGGCGATGGTGTTTTGATAATAAGAAAGGAGCTGGGAGCGTTCGGCGGGGTCGAAGTCCACGTAAGGATCGTAAAGCAGCGAGGCAAGATCGTAATGGGGCAGGCCGAGGCGCATTCCCTGGAAATCGATCATCCAGGTGGCTTGGGAATGGATAAGAATGTTTTGCGATTGGAAATCGCGATGAAGCAACACGCGGGGGAGTTCTGCAAGTTCGTCGGCGATATCTGCGAGGGCCGGGAAATCGGCAAGGTCCACTTTTAGACCGAAATGACGTGTAAGGCAGTGATCGAAAAAGTAATTTTGTTCCCAGCGATAAAGGGCGGAGTCGAAAGGCAGAGGAAGGGAGAGATTCCCGGCCCTGCTGACTGGGACTTGGTGCAGAAGGGCGATTTGCTCGAGGACGCGTTCGTAGTGGGGCAATCGTATGGAGGCAGGTTCATGGCGGATGGACCAGAGATCTTGTTCGCCGAGATCCTGCATCCAGATGAGCCCCTGGTTGGGGTCGTGGTGGTGGATTTCGGGGACGTGCAGAGATTGGCTTTTAAGGAAATTGGCGACCTCGACGTAATGGCGGTTTTCTTCGCGCAGATGACCGTAATGGACGAGGATTTGCGTTTTGCGAGGGCCGATGTGCAGACGGTAGAATTTGCGATCCGATCCCCCTTTTTCAATGAGGGTGGCGGTGATCGACTCCTGTTGAAACTCGGGAAAACGGAGAAGCGTTTGCTGGAGAAGGAAATCCGGGATCATGAATAGGGTTAGGCGGGAAGAAACCCGGCAGGCGAAAGAATACCGTCGGCATAATGCACGGGTGAAGCACATTTTGTGTCTCGCCAGACAATGACGTTTGCCAGGCTGCTGCCGGGAGCGAGCGCAGCGTTTTCGCCGATGCTGACTAATCCGTCGAGACGCACTCCCTGGATCTCGGCACTGGGAGCGATGGGTTGCAACCAATCGGGGGATCCTTGCGGTCCGGCACGGAGGAATTGCTGGTGAAGATGTTGATGCACGGTGAGATATTGGCGGGGTGAACCGAGATCCCACCAGCGGCCTTCGTCGATGAGAACGCCGCCGATACTACCCGGTTGATCGCGAAGCAGATTGCAAAAAATCGGGATGATGGAGATGGAGGTGTCGGCGGGAATGTGGGCAAAAATTTCTGCCTCCAGAATGTAAATGCCGGTGAAAAGGAATCGATGACTTTCCTGTGGGAGACCGAGGCGTCCACCAAAGTCCAGGATATCGCCGGTGACAGGATCCCAGGCTACTTGTTGGGGACCGCCGCTGGAGCGCAGGACGAGGGTGGCCAGGCGTCCGCTGCGTTCGTGATCGGAGAGTGCTTTTTCGATGGGGAGATTGGTGAGGATATCGCCGTTATAGACGAGCAAAGGCTCGCCGTGGACGAGATCTTCGATGTTTTTTATACCCCCACCGGTCTCCAGCCGGGTCGGCTCGTGGCAGAAGACAATCTCCTGCCTTCCATAACGATAATCGGGAAATTCCTCATCGTAAGCCTGCGCGAGATGATGAGTATTGACAATGAATTGATCGAACCCAAGAGCGAGGAGATGATCGAACGCGAAAGTGATGAGCGGCTTTTGAAAAATAGGAATAAGCGGCTTGGGGAGAAGGTCGGTCAATGGCCGAAGGCGGGTGCCAAGGCCAGCGCCAAGAACAAAAGCAGTGCGAATCATGAGATGGAATGGGATATGCCACAGACAGAGAAAGAGGGCACGGAGAAAATGGTGCAAAAAGCAAGTTACCTTAAAAAACAAGCGCTTGAATTTATGGCGAAAGGGTCCGGACGTTGGCGGGCGGCGGACTTGCTTTCCACAAATCGGATTGACAAAATTTCTTCTGCGATTCAAACGGTGCGAATGGAAGAAAGCTCCCGCACCACTCCTTACGACGAACTCCCCTACCCCAGCGCGGTCTTTTCGCAGACGCATCCGGGCAGTATCGGGGTCGTGGCCAGACTATCCGGCCTCACGCCTGCGCCGGTCGAACGTTGCCGGGTCCTGGAGCTGGGATGTGGCGATGGGTTTAATCTGCTCTCGATGGCCTACGCACTCCCCGGCAGCGAATTCATCGGTGTCGATCTCGCCAGCCAGCCCATTGCCCGTGGAACAGCAATTCTAGAAAAATTAGGTTTAAAAAACATCGCGCTTCATGCCCTGGATGTGGCGGATATCGGAGAGGATTTCGGAGGTTTCGATTACATCCTGGCCCACGGACTTTTCTCCTGGGTGCCGGAGCATGTCCGAAAACGCATTCTGGAAATTTGCCACCGACACCTCAATGCCCAAGGCGTCGTTTATATTAGCTACAACGCTTATCCCGGTAATCATCTCCGCGATCTCGTTCGGGGCATGATGCGGTATCACTCGGCACATTTTCCACGTCCCACAGATCAGATAGCGCAATCGCGTGGCTTGATCAAATTGCTCTCCCAAGCCGGGGAAAAAGAGGATCCTTATCGTCAAATCCTTGAACGCGAACTGGATCGAATCCAGAAATACACCGACGCAGGTTTTTTTCACGACGATCTTAGTGCGGTCAATCAGCCGTTTTATTTCCACGAATTTACCACTCAGGCAGCGCAAAACGGCCTCCAGTTTTTAGGCGAGGCTGCTGTATCTGAAAAACAGGCCCTCACCTATCCGCCACCCATTCAGACGGTGCTCGATGGGCTGGATCCGGCAGATGTGATCGGTGGCGAGCAATACCGCGATTTTCTGCGATGCCGGGCCTTTCGACAGACGTTGCTCTGCCACGCAGGCATTGCGATCGATCATCAACTCGATGCCAGGCATTTTGACGGGATTTATCTCGCGGGGGAAATCCTGCCTGCGTCTGGCGAATGGAATGTTCATTCGGAAAAATCCGAGTTGTTTCTGGGGGCAAATAAATCAGAGTTTGAAACCAGTCGCCCCTTTCTCAAGGCAGCTTTTGCCCGCATCGCTGCCAGGTGGCCGCAATTTATCTCCACCGATGAACTTTGGTTAGAGATAAAACATGATCTCGGGGAAAGGGAGAGGGCCACCTCGCAGGATTTTTCCTCGGCACTTTTGCAGATCGCCATTGCTGGCGGGCTTACTTTGCTCACTTATCGTCCGCCGTTTCTTTTGGAGTTAACTGAGAAACCCACCGCTAGTGCACTCGCTCGATTGGAAATCGAAACCTCGAATCGGGTTTCCACCATGCGGGATGATATTGTCGAAATAAAAGACGAACTCGCGCGACTTTTGCTGCGACTCCTCGACGGCACCCGGGACAGGCCAGCTTTGCTTCTAACCTTGCAAAAGACCATCGATGAAGGTGGCGTGCAGACAGATCCCTCTTTCCTAACGCTTTCGGCGGCTGATCTGGAGCGGGAATTACAAAAATTAGCCCGCATGGCCCTCCTCGTGGCTTGAGTTATCTGGAAAACCAGGGGGCTGTTTTTGTAGCACCACGAGCAGTCCTTCCACAGGTTTAAAATATTCCATCCGGAGAAATACCTGCGAGATTTCCATCACGACCAGGCCGGTCCGGGTGATGGACGATCTAACATAAGCCTCAGTATGGGTGTAACGTCCCGAGGGATCGAGTGTGACCCTTTTCCCAACGGCATTGTCGGAAGTTTTTTCAACGGTAAAAATGAAAAAACCACCCGGTTTCAATGCTCCGGCGGCGGCGGCACTCACCTCTTCGAGTTGACCGAAGTAACACAGCGTATCCGCCGATATAATCACCTCGTAAGCTTCGTTTTTCGAGGTCATAAAGGCGGTTAACTCTGCGGCGATCAGCGCATCGTATCCGCCGCGTTCCCCTGCTTTTTCGAGCATTCCCGGCGAAAGATCGACTCCCTCGAGATAACGGGCCAGCGGGCGAACGAGAGGACCGCAAAGCCCGGTGCCGCAACCGGCATCGAGAATGGCCAGCGAATTTATTGTCGGATCAGGAAACAGCTTTTGCAAAGCCCCGGCGACCAATTCCGGTGCTTGATATTGCAAATGCTTGAGCTTTTTATCGAAGGAATTAGCGAACCGGTCGAATTCGCACACCACAAAATCGTCGTTGGCCCGGACGGGGATCCCTTCGTCAGAGCCAGCTTGGACGAGATGTCGCGGGACCGGATTCGCGGGATCAGCTTCGGCCCATTTTAACCAGACTTCCCTCGACTCGGCGATTTTGCCGGCGCGAGCGAGGGTAAGACCCAGCATGCGATTGGCCCCGGTGTGGCGGGGTGAGATTTCGACTACTTTGCGTAAGGCCTCGCAGGCTTCGAGATTGCGTTCTTGCTCGGCCAAAATGTGCCCGAGAAAAAGAAAAGCCTGGGTGTCGCCCGGATCCAATTCCGTATTGGCAACGATCGCTTCCACGGCCTCCTCTTTTTTGCCTTGCCGCCACAAAAGAATGCCCAGACGGCCATACGCCTCGGGGTGATTCGGTCGGAGATGAATTCTTGCCTCGTAAGCCAGAGTGGCATCTGCGAGCAGGCCGAGTTGTTCCAGGGCATTGCCAAAATTAAGGTAGGCATCGGCGTGATCGGATTGCAGGGAAATGGCTTTTTGATAGGACGCCACCGCGGCGGCAAAATCGCCTTGCTGGCTGGCCATCACACCCAGGTTATTGTGGGCATCGGCAAAATCCGGCTGCAACGCAATCGATCGTCGATAAGCGGCGGCGGCCTCGAATTTATTTCCTTTTTCTTTGTGCAGATTGCCCAGGTTATTCCAAAAACCAGGATGGTCGGGAGCCAGGACGAGCGATTTTTCAACCAGGGCAGAGGCTTGTTCGTGATCGCCCTGCTGATAGGCCAGCAGCCCCAGGAAATGCACGGCATCGGGACAATCTGGCCAGACTTCGAGGATGCGCCGGTAAATTTCCCGTGCCTGATCGATTTCGCCGTGTTGCTGAGCGCGGATGGCAAGTTCCAAGGCCTCGGCTAGGCCGATCCCGGTCTGGGAGGCAGTGTCGGAATTCATGGGAATGTGAAAAATCTGGCTTTTTTATCCCTGCACGAATTCGATCCGGAGTAGAAAATCGGGCAATTTAATGGGAGTGGAAGGTTTTCGGGAAAGGACGGTCATTTTAATTAATAAAAAGTGACTGACAGTTTTTTAATTATACGAACATCTTTTAAAAAGCGAGAAAAGCCTAAAATCCTCGACTTTGGACTTGGGTCGGGGGCGCATTTTTGATTTAAAAAGTAAGATGAATGCTGCAAATGAGGAGGAACCCTATCAGGTGCGCTTTGAAGAAGGGCGCCACCGAATTGTCGATGCGGAGGGAAACGTGTATCTGGATTGCGGTGATCCTGCGAGTGCCGGGCATTATGCGGAGTTGATGAACCGCGCTTTTCGGCGCGGCTACAAAGCGGGGCTGCGCAAAGGATGGCAAAAAGTCGGGCGTTAGCCGAAAGCAAACGCGAGGATTTTTTAGATCCGAACCACGTTGCGTCCCTTGAGTCCAAAGAACGGGGTGGCGGCGAGGAAATGTTTGTCGTTGGACCAGACTTCGGTGAATCCGTGTTTTGCGGCGCAGGCCAGATGAAGCGCATCGGCAGCACGAAGGTAAGCGGTGGGAGGAAGACCAGCGAAATAGCCGCTCAAGCCCGCTAAAAAATCCGAGGTAAGCGGATACCAGAAGAAAGCTCGTGAGGCGTCGTCTTTGTCAAACTGAGCCATTTGCGCTGCGAAAGCCGGGGCAGAAAAGCCCTTCTCACGATGGGCGCGATGAAGCGCGGCGGGAAGTTCCACGCGGGCGTGTTCGGCACTGGCGACGAGATGCTCCAGGCATAAGTCCCGGACAGCCTCGCATCCTACATCATCCAAATAAAGACGGACAAGGTAGCTGGTGTCGCAATAAATCATGCAGCGGAATCTGCCTTAATGTCATAGATAATGTCATCAATCGATCTGTCACCCGGTTTGGGTTTGAAAGCTCCCAGCGCCTGAAGGCGGGCGAATTCTGGCAGCAACTTGCCTTTAGCCCAGCAGGAGACTGGTTTTTCTTGAAGGGCGGTGAGGGTTTTCAGTTCTTTTTCCAAAGAGGTGAGAACAACTTGCTTGAGGGTCTGACCAAGTTCCACGGCACGAATCTTCGCTTTTTTATAAAGCCGCTCCGGTATGTCGATGATGGTCTTCATCGAAAAATCAATACGGCAAAACGGGAACCCGTCAATCCTTCGTCCCGTAAAGAGTGTGGTTTCGATTAAAAAAAACATTGGCAGAAAAAGGTCCTGCCGGGTTAAATTTTTTTCATATTTGTTGATTTACAGACTGTCCTGGACTTGTCATTTTCTTGCGGCTCATGGATTGGACGCTCATTTCTATTATTTTGGTTTCGGCGATAAAGACACTCGCCATTATCTTTGGTGTCGTTCTGCCCATGGTTTCCTACACCGTCTATGCCGAGCGCAAAGTCAGTGCCTTGATTCAAGATCGCATCGGACCAAACCGCGTGGGGATTCCGCTTACTTTATTTGGCGGAAAAAAGGATTTCTCTTTTTTCGGCCTCGTTCAGCCAGTGGCGGATGCGGTGAAATTGCTCATCAAAGAGGATTTTACCCCGAATCACGTCAATAAATTTTACTACTGGCTCGCTCCAGTCCTGGGCGTGGCGCCAGCCTTGATTACTCTCGCGGTGATCCCGTTTGGCAGCGTGCTCAATCTCGATCCCATCCTGGTGCCACTGGGTAATTTCCTCGGTTTCGACCTCGGTCTCGGTAACATCCCGATGGTTATCGCCAATGTCGATATTGGCATTCTCTTTATTTTTGCAATCTCGTCGGTGGGTGTTTACGGCATCGTGCTCGCCGGCTGGTCTTCCAACTCCAAATATCCCTTTCTGGGAGGTATCCGCGCCAGCTCGCAGATGATTTCCTACGAACTTTCCCTCGGCCTTTCCGTCATCCCGATTTTCCTGCTCATCGGCGATTTAAACCTCACCACCATCGTCGAATATCAGATTAAACATGGCTGGCTCATCCTCCCATTCGGTCCCGACGGATTTACCTTGCAACGCTTTTTGCTCTGGATCCCGATGATCATTTCTTTCCTGGTTTTTACTGTGGCCATGTTTGCGGAAACCAATCGTCTGCCTTTCGATTTGCCCGAAGCCGAGCAGGAATTGATCGGTGGTTATCACACCGAGTATTCCTCGATGAAATTCGCCCTCTTTTTCCTTGGCGAATATGCCGCCATGATCGCTGGTTCCTCCGCCATCGTCGTCTTGTTTTTTGGTGCCTGGCATCTCCCCTTCATCCCGGATGGCAGTGGCGGCGGCTGGCTCGGCCTATTCTGGGGAATGGTCAATATCGCTGCTTTTTTCGGTAAAGTAGCCGTGATCCTCATTTTCTTTATCTGGGTGCGCTGGACTTTACCCCGGTTTCGGTATGATCAATTGATGAAACTCGGCTGGTATTTCTTCTTTGAACTCGCCCTCATTAATATTTTTATCGCTGCAATCATCCTGGCATTCGTTCCTTAATTGTAACCTTTCTATTTTAATCCTAAAAACTCAATCTTACCCATGGCCTACACTGTCTCCCGACCAAAAATGACTCTGGCAGAGAAGATGTATCTCCCGGCAATCGTCGCCGGTCTCATCATCACTGCGCGGCATTTTAAAAACATGCTTCTCGGCCGGACCAAAGTCCTTATGCAATATCCCGAGGAAAAATGGGATGCCAACCTGCCCGAATACTACCGGGGTGCGCCCACCCTGGTGAAAGATGAACACGATCGCGAACGTTGCGTGGCTTGTCAGCTCTGCGAATTCATTTGCCCGCCCCGCGCCATCACAATCATCCCCGCAGAGTTACCCAAGGAGTCGAAATTTGCCAAAGTGGAGAAATTTCCCGAGGAATTTAAAATTGACATGATCCGCTGCATCTACTGCGGACTTTGCGAGGAAGTCTGCCCCGAGCAGGCAATTTATTTGCGCAAAGATTACGCCATCACCGGACTCAGTCGTGCAGAAATGGTTCATGATAAAAAGAAACTTTATGAACTCGGCGGCACCATGGACGGCCTGGTCCACAAGTGGAACCCGCTCAAATGATTTTGAAAGTCGTGGTTTAACTTTTGTTTAATCACCCCATTTTGATTCTCCAAAATCCATCATCCACCTTTTCTAATTACACCACCTAATGCCTCCGATTCTTTTTTGGACTTTTTCCGGCATCATGCTGTTTTTTGCCGTATTGGTCGTTCTTTTGCGTCAACCCGTCAGCAGTGCGCTTAGCCTCGTCATGGCCTTCCTCGCTCTGGCCGCACTTTACGTGTCGCTCGAAGCTTTTTTCATCGGAGTCATCCAGGTCATGATCTATGCCGGTGCCGTCATGGTCCTTTTTCTATTCATCATCATGCTCCTCGATCTTAAAGCCGAGGTGCGCCGCAAATGGAATCTAGCCGCCACGCTTTTCGCCGGATTCGTCGTCCTCGTCTTCGTGCTCATGATCCAGAGTGTCCTTTCCAAATTCGAGATGGGTAAGGCACCTTTTCCAAAACTAACCGATTCGGGGAAAAGTGACGTCTGGCACATTGGAGAAACCTTGTTTTCCTCCTACAACCTGCCTTTCCAAGTCATTGCCGTCCTGATCCTCATCGCCACCGTGGGCGTGGTCGTGCTCAGTAAAAAGGAGTTGAAGTAAGCCATCATGGTCACGCTTAACAATTATCTGCTGGTCAGCGGACTGCTTTTCTCCATCGGCCTGGCCGGTGTGCTGTTGCGGCGCAATATTCTCGTGATTTTTATGTCGCTCGAACTCATGCTCAATGCCGCTAATCTTTCGCTGGTGGCTTTTTCCCGGTTCCGCACCTTGGAAGGTCTGCCCAATTATAATGGCCAGGTGCTGGTTTTCTTCATCATTACCGTCGCAGCCGCCGAAGTCGCTGTCGGCCTGGCCATCATCGTGGCACTTTATCGTCAACGTCAGACCACGCACGTCGAGGATTTGAACTCGATGAAATTCTAGCCGCGCTGAAGATGGGCTTAACAAAAGATCAGGCTTAGGCTTAAAATGCCACCTTGTTAAACCCTCAGGTTTGACCCTGCTTCCTCCCAGATCTTGGACCATCCTCGATTATAGCCTGCAATTTGCAGGGCATGGGGAAACCGCAGCCGAATTCGACAAATCGAGGATAACCACGCCAATAAATCCCACCGTGGCAAAAAGCCCATCTTTCAAATACCTTGCGGGCAAATGGACGCCCTTGAGCACTGATTCAATTTAAAAAACAGACCCCTGCCTTAACTTTGTGTCCATTCGTGTCCATTGGTGGTTAAAATGATTGCAGTGGATTTTCAAGAAGTGGTCTCAACGCGAATGCATTTGCGTCTTTTAAATGAGAAAGAAAAATTCGTTACTTTTTCCTCTGGAAGTTTGACCACTCTGCGAAGCGGTGCTTTAGTATTATCCCGGTGAGGAGAATTCTCTCTCATCGGGCAAAAGCACAGTGGAAACACTGCCGCGTGGTGTAACGGTAACACAGCGCCCTTTGGAGGCGTTATTCATGGTTCGAATCCATGCGCGGTAACCATTTGTTTTTACTTGCAAATCAACCGTTTCTGCCGGACGCTCCCCGTTCACCAATAAACGGGCTGTAGCACAGCTTGGTAGTGCGCTTGAATGGGGTTCAAGAGGTCCCGAGTTCGAATCTCGGCAGCCCGATATTGGGAAATGGGTTCGAAATAATTCTCATCCTGCCCCCGCCCGATTTGCGAGATCCCACAATCGAGTGAATATTCAATGAGACTCTCTCGTCTTCCATTCATGCCCCTGGCACGAACCATGAAAACTTCCGCCCCGCTCCTTCTCCTCGCCACCCTGGCCCTCTGGTCGGGATGCAAACCTGGCCCCGCCACCTCGATCGATCCAGCGCAAGAAGAAAAATTTGCCCAACTGCAAGCTCAAGTCGAGGCCTTGAACGCACAGTCCCAACAATTGCGCCAGGAAATCGCCGACCGGGATTCCGCCCTTAAATCGGCCGATGAACAAGCGCACCTCGACGCACTCGACGCCAAACGCGCCTTGCTCGAAGAACAGGAACGCTCCCTCGCCCAACAACGTGCCGAACTCGAATCCGAACGCAGCCGCCCCACTCCCGCAGCACCCATCACTTCTGCCATCCCCGCCGCCCCTGTTTCCAATGGCACCCCCGTGGGCTACGATCTTTTTTACGAATCCCTGGCCGACCAGGGGGAATGGTTCGATTCCGCCGATTATGGCTACATCTGGCGTCCCAACCTCGCAGCCAGACAACCCGACTGGCGTCCTTATCTCGATGGACGCTGGGTTTATACCGATGCCGCCTGGACCTGGAAATCCAACGAACCTTTTGGCTGGGCCACCTATCATTATGGCCGTTGGGTTTCGCTCAGCAACTCCGGCTGGTGCTGGGTGCCCGGCACCGAGTGGGCTCCCGCCTGGGTTTCCTGGCAGGAAAACGATGAATTTATCGGCTGGGCTCCCCTGCCACCAGAGGCCGAATTCGATCATTCACGCGGCATTTCCTCCGATCTGGCCATTTCCTACAACACCGGCCCCACCCAATATAATTTCGTCAGCGTCACCGATTTCGGCGAAGACACCTACCTCGGAAAAATCGTCGAACCCGCCCGCAACCTAACCATTCTTTATCAGACGACCAACATTACCCGGCTCTCCTGGAATAAAAATGTCATCATCAATCACGGCCCCAGCTACGATCGCATTCGCCCACGCAGCCAGAGTCCAATCGACACCTATCGCCTAGACTTCCAACGGCCGGAACGAGTCGATTCACGCCAAAAAAATAACTATATTCGAGGTGACCGCCTCGCTGTCGCAGCCCCTTTGGTCACCAAAAAAACCCGCCCGGAAAATGCCCCGCGTCCAGCTAACATCAGCAAGAAAATCGTCCGGACCGAACGCGAAAAAGGCTGGCGCGGTGTGAGCACCCAAGATCGTGAACGCATCGCCAATCGTCGCAATCGCCCCGCACAATCTCCGAGTGCCGATCTCGCAAACACTCCACCCACGCCTGAACTAGAAAACAGGGTCTCCAGCTCCAACAACTCCGAGGCCATTCCCACGCAACCTCCAGTGGTCACTCGCAAACCAGCCAACCGCCAGGAAATGATCGGTCAACGAGTCACGCAAGCGCAAGCCCGGCGACGAGCAGAAGCCGAAGCGCAACGTCAACCCGAAAATGTGCAGCAGAGTCTATCGGAATCGGATATCTCCATCAACCGCCCCCACCAAGTGCCAGGCAGAAACCGGCCGGACGAAAGAACTCCGCAAAATTCCACCGAAGTAATTCCTTTGCCCATCGTTCCAGTCGAAAAAACTGCCCAAGAGCCGGAAGAATCCAATCGTGAAGAGCGGCGTCGCCAGCCCAATGATGCCGGCCAAGATCAGCAGGCAAATCAACTTCGCGAGCGGCAGATCGAACAAACCAGGCAAAAAAACGAGCAGCAAAACGCCGACCGAAACCGCCAGGAGGAAGGCCAGGCTGAGCAGCAACGTCTTGAGCAGATTCAGAAAAATCAGCTCCGCGAGCAGGCGCAAACTCAACAAAACGCCCAGCGTGAAGCCCAACAAAATGCCCAGCGTGAGGCCCAGCAAAACTCTCAGCGAGAAGCCCAACAAAACGCTCAACGTGAGGCCCAACGAAACGCTCAACGTGAGGCCGAACAAAACGCCCAGCGTGAGGCCCAACAAAACGCCCAGCGTGAGGCCCAGCGCAACCAGGAAAATAAAGCCCGTCAGCGCGAGTCGGAAGGTCAGGAACGAGCCCAACGCGAGCAACAAAAAACGGCGGAACGCGAAGCCTCACAACAACGCCAGCAGCGTCAACAAGCCGAGCAAGACCGTCCCAAACG
>JBBRFA010000047.1:0-23973 GCA_038225185.1 Chthoniobacterales bacterium
CTTGGTGGAATTGCTCACCGTTATCGCCATCATCGCCATTTTGATGGGTATTTTGTTTCCCACCATCGGCTCCGCCATCGAATCCGCCAAAAAAGCCCAGGCAAAAAACGACACCATCCAAATCGTCACGGCGGTAAAAGGGTATTTTACGGAATATGGGAAGTATCCGTTGTTACCCTCGGTTGTCACTACCGGCAAATATACGGCCACCAATCAGGATCAACTTTTCAACGTGCTGCGCGTCATCACCGGCCTAAGTGGTGAACAACTTGCCCTTAATCCTCGCAAAATTGGTTTCATCGAAGTTCCTGCGGCCAAGAAAGAAGGACGTGCCGGTATCCAAGTTACAGGAAGTAACGCTGGTAAATGGCTCGATCCCTGGGGAAATGCCTATGTGGTCTGGATCGATCAGGATTATGATAACAAGGTGGATAATCCTTATACCGTCCCTACCGCTGGCAATAACCCTCTCGATACCGGTGTAATTGCATATTCAATAGGTAAAGATGGTAACGGCGGCTCCGGCAGCAAAACAACAGGCGCAGGAAAAGACGACGTCATCTCCTGGCAATAAACAGTTGGCCCAGCCCATTTCCTTTTTCCAAAGCGGCAGAAGTTTTTCCCGCGAGGGTGGGCGCTGGAAAGTGTCCTCTGGTAAGTGCCCGAACTCGGATGCCCTGTTTTGACTGATTCGGCCAAAAAAACTCTCGGCCTGCGACCGCACCAGACCCTTTCCAAAAACTCGCAGGTAAAAAAAATCACCGGCCGGGGGATCGTAGCCAACCCTTCACTTCCAGCATCGCACGGGCTCAGATTCTTGCAGGATCAAACATTTACCATAGAAATGGCCCACATGTGTCTTCCGATTTAACCTACGGCTCCCGTGACTAAAATAACTTCGCCATTTTTACTCAACCCTTTCAATGAGGGGCTATCCGTAAACGAACGCAGATTTATAGGGTTGTCGGTCCTCTTTAATCTGCGAAAATCTGCGTAATCTGCGGATAAACCCTTTCCCATGTCCAATTCGTAATCCAGGAAGCCCACCCACCCCAGAGCACCAACAGACCGTTTTTTTTACCTAACCCTTGCGACAATCAGTCTAAACTCCGAGGTGTTTAAAACTCGTCGTAGGCGATCTGGTTGGGCGGGACACCGAGTGCCGACAGCATTTGCGTGCAGGCTTTAATCATCATGGGAGGACCACAAAGATAATATTCCACCGCCTTGGGATTGGGATGATCGCTTAGATAGGTTTTTAGGACGACTTCGTGGATGAAGCCCGTGAGGCCATTCCAGGCATCCTCGGGCAAGGGCGAAGAAAGCGCGAGTTGAAAACGAAAATTGGGATGGTCCGCAGCGATGGCTTGGAAATAGTCCTCATAGAAAAGTTCCTGCCGGGAACGCGCTCCATACCAGAAACTCACTTTGCGGTTGGTTTTTTCGGTCTCGAAAAGATTTGAAAGATGCGCACGGAGGGGAGCCATGCCAGCGCCACCACCGATATAAACGGCTTCGCGCTGGGTGGGTTTGGGATGAAAGTCGCCAAATGGCCCGATGGCGGTGACGGTATCGCCGGGCTTAAGGTTAAACACATAAGCGGAACCGACGCCGGGAGGACACTCCTGCCCGGGGGGCGGAGTGGCGATGCGGACGTTGAAGCGAAGGGTTTTTTCCAGGGCTTGATTGCTGGCCAGCGAGTAATTGTTGCGGCGGGGCTCGGTGGGATTTGACGCAACGAGATCGAAGACGTGCTGGGCTTCCCAGACGGCGGCGTAGGGCTGGGGAATGTCGAGATTACGAAAAGAAATCGTGTCGTAAGTGGGGATGTCGAGCTGCATGTAGTCGCCGGGTGTGAACTCCACTTTTTGCGAGGGATCGGCTGGTTCGAGGACAAGCTCTTTGATAAATGTCGCGACGTTATGGTTGCTGACGACGCGGAACGTATAAGTCTTCTGCTCGCGGCTGCCGGCACCGCCTGCGCGGAGAATGTTGAGATAGAGGCGGCCCTTGCGTTCTTCCAACGGGAACGTCGCGAGACCGCGGCAGACCGGGGCGCGGGCTGGCGAACCGTCGGCGAGATTGAAGCGCCCGTTGTGCTTCGGGCATTCGATGATTTTGCCTTTGACGAGGCCTTCGGCGAGGTGCGTGTTGCCGTGGGTGCAAATGCCGTCGGTGGCAAAGAGTTGACCCTCGGCATCGCGATAGAGCGCGTAAGTTTTTTTGCCGTGATCGAAACGAATGACATCCGAGGGCCCGAGATCGACGGCGGCACAAACCTCGATCCAGCCTTCTTTGTCGGTCTTCTCCGCCGAGGTGTGCAGGGCTTCTTCGAGGCGGGGCTTTGGGTCGGGGAGTTTGCGTTTGACGTGGTAAGAAGGATCTTTCACCTGGCGGAGAACCGTCGGAATGATCTCGCGCCAGGCATTGAGAAGGCTCGAATATGGCGGCGGACAATCGTCTTTGATGAGAGGATGCAGTTGCGCCAAAGCGTGGTAGGGAACAAGCGGGAACATGTGGTGCTCCAGGTGATAGTTCATATTCCAATAGATAAACCGGCTAACGGGGTTCATGTAAACGGTGCGACAGTTAAGGCGATGGTCAAGGACGTTTTCGGCGAGACCAGCGTGCTGGGGCGTGTTATGAATCATCATTAGCCACGTGCCAAAGAAGTGAGGGATGACAATGAAAAAAATCGGCGCCCAAGTTTGAAAGAAAATCGCTGAGGCGAAAGTGCAGGCGTAAATGGCGATAATGATGCGGGCGTTGCGGAAAATTCGTGAAAATTGGGTCTCGGGAATATACGTGCGCTCGTCATCGGTGATGCGACCGAGGGCGTGACGGATGACGCTTGGAAAGTAAGTGCGGTAACTGCCGATGCAGAGGAATCCGAGGGCCTGGGCGACGAGATCGGGTGGGCGGGGAATCTGAATCTCGGGATCGCGTCCGACGACAACCGTATCGCTATGGTGACGAGTGTGGCTCCAGCGCCAAAGGACGGATTCGCGCATGACCATGAAGGAGGCGACTTCGTAGAGGGCGTTGTTCATCCAGTCGGTGGCAAAAGCCGTGCCGTGACCCGCTTCGTGCCAGCGGGAGTCGGAGGCCGTGGCGTAGAACACGGCATAGATTAGATACGGAATGACGGCCCACCACGTGCCCCAGAGCGCGAGCGTCGCCCAAGCGGTGCCGCCGAGAATGGCAAACCAAAGGATCGTATCACGAATCGCCGGGCCGTCTTTGCGCTCAAGCAATTTGCGCATCGTGGCACGGGGCACAGGGCTTTGATACCATTGCGCTTCAGCAAGGCCGCGTTCAATGGCTCTCGCGGCATTTTCGCCGGTGAGGCTATAATCGAGAGTAACGGGAGGTGGGAGGGTAGCAGTGTTTTCGCTCATAGGGATGGATCAGTTTTCAGTGTAAAGATTAATATACACAATCACCTCGACGAAATCCTTTCGTGCTTTGGCAAAAACATGTTATTTTTTGTCATTATGCTCCAAGATTTGAAGATTCGGGAGATTTACGATGGATTTATCTTCCTAGCCGAAGCGAAACGGCATTTGCCGTATTTAAAGACCCACAGACATGTCGAGCTGGAGCTAAATCTGGTCGTGAGCGGGACGATCACGTATGTGGTTTATGGCCGCCGATTCACGTTTCCGCGCGGGACGTTGCTGTGGATGTTTCCGTCGCAGGAGCATCAATTGGTGGATCTTTCCCAGGATGGCGCGTATTTTGTGGCAGTGTTCAAGCCTTCCATGATTGAGCGGACGTGCCTGGGCGAGGAGTATCGGGAACTGAAGCGGAAGAGCCCGGCGATGCGGGGTGTGATGCACAAAATAGTGGAGCCGTCGGCGTTTAATGCGGTGAGGCAGACGATGGATGCGATGATGGAAGGATCACTGGATGCCGACGTGCTCAATCGGGAGGGCGGCTTCGGGTTTGCCTCCAGTTTTTTGTATGAACATGGCGATCCCGATGCGCTTAACGCCGGACTGCACTATTTGTTAATTCAGGCATGGAAACACTCGCGGGCAGGCCACCATGTCGGCGGCTCGGTTGACCTGCATCCTTCGGTGCAGAAGGCGTTGGAGTTACTGGGGCGTCTGGACAGCAGCGAGGTGCCGCTCGCAGCGCGCTGTGGCATGAGCGAAGCGTATTTGAGCCGGCTTTTTCACCGGCAGGTCGGAGTGCCGTTAAACCGTTATCGTAACTCAGTGCGTCTTGCCCGCTTTATGGAAATGGCCAAAGACTCGAGGTCAAAAACGATTCTCGAATGCGTCTTTGATGCCGGTTTTGGGAGTTACACGCAGTTTTACAAGGTATTCAAACAGGCCTACGGGCGCGGCCCGAGAGAATGCCTGCGGATTCCTCCTAGCTAGTGCGAAAACATTTGCCAGCAGGAAGATTCTCCTTAGTGAATGGGCCGTATCGATCTTGGGGAAAGCAAATGTTTCCCGGCTTTGCGCGGTTATTGGGCGTGACCCGACGAAGCAAACAACCCCAGCCGGCCTTCTTTAAAAACCAGCGGGATCGGCTCCTCCGCGACCGAACACCGGGGATGCCGGCGCAACTCTGCAGCCACATCCTCGCTGGCATACAAGGTCTCAAGATGCAGGGTATTCGGGATAAAAAGCCAGCCACGCTCCCCGTAACGTTCGACCAGACGGGCCACCACCTCCTCGTCGTCGCGCAACGTGCAGGGGATCGCCATCCGTCGCATGTCGCCTGTGGTGTAGGTATTTAAAAAAGTTTTTTCCTCATCGATGGCATCGCGCAAACGGCGGGTGATGAAGTCCGCATTGCCCACGCCCAACGCATTGCCCTGGGCGGCCGGGGCGAGGGAAAGGGCTGCGATAACGTCGATGCGCGGTCGGGTGAGATCTTCGTAGCCATTGACTCCGCGGCGCCCGATTACGTTCGTATCCATGCCCGTGCCGCTGTAAGTTTTGCCAATGCTTTCGACGACCAGCACCCGCAAGGCATCGCAAGGCAGGGAGGGGAAATAGGTGCGATGACGTTCCAGCAGAGCAGGTTCGCCGGACAAAATTGCGTTGCCCGGCAGGGCGTGCAATTCCGCCGTTTGATCATAGCCATCTTCCAAAATGGCGAGGCCGGCAAAGATTCGGCCCGATTGCACGAGCAAATCGCCCATTTCCATCAGCAAATCCTTCATCTGCGGAGTTGGCGTGGAGTGAAACGTGGCCGCTGACCGAATTTTGCCCATCCCGACCACCATCATTTTCGTTAGACCGCTTTGCACTGGACCGGCAAAGCAGGTGTGCAATTTTACCCGGTTGATTACCAGCACCCCGGCGGCTTCGTAACAATGACGATCCATCCAGACATCGCCCGAAGCGACCGACCCCACCTGCACCACCTCCATGCTGGAACGTATTTCCAAGCCGGTGGCGTCTTCGGTGAGGCCGAGCGACTCGATCATTGCGCGTTGTCCCCCGGCGGTGGCACCGTTGTGCGATCCCATGCAGGGGACGAGGAAAGGCGCGGCGCCGTTTTCGCGGAGCCAACGCCCGGCAGCGCGGGTAATGGCGACGATGTTGGCAATGCCCCTGCTCCCTGCGGTAATGGCGACCGGCCCCTGCGGCGGCGGCAAACCCAAGGCATCGAGCTGGCGGCAGACCTCCGCTTCGATATCGGGGATCGGGTGGGAGATCAGTTGCTGTTCGATGCGATAAAGATTCATAAAAGAGTCTCTTCCCTTTATCCTGTTGCCCAGGCTGCAAAGCAACCTGCAAACCGCAGTCAGCCCGCCCGAGACCAATAAAGCAAAAGAAAGGTCTCGAAAACCTTGCATGACAAAGGCTGGACAGCGATTGCATCCGATAGCACACTGTGCTCCGCTTTCGAGAGCATCCTCCCGAAATGCCGCTGTGGCGAAATGGCAGACGCACCGGACTTAAAATCCGTTGGGATTCACCTCCCGTGCCGGTTCGAGTCCGGCCAGCGGCACTCTCTAGGAAACCCTGGGATGAAAAGCGGATGACCAGATCCATCGTGCGATCAACTCCAACCACGTCCGCGCCCTGGACCGACACTTCGGCTTGTCCGCCGGAGGGTTGATGCGTCTAAAAAAGGAAAAACAATTGTCCGCAGATTTCACTGATTAACGCAGATTTTTTAGGTCGGTTAAATGCATTTCATTTGGCAGTAGGAAAGGAAAAATGACAGTCCGTTTATGTCGTCCGACTCTGCTGCAAAAATCTGTGCAATCTGTGGACAAAAACATCAGGTTACAATGGCGTTCCCAACCAGGAGTTTCGGAACGAGCCTGCAAGGTAAGATAATGCAAGGGGCAACCGGGGAAGGGTCATAAAAAGGAGCGAGACTTGGTGGAAATAAACTTGATATCCTCCAATTAAACTGGAGGATATCGCCTATGATTGGCCTCCATACTTGGAGCAAGTGGCGACTGGGTTAGGTCGTGGACCGCTGGTGGTGTTGATCGGGCCGCGGCAGTGCGGCAAGACGACTCTGGCGCGGCAGTTGATGGAAGCCAGCGCATCGAGCTATTTCGATCTGGAAGACCCGACTACTGCGGTGGTGCTGGAGAACCCGATGAGCGTGCTGGCTCCCTTGACCGGGCTGGTGGTGGTGGACGAGGCGCAGCGTGCCCCGGAGTTGTTTCCAGTGCTGAGGGTGCTTGCCGACCGGAACGGGCAACCGGCAACTTTCCTAATCTTGGGAAGCGCGTCACCGGAACTCTCCCGGCAGGCCTCCGAGTCGCTGGCCGGGCGGGTGGAGATCATCGAGATGGCGGGTTTCGGCATTGCGGAATTGCCGGTGGAGGATCTACAGCGACTCTGTCTGCGTGGCGGATTTCCACGTTCATTTTTGGCAAGGACGGAGCGCGACAGTCTGGATTGGCGGGAAAATTTCACCCGCACTTTTCTGGAGCGCGATCTGGCGGGCTTGGGATTCGGAATGGCTCCGCACGCGATGGGACGCTTCTGGACCATGCTCGCTCATTACCACGGCCAGATCTGGAACGGCAACGAAATCGCATCGGCGATGGGCATTTCAGCAACGACCGCCCGCCATTATCTGGACGCGCTGGAGCAGACCTTTATGATCCGCCGCCTGCTGCCCTGGCATATCAACGTGGGCAAACGTCTGGTCAAGACCCCCAGGATCTACTTTCGCGACAGCGGTATCTTCCATGCGCTGCAGGGCATCGCCACCCATGCCGATCTGATCCACCATCCGAAACTTGGGGCCTCGTGGGAAGATTCGCGCTGGAGCAAATCCTGCTTGCCCATCGCAGGGAGAGTGCGTATTTTTATGCGATCCACAACGGCTCGGAGCTGGACCTGTTTTTCCCGAGTCTGCGGAAAGGCATCGAAATCAAGTTTCAAGACGCGCCGAAGCTTAGCCGCTCCATGCACATCGCCATGGACGATCTCAAGCTCGATGAATTGCTCGTCGTCTATCCCGGCAGCCGGGAATACCCGCTTGCCGAGGGCATCCGTGCCGTGCCGCTGGCAAAAGCCTGCGGAATCAAGGAAAGGAAAAACCCTATTGATTCCGCCAGTTAAAGGAAACCATCGATGCCCACAACGTCTGACTTGGTTGTGTTCTTTGTGATTTCCATTCCCCTTCCCAAAGAGGAGTTTGGAAACGGCGAAAAGTCAGACTTTTTCTCACGAAGCGAGGCTAAATCCACAAATTGGTGCCTCTATCCCAAAACCAATCGAAAGGGATAAAATGGAAACCAAAAGCCTGAATCTTTGACTTCTGTAAAACTACGGTCTTAATATCCGTTGGATTTCAACTCCCTGGCCGATTCGCGTCTGGTCAACGGCACTCCCTTATTTTTATTCCACGACCCCATGCCCGAAATTATCCACACCCAAAAATTTGTCGAAGAAGCCGCTCGATTTATCATTCTCCAGGCCGAGGCCGCTCTCGCCGGTCGCGAACATTTTTTTCTCGCGCTCAGCGGTGGAAGCACGCCGAAAGCCATTTATGAAAAATTACGCGATCTCGCACCGGATACCTCGCGCTGGGTGATTACTTTTGGCGACGAACGCGCCGTTCCGCCCGACAATGCACAGAGTAACTACCGCATGGCCCACGACGCCTGGCTCGCCCACGCCCAGGCCACCGTTCTGCGGATAAAAGGCGAACTCGATCCCCATGACGCCGCGCTCGATTACGAGACTCAGCTCGAGGGTTACCACGATTTCCGTCACGATCTTATCCTCCTCGGCATGGGCGACGACGGCCACACCGCCTCTCTCTTTCCCGGCACCCTGGCGCTCGCCGAAAAAACCCGGCGCATCCTGCCTAATTATATCGAAAAACTGGGGGTCTGGCGGCTCACTTTCACCTATCCATTCATCAACGGCGCACGTGCCATCGCCTTCCTCGTCAACGGCGCCGCCAAACAATCGCTCGTGCAAGCCATCTTGCAGGGGGGCACCGATTATCCCGCCGAAAAAATCGCTCCCATCGACGGACAATTATTCTGGCTTCTGGGCGAATAAATTTCTTGAACCCCAAATCTCACAAGGAGTGAGTAAAAATTGGGAATGGTCTAACCACGCGGATCGGTGAGTTTTGTCTCGACGTTTTTTTCACTCTCCTCGGCTTCAGCAGATTTATTTTCGGGCAGATAATCCATGTTATCCGAGTAACGATACATCATTTTCCAAAACCAACCGGCAATCCTGGGCGTCATCTGGTCGAACCATTGCGCGACTTGAAAATAAAGGGTGAGGCGCGAGAGCAAAACTGACGTGGCTACGATGGCGGCAAATCCGGTGAGCCAACCTAAAAGCGAATCCCAGGAAAGGCTGGCGCGAGCGGGGGACAAAAAGAGCAGCGGCCAGAGAATCGGTTGCAGAGAGAGGCAGAAAACGATTTGTTTTTTCCACCGGGGACGGATGATTTTCCAGCGAAAAACCTCCGGCGGCACGGGTGCGCGATCTTCCTCCACGCCGGTGAGAAATTGTCTGCGCAAAGAGCGTTGATAATCGATTGCGGTGACGCAGGGGATGGCGATCAAAGCCGTCACCACACTCCAAAAAACGGGCAGGGTGTAGAGATATTCGAAGACCAGGGCCAGAAGCCAGGCGCTAACGCCAAAGAGAAAGAGGATTTCGACCATTTCGCAAAGCTTTACGAGCCGGACCGTCTTTGCAGTTCATCTAAAAATATCAAAGACCGCACTCTGTCGCCAAAGTGCGGTCTTTGTGGGTTCCCTCCCTCAAATTAAAGGTTGATCGCGAGGATCGTGAGGATTTGTTGGGGTCAAGTGGCCGACGATTCTGGGATCTGGTTGCGTTTGCGGAGTTTATCTCCGCGATCCTTGCGTTCGGCAAGGTGCGCATCCCATTTAATTTGTTGTTCGGGAGTAAGCACGGCGCGTATGGCGGCGTCGATTTTATCGCGACGTTCTTTGCGTAATTTTTGGGCTTCCTCTTTCGTGGGCCGGTTGCCTTTATTAGCCTGGCGTTGAGCTTTGCTTTGCTCTCTCTGCCGGGTAAAAATTTCGCGGACCTGGGTTTCCTGCTCAGGGGTGAGGCTGAGTATTTCCTTGAGTCGGGCAATGCGTTTTTCGAGATCGGGACCGCGCATTTTGCCCTCACCTTTACCGGGGACGCCGATGGAGTTGCCGGGAGGCGGAGGCGGGCCGTCTTGAGCGATCGTGAAGGGTGGGGACACCAGGGCTGCAAGAGCGATGGCGGGGATGAGGATGCGGTGTGTTAGTTTCATGGTTGGTGGTTTGTTAACTGTCTGATGAAACCACCGCCCCTGGGATAAGTTGCGGTTTTTTTCAAACCGAAAAAATCTTTATCTAACTATTCCCTGAGCCATGCCGCCAGATCCGCCGCCCAATAGGTAACGATCAAATCCGCGCCCGCTCTCCGAAATGCTGTCGCTGTCTCCAGCACGGTGCGTTTTTCGTCCAGCCACCCCTGGGCGGCGGCGGCTTTGATCATGGCGTATTCCCCACTCACTTGATAGACGGCGGTGGGACGCTGGAATTTTTCTTTTACCCGCCAAAGAATATCCAGATAGGGCAGGCCGGGTTTCACCATCACGATATCGGCGCCTTCCTCGATATCCAGCGCCGTCTCGTGCAGAGCTTCCAAGGCATTGGCCGGATCCATCTGGTAGCTGCGGCGATCCCCAAATTGCGGGGCACTCTCCGCCGCCTCACGAAAGGGACCGTAAAGTGCCGAACAAAATTTCGCCGCATAACTCATGATCGGCAGATGCGTAAATCCTCCACCATCGAGCGCCTCGCGCACTGCGCCGATGCGTCCATCCATCATATCGCTCGGAGCGACCAGATCCGCTCCGGCTTCGGCGTGCGAGAGGGCCACCTTGGCGAGAATGGAGACCGATTCATCATTTAAAACGGTAAAACATCCCCCATCCTCCTGGACCACGCCGCAATGGCCGTGGTCCATGTATTCGCAGAGACACACATCGGTGATGACGGCGATGCCGGGCACATTTTTTTTGATCGCGCGAACCGCCTTTTGCACCACGCCCTCCTCCGCCCAGGCACCGCTGGCGCGACTGTCTTTTTCGCTCGGAATACCAAACAACAAAACCGCCCCCACCCCCACCTCGGCCAGGCGTTCGGCTTCGGCCACCACAGCTTCCAAAGGCAATTGAAACACCCCGGGCATACTCCCGATCTCGCGGGGCAGACGCACATTTTCACTGATAAACAGCGGCTGAATCAACTGTCGCGGATGCAATCGCGTCTCGCGCGTCAACTCGCGCAACAATGGATTTTCGCGCAGACGCCGGGGACGATGGACCAAATCAAGCATGACCCAAATATAAAGCGTGAAATCGACTTGGAAACCAGCGAATACTCTCCGCGTTTCATGCAACGGCAGTTTCTTCTCATCGACATCAGTAACTCTTTCGTCAAGCTTGCCCTGGCCAACGACACCCGGCTTTTGCAAAAAAAACGGCTCGCCACCGCCGATCTTACCTCGGCGACTTTGCAGACGATCACCCGCCGCTGGTCTTTTACCCACGTCGTGCTTTGTTCTGTCGTCCCCGCCAAAAAAGACGAGGTGCGCCAGGCATTTACGCAACCCACCTTGCTGCTCACCCATCAACTCAATCTCGGCATCGGCATCGATTACCCGCGCCCCTCCAGCATCGGAGCAGATCGCCTCGCCAACGCGGTCGCCGCCGCTGAAATCTACGGCGGCCCGGCGGTGGTCGTCGATTTCGGCACCGCCGTCACTTTCGACATCCTTTCCCGCGAAAAAAAATATCTCGGAGGCGTCATCGCACCCGGTCTGGAGGTCATGACCGATTATCTCTACGATCGCACCGCCCTTCTGCCGCGCATCAATCTGCTCGAACCTGTCTCCGCCATCGGACGTTCCACCCGTCAGGCCATGCTTGCTGGTGCCATTTACGGGTATCGCGGCCTGATAAAGGAAATTCTTGCCCAGATTCGCACGCAGCTTGGCGAAAAAAAAATCCACGTCATCGCCACCGGCGGTTACGCCTCGCTCATCGCGGCACGACTTCCCGTTTTAAAAATCGTCCATCCCGATCTCACGCTCGAAGGCCTGCGCATCATCGCCACGAGAAACCTCCCCTCACACTCCTAACCCTTAATTCCCAACCCGAAAAAACCTTCCCATGATCACCCTCGGCATCGACTTTGGCGGCACCACCATCAAACCGGCTGTTGTTAGCAATGGCACCATCATCCAGCGAGCCGAACGGATCGAGACGCAGGCTTACCCCAGTTCCGAAGCCATAATCGAAGCCATTGTAAGCACCATTGCAGGCCTGCGCGCGCCCCACCCCGGGATCACCGCCATCGGGGTGGGACTGCCCGGCCTGGTCGATTCCATCAACGGCATCGTTCACGAACTCTCCAACGTGCCGGGCTGGTGCGATGTGCCCCTGCGACAGATTCTGGCCGATGCCTCCGGGCTACCGGTTTTAATCGAGAACGACGCCAATGCCATGGCCTACGCAGAATGGAAATACGGCGCCGCCAGAGGCAAAAATAACGTCATTTGCATCACTCTCGGCACCGGGGTCGGCGGTGGCCTTATTCTCAATGGCCAGCTTTATCGCGGAGCCAACCTTGCCGCCGGAGAGATCGGGCACATGCATTATCATCCCCAGGGACCCGCTGCCGGTTTCGGAAATACGGGTGCCTTGGAAAAATTAGTCGGCAACCGGGAAATCGTCGCCCGAATGCTCACCCTCTTTGGCGAAGTCGAGGAAGCCACCCCCGCGCACCTCACCGAGTTGGCCGGGGAAGGCGACATCCGGGCGATTCAACTTTGGAAAGAGATCGGGACAGAAATCGGCGTCGTGTTAAGCGATATCGTCTGGTTGTTAAATCCCGATGCCATCGTCATCGGCGGCGGGGTGGCCAAGGCAGGTCGCTGGGTCTTCGATCCCATCCGCCAGACCATCGCGGGCCGCACCCCGGGAGTGATCCATCAAGATTTGGACATCGTCCCGGCAATGTTAGGCAACGATGCCGGCGTCATCGGATCGGCCACTCTCGCTGGCAGTATTTTGTGAGTCGTTTAAAAATAAGACCAAAAGACAGTTGGCCTCGTGTGGAAAACCGCCAAAACAGCGGAACTCGGGCATCCATAAAGACCATTCAGCATTGGCATGACTCCCCGCCCATCCTGTGCGACAGTATTTTCCCGTAGTTTGCTTGGTGAATCTTTTACAGCTTGTAAGGGGTTGAAATCCGATTGCTTGGGAACTTATGACCGCCTCTCCTCTTACCCGTGTCGCTTTTCTCGGCGATTACCTGCCACGCCAGTGCGGCATTGCCACTTTTACCACCGATGTCTGCGAGGCTGTCGCCGCCCAGTATCCGCATTGCGATTGTCTCGTCGGAGCGGTCAATGATCGACCCGAAGGCTACGATTATCCCTCGCGCATCCGTTTCGAGATCGATGAAAAAGAACTCGATTCTTATCGGCGCGCGGCGGATTTCCTCAACATCAACAACGTCGAGGTCGTCTCCGTGCAACACGAATTTGGCATCTACGGCGGTGTCGCGGGAAGTCATCTCCTCGCTTTTCTGCGCGATGTCCACATGTCGGTGGTGACGACTTTGCACACCGTTCTGCGCGATCCTAACAAGGAACAACGCGCTGTGATGAAACAACTCGATCTACTTTCCAATCGATTCGTCGTGATGGCCGAGCGCGGACGCGAACTTCTCGAGCAGGTCTATGGTGTCGCCTCGAATAAAATCGACCTTATTCCCCACGGCGTGCCCGACGTGCAATTCATCGACCCGGCGTTTCACAAGGATCAATTTGGCGTCGAGGGAAAAACCGTCCTCCTAACCTTCGGCCTGCTTTCTCCCAACAAAGGCATCGAGCACGTCATCGAGGCATTGCCCGCCATCATCGCGCAAAACCCCGATGTCGTTTACATCGTTTTGGGAGCGACCCACCCCAATCTCATCGCCCGCGACGGACAAACCTATCGCCTCATGCTGGAACGTCTCGCCGAGGATCGCGGGGTGGCGCGAAACGTCATCTTCTACAACCGCTTTGTCACCCAGGAGGAACTCTCCGATTTCATCAGCGCGGCGGATATTTACATCACCCCCTATCTCAACGAGGCGCAGATCACCTCGGGCACGCTCGCCTACGCCGTGGGCGCGGGCAAGGCGGTCATCTCCACCCCTTACTGGCACGCGCAGGAATTGCTGGCCGACGAACGCGGCATCCTCGTTCCCTTCGCCAATCCTGCTGCCATTGCGGAAAATGTCAACCGTCTCCTCGCCGATCCCGCCCTGATGGTCGCCATGCGCAAACGCGCCTGGAAACTGGGCCGCGAAATGATCTGGCCCGTCGTCGCCGAACGTTACATGGAAAGCTTCCAACGCGCACGCGCCGGTCGCATTGGCACTCCTCGCAAGGCCTTCGCCGTGCGCACCCTGGAAAATCAGCCCTACGAATTGCCTCCCATCAAGCTCGATCATCTTTTCCGGATGAGTGATAACACCGGCATCTTTCAGCACGCCATTTTCAATGTGCCCAACTTTCGCGAAGGCTATTGCACCGACGACAACGCCCGCGCCTATATCCTCACTTTGCTCCTGCCGGAAATGACCAATCGCATCGCCCAGCTTAATATCGAGCAACTTGCCAGCACTTACCTCGCCTTTCTCTGGGATGCCTTCGATCAAAACACGGGACGGTTCCGTAATTTCATGAGTCACAGCCGCCAGTGGCTCGAAGATTACGGCTCCGAAGACAGCCACGCCCGCGCTCTTTGGGCTGCGGGCATGGCGCTTGGCCGTTCCAAAAACGACGGGCATCGCAACCTTTGCGCAATGCTTTTTCAACAAGGACTTCCCATCGTCGAGACCTTCACCTCACCCCGGTCCTGGGCCTTCGTCCTCATCGCCATGCACGAATATCTCCGCGCTTTTTCCGGCGACCGCACCGTCAACCAACTCCGCGACGTGCTAACGAAACGCCTCCACGACCACTTTCGCCACAACGCCACCGGGGACTGGCATTGGTTTGAGGCCATGGCCACCTACGACAATGCCAAGATCTCCCATGCCATGATTCTCAGTGGTTACTGGACCTCCCATGGCGAAGTCTTCGAGATCGGTCTGCAATCGCTCCGCTGGCTGGTCGAATCGCAAAAAGCCGAGGCCGGCCACTTCGCCCCCATCGGTTGCAACGGCTTTTGGGACAAAGGCTCCCCGGCTGCCCGCTTCGATCAGCAACCGCTCGAAGCTTACGCCCTTATTTCTGCCTGTCTCGAAGCGCACGCGCTCACGCACGACACCTATTGGCGGCGGGCCGCGCGACGTTGCTTCGAGTGGTTCCTGGGGCGCAACGACCTCGGACAATCCCTTTACGATTCCAGCACCGGCGGTTGTCGCGATGCGCTGCATCAAGATCGCCTAAGCCAAAATCAAGGCGCCGAAAGCAGCCTCGCCTTCTATCTTTCCCTCGCCGAAATGACCCATGCGGAGGCACTTCCCATCTCCAAATGACGAAAAATTCCCCCCTATGCTAATTCATCCTACCAACATCGAGTTCCGGCCCGATAACAAACGCGTCGTCGTCCGCCCCTTTATTCCCAACGACCCCGAAAAAATCGCCCACATTCTCCATCGCGCCCTTTCCCTCAGCGACACCGAAACCGATCTGCAACTCGCCGGCATTCGCGCCGATTTTGGCGAACGCCATCTCGATCTCGATAAAAGCTGGCTGCGTCACTTCGATAAAGTCCGCCCCCATCTTCCCGCTGGCGTCGTGCCCTCCGAACCGCGCCGCCTTTTTATCGGCGCCCTTTTTTCCGGCGAATACGCCCTCGAATCCGCCGCCCTTTTTAATCCCTCCATCGTCCCCCATCCCGACCAGACCGGACTCGCCGCCGGCGAACTCCGTTTCATCCTCAGCTTGCGAGCCACCGGCGAAGGCCACATTTCCTCCATCGAATTTCGCACCGGCATCATGCGCGCCGATTACTCCATCCAAATGGAAAAAGCGCCCCGCTTCGTCACCCTGCCCAATCTCGATCCCAATCCAGTCTTCCATAAAACCACCTTCCTCCACAAACTTTGCGAACTCGGCCTCGACAACGACTGGTCGCGCGCCGTCATGGAGCCGCTCCAGGACGACTTCACCCTGGAGGAACTCGAAAAACAACAAGCTCACGCCACCGTCTCCAAGCCCGATTCCCGCGACGCCATCCGCACCCTGGAAATCATGCACTGGCTGGCCGAATCCAATTATTCCATCCATTTTTGCAGCTCCACCACCGTCTCGGAACGCATCATTTTCCCCGTATCCTCCAACGAAAGCAACGGCATCGAAGACGCCCGTTTCGTTCGCTTCACCGACGACGACGGTCGCATCACCTACTACGCCACCTACACCGCCTACAACGGACGCGTCATCCTTCCGCAACTCATCGAGACCACCGATTTCATCCACTTCCGCGTCCGCACCTTAAACGGTCAAGCTGCGCAAAACAAAGGCATGGCGTTTTTCCCCCGTCGCATCAATGGCCGTTACACCGTGCTCTCGCGGCAGGACGACGAAAATCTGCTCATCATGTTCTCAAACAACCGTCATTTCTGGAGCGAACCCCAAATCATCGAACGCCCCACGCAACCTTGGGAATATGTCAAAATCGGCAACTGCGGCTCCCCCATCGAGACCGACGCCGGCTGGCTCGTCATCACCCACGGCGTCGGTGCCATGCGCAAATACTGCATCGGTGCCATCCTTCTCGATCTCGAAGATCCCACCCAAGTCATCGGACGTCTCACCCATCCCCTCCTCAAACCCGAGGGCAACGAACGCGAGGGCTACGTGCCCAACGTCGTCTATTCCTGCGGCGCATTGCTCCACGGCAAGCGACTCGTCCTCCCCTACGGCTTCAGCGACAGCGGCGCCACCATCGTCACCTGCGAAATCCAGGAGCTGCTGGCAATGTTAACCCCAGCCATCAGTTGACCCTCACAAATTTAACGAAGCCATCAGGCGCTGCTTCACATCCCATTCAAGTCTGGTTTTAAAAACATATCCCCACACAGTATTTCCCCCTGGAGGGAGATCGTCTTGATTTCTGGAGTAAGTCCGAATTCGCGATTGAGAATCTGGTGATGAACGAGCCGCACTCCCTCCCGTCCGATCCGCTCCGGGCTGACTGACACATGGGGGACCCCCTCAGGGCACTCGAAGGAATTGAGGAAGACAAATTTTACCCCCTTCGGATGGATCTCCTGCCAGACGTTCCCGTGGATCGTCAGGATCCCATCCGGGCGCTCGCGGCGAAACCAGCGAAGGAGGCGCTCCCGGTTGGCGGGGTCTCCGGTGTAAACGGCCATCCGGGTCGGCTTGTTTTGCACCAGAAATCCCCCGAGCCATCGGTGCCCCGTGCGAGGCTCCAACGCCGGGTCAACCACCAGGCCGACTTTGCGCACCCCTAAGGAACGAAGCGCGGCGTGCGCCCGGAGCATTCCATCGAAATAATCCATCGCCACGCTGTTCATGGGTGGTTCGTGCGCGATTGCCCCGAGTGAAACTGGCGCAAATTTGCGCCAATCCCATCCCTGAAAAACGAAGGGAGATTGGGCCGGGCCGAACAACAATCCCTGAATGCCGCGATGGAACAAAATGCGGGCGAGACGGCGTTGCGATGAGGCTCCGCGTCCGAGCGAATGCCTCTCGATCCCATAGCCCAGCCGCCCGGCCTCGGCGCTCGCACCGGCAAGCACCGAACGGCTGTAATCGTCTTCATCGCAGAAAAGAAACGCGAGCGTGCTGCCCCGGGCTCCGCCCGCGCGGGTGCGATACGCAGCCAGGGCCGAAAGCGCCGGGTCCGGCCGGTAGCCCAACCTTTCGATGGCCTCCTCGACTCGGCGCCGGGTCGCCGGAGCCACGCCGCCACCGCCGCGCACCACACGGGATACCGTCATGTGGCTGACTCCCGCGCTCCGGGCGACATCGTGCAGAGTGGATCGTGCGGGAAACATCTTGTTACTGTGAACATGTTGCCGCGTTTGATCCAATCATTTCCCCGGTGCAAAAAGTCGTCTATGAAAACAACCTTCCCCTTCAGCGTCTCCGGCGTTATCCCTTCCTTAGCGCAGGTGGCCGATTTCGGTCCGCCCCGCAGCGAAATCGGTATTGGGTGCCTCATGCCGTGGAAGGGGAAGCTCTACGTGCTTAACTACGTTTCGCACCGCCGGGAGACGGGCACAGGGGTTGGCTTGCGGGTGATCGGCGAAGACATGCAAATGACCCTCCACCCCGCCGCCGTTGACGGCACCTACGCCAACCGCTTCGTGCATTCCCCGAGCAGCCAGCTCATCATCGGCCCGCACATCATCGACACCGGGCATCACGTCCGCACCGTGGATGCGCTGGTGGACATCCGCATTTGCGGCACGGCCTCGCACCTCACCGAGCCAGAACGCCTGGTTTACATGCTTGGCATGGAGGGCGAACTCTTCGAACTCGACGTGCGGACGCTCGCCGTCAAAAAGATTTTTGATCTCACGCAGGCGCTCGGCACGCCCGGTGAATTTAAGTGCCACTTCAAGGACTGCTACACGCACTCCGGCTCATACACCGACAAGCCGCGCCTCGTCGTGGTGAACAACGATTACAGCGAACCCGATTTTCTCGGAGAGCAAAAAGAAGGGACGCTGGCGGAGTTTGACGGCGAGAAATGGACGATCATCGAGCGTGCGCCTTTTGTGGCGGTCAACGGGCTCGGCACCTATGGCAAAACGATTTTCGCCTCGGGTTGGGACCGGGCTTCGGCGATCCTCAAAGTCTTCACCGAAAACGACCAGAAGTGGACGACCTACCGCCTGCCGAAAGCCTCCCATTGCTGGGATCACAAATGGCAGACCGAATGGCCCCGCATCCGGGCCGTCGAACACGAACGCCTCCTCATGGATCATCACGGAATGTGGTATGAACTTTCTCCCTGGGCCTACGGCAATCGCGTCTGGGGGATCCGCCCCATCTCCACCCACCTTTGGGTTCACGGAGATTTTTGCAGTTGGAAAGGCATGCTCGTCGTCGGCGCGGACAACGCCAGCCACGAAAGCGGTGGCAACTTCCAATGCGCCGAGCCGCAGTCCGGCATCTGGATGGGGCGCACCGACGATCTCTGGAGCCTCGGTCAACCCAAAGGCTGGGGCGGTCCCTGGTGGGATTCCGATGTCAAAGTCGATGAACCCTCCGATCCGTATCTCATGACGGGATTCGACCAGAAGTGCCTTCATTTCACGCATCAAAGCAGCGCGGCGGTCGATTGCCGGATTGAGATCGATTTCCAAGGCGACGGACATTTTCATCCTTACGCCACGCTCAGCGCTCCGGCGGGTGGCTATGCGCATCATACCTTCCCATCAGGATTCAGCGCCCACTGGGTGCGTGTCGTGTCGTCCGCCACCTGCCGCGCCACCGTGCAATTACATTACACCTAACCCCAATGCCGTTCGGGAATTGGCAATGGCGAGAACCTCAATTCGGCAAAGGGCGCGGTCCTGACAAGCAGGACCCTCCAGCAGATCACGGCATCGGGGTTTTCCTCTTCGACTGGTATCATTACGATGATGGCCCATTTCTGGAGCACGCGTTGGAGAGGGGGCGGTGTATTTGAAGCTTGGATGGAATGGAACGTCAGTCGGCGCATCCGCCATGCGACCGCGAAACTGTTCTTCACCTGCGGACGGGGCTTTCCTTTACCGCGTGCAGTAGCCCCTTGAGATAGCCGTCGGCAAAGAGGCGTCCCAGGGTGCCGTATCCGGGGATGAATCCTGGCTCGTTGCCCTCGCCGTCCATGGTGGGGACATGGTCACAGCGGAATGGGACATCAAGCGCCAGCTCATGATAGAGCCGAAAGAGAGCGAGTTGGTCGGTGGTTCCTTCGTCGTGGAAGAGTTCTACGAAATCCTCCGCCGTGCCGCTGACATCGCGGATGTGGACAAAGGCAATCCGCTCACCTAAGCAGCGGGCGGTTTCTTGCAGGTCGGCTCCCATTAGTTTGAAATTCGCCTGGCAATACGTGACCGCATTCGCGCGGCAGGGAAGGATCGAATAGGCGCGCTCAAAACTCTCCAACGTGCCAAAAATGCGGGCGACGCCGCCGAGTGAAGGCAGCGGCGGATCATCGGGATGCAGGCCCATGCGCAATCCGAGGCGCTCGGCTTCAGGCAGGACGGTGCGAAGGAAGTATTCGTAGTTGGCCCAAAGCCGATCTGCCTCCAGCGGTGCGCCGGGAAGCACGGGGGGTGATTCCGAGAGCCGGAAGGACGTGCAACGGGAACCGCCGCGACCGACACGCTCGGAGCCGCGGTACCATCCCTGGCCCGCCATGAAGTTGTAGCAAAGCAGCGGAATGTTCAGGGCAGCCATGTTGGCAAGCATCTGACAATAACGTTCCATATCCTCATCACGTCCGGGCAGGCCGAACTTGATGCGCGACATGTCGAACTGATCCCCTTCCAACGCCACCACCCGCAAGCCCGCGTCGGCGAGATCCTTGACGGTTGCGGCCAGGGCTTCGCGATCCCACGGAGCCGCCCGTCCCGTTAGCTCGGGGGCACATTTGATTACCACGTCAGTGATCCCCATTTGCCGACAAAGCGGCCAGAGTCGGTGTGGTTTCGGTGAGACAAACTCGATGAGGTGCATTAAAAATATCCGCCTTTTTCGGTGATCTCGTTGACGTTCTGACCCTCAGCGACCCATCCAAAGATTTTTTTCTCATTGGCTTTGATTTCTTCTGCGCGAATCAGAACGTCGTAAGCAATATCGCGCGGGACGATCACCACGCCGTCAATGTCGCCGAAAACGACATCCCCGGGCTTGATGACGACGTCCCCGATCTTGATGGGAATCTGGTAGTGGGTGATGAGGCAACGACCTAGAGAGCCGTTAGGCATGCGGTGTTTGTAGAAGACCGGAAAGTCCTTTTCCATGATCTGATGCGTATCGCGGATGCCACCATCAATGACGGCCCCCTTGACGCCAAGCCCCACGGCGGTTGCTGTCATGACTCCACCCCAGAGTGTTGCCTTCTCGTCGTTGGAGGTGTCCCATACCACAATCGTGTCGGCAGGTAGCTCGGAGATCATCTGCGTGCGATAGCTCATTTCTCCGGTGATCTTCACATTCGGAGCGCTCTTCACGGTAAAGGCAAGGCCCGCCACACTGCGCTCGGGACGGAGCGGCTTGAGGTGGCCTGGCAGCGCCTGGTCGAGCAAGGCGAACTCGCGAAGCACATCGCTGATCGCGCCGGTGTAGAGCTGTTCGTAGCGCGCCAGCAACCCGGGGAGGGGCACGGGAAATTCCTTCGTCGAAATGCTCTCGCGCTCGGCGATGAGTTTTTCAAGTTTCATCATACCCACTTCTTTTTTGTAGGCTTCAATATCGGCGTTCAGGTTTTTGTTCATGCAGTTGCGTTTGGTTGGTTGAAGTTGCGAACGGTTTGGCTAAAGGCTCATGCCCCCATCTACATAGAGGTTCTGCCCGGTAATATAGCGACCGGCCTCCGAGCAGAGCAGGAGGGCCGCTCCAGCGCAGTCTCCGGATTCCCCCAGGAAGCCGGCTGGAATTCCAGTGAGCACTTTGTCTCTGTAAGACTGGTCTGTGAGCCGGGCGCGGGAGCGATCAGTATTAATCACGCCCGGGGCGATGTTGTTCACCGTGACGCCATGAGGAGCGAATTGCTTCGCTAGATTTCGCACCATGAGTGTCTGTGCGGCTTTCAGCGCGGAATACACGACCATTTCCGGGTGCGGCTTGCTTTCCTGAACGGAGCCGATGGTGACGATGCGGCCCCATTTACGCTGAATCATCGCCGGTGCCAGACGCTGGATCATCTCGAAAGCACTGCGCCAGTTTACGGTGACTTGATGATCAAAATGATCACGGGAAACCTGCTGCCACGGCTCGGGGTGCTGAATGGCCACGTTGGAAACCAGAATATCGATACCACCCATCGCCTCCAGTGTAGCCTCAAGGAGCCGCTGCGGGCCGTCCGCGCTCCCGAGATCGGCCTCCACGGCAATCGTGCGACGGCCGAGTGAACGGATTTTCTCAGCTACGTCGATTCCAGCCTCACGTCTTCCTGTGTAGTTGACTGCCACATCGGCACCCGCCTCGGCGAGAGAGATCGCAATGGCGGCACCGATACCGCGCGAGGAGCCGGTGACCAAGGCCCGGCGGCCATTTAATAAGAACCGGGCAGGAAAGTTCATAGGGAGAGACTCAGCAAATTTCCTCCCTCCGCCCCGGTAACGCCCAGGCCCGCTGGAAACGTGAGTCCTTCCTTGAGAAGACTGTTCGCGTGATCTGTGTTCATGAAGTCTCAGCGATCGGTTTTTCCATACCAGTCCTTCATCACCTGAGCGGCCGGTTTGCCATCCAGGGTGAAGCCCTTGTCGCCGCGCGGGTCGGAGCGGAACTGCGGGCGGTCGTTTTGTTCGTCCCACTTCCACCAATAAAGACCCATCCACCACGGTTCTTTCCAGAAGGTCTCGAACACCGCCTCCAGGAATCGCGCCTGTTCCTCGCCATCATAGCCGCCGGGATTGTCCCAGCCCCAAGGCTTGCGGGTCGCGCCGGCCGTAGAGCAGCAACCGCATTCTCCAAAGTAATACGGCTTCCCGTATTTCCCGGCGATGCTGCGGTGATGCGCGAGAGAGGCCTGAAGCTTCTCCGCCATTTCGGCCTTGGTCGAGCCGGGCTTGTCGGCCACGGGATCGTAGAAACTGTTGCCGAGCGAATCGAGGTCAAACCACCAATGGTCGGACCGCTCCAGTTGTTTCGGAAAATCCGCCAGGGCGGTATGACTGCTGGTCAGGTGCCCGGTGAAGACACTGCGCGCCGCCTTGACCACCTCTTTCCACTGGTCGTTGAAGCCAACGATCTGGTCGAGTTCGCTGTCCAGCCCGTAGGCCTCGCAACCTGCCCGGGTCGCCAGGCGCGCGTAATGCAGTGTCCGGTCAGTCATGCTTTCAAACCATCGCGACGCATGGGTGATCGGTTTGCCTGGAATGACCAGCCCGTCTCCTGGAAAATGAATGTGCCAGCGGTGGGTGCCGTCCCAGCATTCGAGCATGGGCCGAAGCTGCACTTTCATCCCCTTCCCGTGGATGTAGTCGATGATGTCGCGCAGTTCGTCGTCAGCCGGTGTCATCTTGAAATCCCGGAACTGCCGCCCGCCCGCAAAGGTCTCCTGCAGCACCGTGCTGATGAGACAGACCCACTCGATGTTCAGCTCCTTCATTTTATCCACCTGAACGCGCGCTTCGGCGGAACCGTAGTAGCCGTTGCGGGCATAAAAGCCGAAGCTCATTCCGCGATGCAGCGGGACTGGAACAGTTTTGTCTTCCGGATTCATGCGTTCATATTTCCTGCTGGACTCTGCCGCCGCAACGAGAATAATTGTTAACAGTTCACCACAATTTATGTCGTCATCGAAATGCAACCTTCGGAGTATCGCCAAGGCATCCGGCTACTCAGTTGCGACAGTTTCCATGGCCTTGCGTGGACTGGGGCGGGTTCCACCCGAAACGAGGCGGAAGATCGAAAAAGCGTCCAACGACCTCGGCTACGTGCGGGACCTGGAAATGTCCCGGCTCATGTCCCGCGCACGACGTCCCACCCAGGCGACTCCGCGCGAGACCCTGGTCTTTTTGAGCGAAATGCCGCTGGGGGCAAGCCCCCCTCCGCAATCTCCGTGGCTTCATGACATGTTCGCCGCAGCCAAGAAGGCCGCCCATTTGCTGGGCTACGAGCTCGAGCCCATGACAATTCGTCCCGATGCCTCCGCACAACAAAAACTCAGCCGCTCGCTATACATCCGTGGTGTGCGCGGACTGCTGGCCGGGCCGATTACCAAATGGAGTCCCGCCGTTCTTCGACTGGACTGGAATCATTTCGCGTGCGTGGAACTTGGATCAACGATTTCGAACCCCTCCCTGCACCGGGTCGAGCGGGGCTATTACGACGATCTCCTGGAACTTTATGACCGACTCCATACGGCTGGCTACCGACGCATTGGACTGGCCATGCCCGAAAACCGTCTCGAATACATGCGACACATGCCGGAAGCGACCCTCCTTGTCTTTCAACAGCAGCACCCCGATATGCACTATGTCCCGCCGCTGACCGCCAGCAACGAGTGGAGTCAGGCTGGTTTCAAGCACTGGCTCAAGGAACAAAACCCCGACGTCATTTTGATCTATGAATCACAAGTGCTGTCTTGGCTGCGTCATCTCAAGATCAGGGTTCCGCAGGATCTCGGCGCCGTGTTTTTGGATTCACTGGGCCAAACGCAGACCGGCCTGGTTCCCGACATCAACCTGCTCGCACGCGAAGCCATCCACCTCCTCGTTCGTCTCGTGCAGAGCGGCGAGTGGGGTCTGCCCCGCCGTGCCCGTTCCCATCGCTTTCGGAACATCTTCAACCCCGG
>JBBRFA010000048.1:0-23762 GCA_038225185.1 Chthoniobacterales bacterium
CCGGCGGAATCTTCAGGTCACTGCGGATCAGGCTGGCGACGACCCCCAAAAGGAAAGCGAGAACCATGGGGGAAAGCAGGCTGAGAATGACGGATTCAAAGATGACCATGATGAAAGATGAAAAGTTGCGAGGCTGCTAAAGATGCGATAGTTTAATCACGATTATCTAAACATGATAGAAAAAACACGAATAACGCGTCGTGTTATAGATTTCATTTATTAGTTGTCAAATTTTATTAAAACAATGAACGAAAATCTACCCGGTCAATCTGTTTCCGCTGGTTTTACTTATCTATCCAATCACGCGCACATTCTTGTCTGTCTGGCGGGCGATCCTGAGTTGCGTTTACGCGATCTGGCCGACCGGGTGGGAATAACCGAGCGAGCGGTGCAGCGGATTATTTCCGACCTCGAAGCCGCCGGGGTGCTCAGTCACGACCGTGAGGGCCGTCGCAACCGCTATCGCATCACTAAAAGCGCTTCATTGCGTCATCCGCTCGAAGCACATTGCACTGTCGGCGGTCTGCTCGACTGGGTGCATAGCTGCAAAACCAAGGAATAAAGGGTGATTGTTAGCAAAGCAGGGTGAGGCGGATTTGGAAAAACTGTTTTTGCATTTAGATCATATAGATAGACAAGTTTCAGGAAGCTTTTCCGCGCCTTTCTCGTTCGCAACCGTCGGCGTGACCAACCCGATGTCGCCCGCAAGTCTATCGCCGAAATCGATGGCGATAAAGGCACCCTGCATAACGTCTGGCTGGATCTGTGATACTAACGTTTGAATTCAACCTCCAGGGAGTCGAGATAACGTCCGATGGGTTCTTGACTGGGAGCACGCGGTGACTGGTATTTGCGCATCAATTCAAAATAACCCTCGAATTCGCTTGTGGAACTTTGCATCTGGGTGCCTTCAAACCATGTGAGGTAGGTCTCCACTTCGTTGAGACGTTCCGAAATATCCCTGCGCAAGGCTTCCAAGCCGGCAAGTTTTTCGGCAAGGCCGCGCAGTTTGCGTTTTTGCAGTGACGCTAGGATTTCTTCGTAATCCGCCAGGATGGGACGATACATCGGGTGCGCCTGCACCGAGAGACGGATTAGATCGGCTCTTAACAGGTTGAGCGCCTTCTCCAGGCCGGGAGCTTTGTTGAATTCCTCGAAACGTTCGAGCGTGTAATCGATGGTTTGTCCGTCCTGTTCGAGACTCACGACGAGCAGACTGGCAAGTGCCTCCTCGGTATCGCGTCCTGTCCGCGACGTGTAACGGTCGGCGGCGGAAATCTTCGCCAGACTTAGCGACCACCATTTCGGCAGATCGCGCGCTTCGGGGCCGAGGCTGCGATAGTTGGCTGCCAGCCAGGCAATGGATTGGCCGGGGTCGGAGGGAATATTATTGAGCAGGCGTCGCAACCCGGATTTGCCAGGAGTCTCGGCTTGCAAAAAGTTTACCAGAGCGCAGGCGTGCGCCCGGTAAATGTCGAGACCGGTGGAATCGAGTCGCTCGGGTTTGATGCGCATCCAATCGGCAAAGACCGGCATTTTTTTAGCCTGCAACAAGCCGCGATACAAAGCGGCATCGGGCGGCGTCGAGCGTTGACGAATCATTTCCGAAAGACCTTCCACCAACCAGGCGGGTGGATCCTGATAAGTTTCGCCGCCAAGAGGCGGTTTGTTTTGGTATTTGAGTGTTAGCAGAAGGGCTTTGACGATTTGCTCCTGCAAACCGTTGGCACGAATGTTATCATCGAGCAAAATGTCGAGTTGCACCCGGGCACCCTCGGGTGCGTCGAGCCAGCGGAGATTCCAGGTGTTGCGGCGAAATTCGAGAATTTTGCGAGGGGTAATGTTTACAAAAATGGGGATGGGCGCCCCCATTTGGACACCGAGTTCGGCCAGGAGCTCGCGGCGTATCTCGTCGAATGCACTCACGAGATTTTGCCGCAGGGCGCGATCTTCGCAGAAGATGGTGAATTGCTGGGAACCGCTCACGCTGCGGTTGGTGACGGCCCCCTCGCCATGGGGGAGACATACTGCCAGCCAAAAAAACAACAGGAAAAAAAGAGTGCGGACCATGGAGGGAGATAGAGGCGCAAGGCCCGGAGGTTAGTTGCCGGCGTTTGCTGCGGAATTAATGATAACTCCTTTGGGGGTGATCTGGAGAGATCGCATTTTGGCCAGTCCTTTGGCCTCATCTTTCATGTTCACCACAAAATCGCGGAAAATAAATTGATCGACGAGATCGTAGAGAGGGCCGGCAATGGGAAAGCTGCCAAGATTGCCGCCGATATTTTTTAATTGAGTGCTTTGGCTGCTTTGGGGAGTGTAAGTGGCGCCGATGTAAAGAGGGTAGGAAAAGACCTGATATTTTTTGGTGATGCGGAAGCTGGCATCGTAGAGGTTGACGTAAGCGAGTTCGAAAGAGCTAACCCAAGCGGGGATGAAGGGATCTTTGGCTGGCTTGACCCGGTTTTTGAGATAAGCGTTCAACTGTTGCTCGGTATAGCCTATGCGTCGCGGAGAGATGGCGGCATCCTCCAGGTCGATGGTGATCGAGGGTGCATCGACGAGTTCCTGAATTTCGCCGGGTTTGACCACTGGGGCACCGGAGGGTGGACGGACGGACTGAATGAGACTTGCAACCAGAAGCGCAAAAAAAGCCGCGCTAAAAATGGGTGCGAACGGGTGGTAGGTATTACGAACGGTCTGGGAGAATGGCTTGCGCGGGATGGGCTTGGGTTTTTCGGCTTGAATGATGACTTCGGTCCGATCCAGTTTTGCACCGCAATTATGGCAATAGATGCGCTGTTTTTCGTTTTCGTGACCACATTCCGAGCACTTAATCATATAAACTTAGAGGCTGAGTGTTAGAATTTTTTAAACGTTAAGGGGAGGGGAGTCAGGACCCTGTGGCAGGCGAGGTGGGTTTGGCTGGTTTGGCGGGCGAGGCTGGCGCTGCTGGCGAGGCGGATGGCGGTGTGCTGGAGGCGGGAGCGGGTTTGGCATCTCCCCCGGTGGAGGCGCCGCTTTCGCTTTTGGCACTTTTTTTATAATTATCGCTGCGATAATCGGTGATGTAAAAACCGGTTCCTTTAAAAATAAGGCCGCCGCCGCTGCTGATGAGGCGTTTTACGGTGCCTTCGCCCCATTCCTCCATCTGGCATTTTTCTTTCGGACACGTGGCGAAAGCTGTGTCGCGCATCGATTGGAAAGCGTCGAAATTTTTCCCGCATTTTTCGCATTGATACTCGTAGGTTGGCATAACTTCCCGGTTTATATCAGGTTCCATTCCAATTGCAACACCGGGTTAAGCAACGATTTTTCTGCATCTTGTGCAACTGGCTCCTTGTCGATGTGGCAAGGTTCGATTACAAATGAAAAATGTTCAACGATGAGCAAGCTGACGATTACGCCCCCATTACGGTATGGGGACGGATTCCCATCTATGCGAACGAGGTGATCGTTGCGGTGCATGTGGCCAGCATGGTCACCCTGGCTTTGTGGGCGGCGACAAGCGGTGCGCCCATGGGTAAGACCAGTGCCGATACATTTTTAAGTTATCAACCCGATGCCATCCTGGGTCAGCTCCAAATCTGGCGGCTGGCGACGTATGCCCTGCAAAATACGCCCTCGCTTTGGTTTGTCATCGGCATGCTCATGCTTTGGTTCTTTGGGCGGCAGGTGGAACGATTTTATGGCCGTCAAAATTACCTTATCAGCTACCTGATCCTTGTGCTGGTGCCATCGGTGGTGGGATTATTGCCCGGGCTACGTTTTCCCTTGGCCGGCCCCAATGAAGTGCATTTTGGAATTTTCCTGATGTTTGCGGCGACTTATCCAGGTGCGGTGATGATGTTTAACATTCTGGCAAAATGGGCCGCCTGGGCATTTATCGGCATTTATACCCTCATTTATCTCGGCCAACGCAACGTCAGCGGTCTCTTGCTGCTGTGGACGGTGGCGTTGCTGGCTTACGGGCTTACCCGATACCTCGGACGCGGGGATTGGCTTCCCGAGTGGGCGCAAACCCAGTTGGCTCGCTGGCAGCGTCCGCAGATCAAAGTTCTGCCGCCGCCCCAGAAACTCGCCGATCCTGCGGACGATCCAGTGTCATCAATCAATCCCATTTTAGAAAAAATCGCCCGCTCCGGCATGGCCAGTCTTTCGGCCAGGGAAAAAGCTGCCTTGGAAGCTGCCAGTGTGGAATTGCAACGTAAAAGCCGGCTCTAATCTTGCACTCCAGATAATCTGCCTTTTTTCTTGATGTCTCCCTCCGCTCACGACGAACGCACGCCCAACATCAAAGACGCGGGTTACGTCACGGCAATGTCGCATTTTTATCGCGGTGAACTTGGCCGAATCATGGCCTGGCGACAACGTCTGGACGTGACCACCACCTGGGCCATTACCTGCACGACGACTCTCATTACCGTCTCTTTTACGATCCCCAGTCTGCCGCATATTATATTCTTTTTTAACATCGTCATCGTCTGGATGTTGCTTTGGATCGAAGCGCGGCGCTATCGGTTTTACGACGCCTTTCGGGCGCGGGTGCGGATGTTGGAGACGCATTTTTTAGTGCCCATGATTCTGCAAAACCAACGCATGCTTGAGGGCGAGTGGCGTAAACTCGTTTGCGAAGATCTGCTGCTGCCTTCCTTCAAAATCAGCATGTTGGATGCGGTGGGCCGAAGGGTGAAACGGAATTACTTCTTCATTTTTGCCATTATTCTCATCGCCTGGTTAACGAAAATTTATATCCATGCCGAACCGCACATCACGGATTGGGCCAGTTTTTATCTGGCTCTCAGCGTGGTGAGAATGCCAAGCTGGTTTGTCGCCACCCTTATCGGAGTTACCTACGTCACCGTGATCGGGCTAACCATTTATGTGGCCAAAAACAGTTCGAGCGAAATAAACGATCTCGGCGGACAAAAAGCGGCCTGGCGGATATGACCAGCACGCTGCAACACCTCCGGGAAATTGTTGCCCGCCTGCGCGCTCCCGATGGCTGTCCCTGGGACCGGGAGCAGACTCCCCAATCGCTCATCCCCAGCCTCATCGAAGAACTTTACGAGGTGATCGATACCCTCGACCGGGCCGATTATGTTCATTTGCGTGAGGAACTCGGCGATTTGCTGCTCCACATCGTGTTGCAAGTGCAGATGGCGGAGGAAAAATCTCTTTTTACCTTCGAGGAAGTCATCGCGGAACTCTGCGAAAAACTCATCCGCCGTCATCCCCATGTTTTCGGTGATGTGCCAGCGGGCGACTCCACCGCGGTGCTCAAACAATGGGACGAAATCAAACGTGCCGAAAAAGGCGGCATCGCCCGGACGCAATCGCTTCTGGCCAGTGTGCCCAGGTCTTTCCCGGCTCTTTTGCGAGCGGCCAAACTCCAGCATAAAGCCGCCAAAGTCGGCTTCGACTGGCCCGATGCCGAGCCGGTGTATGCCAAAATCGACGAGGAAATCGCCGAAGTGCGTGCCGCCTCCATCACCGGCGACTCCCGACAGATCGAAGACGAAATCGGTGACACCCTTTTCTCGGTCGTCAATCTCGCTCGAAAATTAAACATCGACCCAGAACTCGCCCTTCAGCGTGCCTCCGATAAATTTGCCGGCCGATTTGCCGGTGTCGAAGCACTTGCCCGCGAACGCAATCTCTCGCTCCACGACCTCGATCTCGCCGCCCTCGATTCGCTCTGGGATGAGGTAAAACAAAAAAAACACGTCACTTCCTGAGTTTTTTACCCGCAAAAGCGGTAGTTACAGCGAACCCGATGTGACTCATCGGATTCACAGAAACTTCATGCTTCTCCGCTCGCCTGTCGGGGACGTTTTGCTATTCTCTCCCCCGAATCGTTGCTCATTCCTGTCACATAATGTCATCGCCCGCCAAGCCGAAATTCACCAGACGTCCTCGCTCTCGCAGTCGTCGTTTTTTCTTTTTCGTCCTTAAAATCGTCGTCCTGGTCGCTCTTCTCGTCACCATCGTTTACGGATTTCGCGCCTTGCGCGTCGATATCAAACAAGTCGGGCAAATCCCTCAGCGCACCCTCGTCTATGATGTCAACGGCGACCTTTACAGTCGGCTTTATGGAGAGAATCGCCTGCTCGTTCCCCTTGAAGATGTCTCTCCACATTTCGTCGATGCTCTGCTCGCCCGCGAAGACAATCGCTTTTATCATCACTTCGGCTTCGATCCCATCGGCATCGCCCGCGCCATCGTGCGCAACCTCTCCGGCGGCGGTCTCCGCCAGGGTGCCTCCACCATTACCCAACAGCTCGCCCGCAATTCTTTTCCACTTGGCGGACGCAACCTCGACCGCAAACTCCTCGAAGCTTTCGTCGCTCTCCGCATCGAATTCACCTTCTCAAAACGCCAGATCCTCGAGCATTACATCAATCGCATCTACTACGGCTCCGGCTATTACGGTCTCGAAATAGCCTCCCAAGCCTACTTCGGCAAACCCAGCAAAGACCTCACCCTGGGCGAATCCGCCCTGATGGCCGGTCTCATCCGCAGCCCCAATCGCTTCTCGCCCCTCCGCAATCTCACCGGGGCATTACGCGAACGCGACACCGTTCTCAATCGCATGGTCAGCGTCAAAAAAATCACTTCCGCCCAGGCCGCCGCCGCCCGCCGCGCCCCCATCCGCGTCGCCTCCTCCCGTAAAACTGTTGTGCAGGAAAACTATGCCATGGACGCCGTCGATGAAGAACTTCGCGTCCTTCTCGACCAGGATCAGATCGACAGCGGCGGCATGAAAATTTATACCACGCTGCATCCCGTCCTGCAAAAAACCGCCCAGGCCGCCCTCGACGAACAACTTGTCCTTATCGAAAAACGTTCCGGTTATCAGCATCCCAAAAAAGCTGCTTTTACCGGTGCCGAAGGTGAAAAAACCCCTTATCTCCAAGGCTCCATCGTCGTCATCGACAACCGCAGCGGGGGCATCGCCGCTCTTGTCGGCGGACGCGATCACGGCCAGAGCAGCTACAATCGCGCCTTGCTTTCCCGCCGCCAGATCGGCTCCACCGCCAAACCTTTTGTCTATGCCGCCGCTTTTGAAAACGGCCTTTTCCCCGAGTCCCGCGTGAGCGACGGCCCCATCGAGGACGGCGAAGTGCCCGAGGCTCCCGAGTGGCGTCCCTCCAACTCCGACGGGGGCAACCGGGGCATTCTTCCCGCCCGCGACGGCCTTACTTTGTCGCGCAACACCATGACCGTGCGGGTCGGCAATTACGCTGGAGAGAAAAAAATAAGCCAGCTCGCCAGCCGCAGCGGACTTCACGAAATGCCGGCCAGCCCGGTCTCCTGGCTTGGCGCCTTTGAAGATACCCCGCGCAATCTCACCGCCGCCTACACCGTTTTTCCCAATCGCGGCGAGCGCAAACAGGCTTATCTGATCGAGCGCATTGACGACCGTTTTGGCCTGCCCATCTACCGCGCCGCCCATATTAAAACCCGCGCCATCGATCCCGGAGCCTCCTGGCTCACCACCCTCGCTTTGCGCGACACTTTTACCCGGGGCACCGCCAGCAGTGCCCGCTCCCAGGGGTTCACGCAGATCGCAGGAGGTAAAACCGGCACCACCAATGACTTCAAAGACGCCTGGTTCGTGGGTTTCACCAGTTCGCTCACTTGCGGCGTCTGGGTGGGACTCGACAAACCCACCCCCATCGTTTCGCGCGGTTATGGCGGCACATTGGCCCTGCCCATCTGGATAAAAGTGATGAAAAGTGCCCCGCCCGCAGAGTATCCTGCGGTGGAGTTTCAACCTGGGGTCGCCTTGAAAAAAGTGCTTCTTTGCTCTGTCTCCAACGCCGGTGCCACCACGGCTTGTCAGCGCGTTGGCACGGCCTACACCACCGATCTTCCGGTAACTTTGATTCCAAAAAGTATTTGCACCGTGCATAGCGGATCTTCGCTTGCCACTGCGGAGGAAGCCAGGGAAGAGGAGGATCGCGGGCCGTCGCTGCCCAATCGGGTTATCGATAGCATCCTAAACATCTTTCGGCGTAGGTAGGTCTTCATATAGGCTTATAAAACCGTTATGGCCTATGTTAATCCCACAATTCATCGAGACCGTGCTCGATGCTGGTGAAAAGACGATCCACTTCGTCGTGACTGATGATCAACGGCGGCGAGAGCGCGATCAAATCGCGGATACCGCGCACGATGGCACCGTGATTTCTCACTAACGCGGCGGCTTTTACTCCCAACACGGTCGAAGGCGTCAATTCTGCGCGTCCGCCGCGCGGGATCACTTCCAACGCACCGATGAGACCCGTGCCGCGCACTTCTGCGACCGCTCGATGATCACCCAGGGCGTGCAGTTTTCTCTGGAAATACGGGCCGATGTCATCCTTCACGTAAGGAAGAAGTTTTTTCTTTTCGATCACCTCGATGTTCGCGAGAGCCGCGGCGGTGGTCACGGGATGACCGCTGTAAGTGTAACCATGCGCAAAATAGCCGCCCGATTTCAAGGTTGCAGCGATTTCGTCGCTCACCATGGTGGCTCCTAGGGGCAGATACCCGGAGGTGAGACCCTTGGCCATGTTCAAAATGTCGGGGTCCAAATCCCAGGCGGTCGGGTTCGAGGCAAACCAATCTCCGATCCGACCAAACCCGGTGATGACTTCATCGGCCACGAAAAGGATGTCGTTCTCGCGACACAACTCGCGCAGCGCCTTTAGATAGGGCAGTGGAGGAACGATCACCCCGCCCGCGCCCTGGATGGGTTCGGCAAAGAGGGCGGCGATAGTGTGCGGACCTTCTTTTTTGATCATTTCAGCAGTTTTTTCGAGGCACCACGCGGCGTATTCCTCCAGGTTCTGGCCATTGTTGGCGGCGTAACTGTTCGGTCCGGGCACCTGGATGAACCCTTCCAGCGGGAGATCGAAGGGGAGGTAACAACTCGGTAAACCCGTGAGGCTGGTGGCACCAAGAGTCACGCCATGATAGGCAAAAGTGCGGCTGAGAACTTTTCTTTTTTCCGATTTGCCGAGGATTTTGTAATAGGCGCGGACGGTTTTGAGCGCGGACTCCGCTGCCTCGGAGCCGGAGTTGCAAAACATGACATGATTGATCCGGGGGGGGGCGATTTCGGCCAGTTTCGCGGCGAGGCGGATGGCGGGTTCGGTGGTGCTGTTGAAGAAGGAGCAGTAAAAAGGGAGTTGTTCGAGTTGTTCGGCAATGGCCTCGCGGATTTCGGGACAATCGTAGCCCACATTGACGCACCAAAGGCCGGCCAGCCCATCGAGCAGGGGGCGATCCAGTTCATCATAGACATAACATCCGCTGCCGGAGCGGATGATGTGGGTGCCGCCGTTGGCATCCATGTCGGAGTGATTCGTGAAAGGATGCAAATGATGCGCCTGATCCAGATCGCGCAGGGAAGGGGAAAGGGTGGCGGATGTCATGGCAGAAAACTAGGCGAGAGCCGGCAAAAAGTCCAGACCAGGCTTGTGCTGGATAGGACTTAAGAGACTAAAAGGAAAAGAGAGGGACTTGGAGAACTCGGAGGCTGTTTTTATTGGAAGCCTCTTTATTGGCTGCGGATTTGGAGGCGGGCGCGGGTGATGCGCTTGCGGAGGCCGCCTATCTGGAGAAAATCTTGTTCCAGTCGCTTGAGTTGTTGATCGAGAAGGTAGCAGGTTACTTTAATGAGGCTGGCGATTACGTTGGCGCTGATCGCTGGGTCGGGGTGTTCGCTGCCTTTTTTGGAAGGTGCCGTAATCGGCGCCGGGAGTGCGGTTGAGGCGGCGCAGACGCTGGGCACAAGGATGGGTGGCGGGCCATTCTTCGATGCCGCGGTTGCGCAGGAAGTCGCGGTAGTCTTCCAAGAGTTCTTTCTGGCTGGCGCGGGCTACGTTGGTGAGTTTGATCTCGGTTTCCTTTTAGAGATTCACCACCCGGGCAGAAATCACGTCTTCTTTTCCGGCAAAAAGTGCGATCACTTCGGGTGAGGGCACGCTATCGAGGTTGAGCACGGTGAGCGCTTTGCCGCCAACTTCGTTGCGGCTGAGCGACATGCTGGCGATGTTGACGCCGTGCTGTCCGAGGAGGGTGCCGACTTTGCCGACGATGCCGGGGACGTCCTGGTTTTCCAGGATGAGCAGGGTGCCCTGGGGTTTGGCTTCGACGTAGCGCTGGTTGATGCGCACGATGCGCGGAGTGGTGCCGAAAAAGGTGCCGGCAACAGAGACAATTTCGTCACCAGCACTGGCGGAGACTTCGACTAATTCGGTGAAATCGCCGAGGATGCTCTGGCGGGTTTCCTTGACGTGCAACCCGAGACTTTCGGCGAGGGCAGGGGCGTTGACGGTATTAATTTCAGCGCCACCGACGTTGGCGAGAAAGCCTTTGAGGATGGTGCGGGAGATGGGGGTGGTGTCGGCTTCGTTGATTTTGCCGCTGAAATTGATTGTGAGGAAGTCGCTGCGTTTCGGAGCGATCTGACCGAGGAAACGTCCGAGTGCCTCGCCCAGTTGCAGGTAAGGGCCGACGACGGCAAGGGTTTTGGCGTCGATATTTGGCATGTTGACCGCATTGCGAATGGTGCCTTCGAGCAGGGTGGCGCGGATGGCTTCGGCGATCTCGATGCCAACATTTTCCTGGGCCTCGGTGGTGGAGGCACCGAGGTGCGGAGTAAGGACGAGATTGGGGATGGAGCGCAGGGGAAAATCGGCGGGGGGCGGCTCGACCTCAAAGACATCGAGTGCGGCACCGGCGACGTGACCGCTTTTGAGAGCTTCGTAGAGGGCGGCTTCTTCGACGAGGCCGCCCCGGGCGCAATTAACGATGCGAACGTTTTTTTTGCAAAGGGCAAGCCGGCGGGTGTCGAGCATGTATTTGGTCTCAGCCGTGAGCGGCATGTGCAGGGAGATAAAATCGGCCTGGGGCAGGATGTCGTCGAGTTGATCGATTAATTCCACCTGGAGAATGCGGGCGCGGCTGGCGGAAAGATACGGGTCGTAGGCAAGCACGCGCATTCCGAAGGCCATGGCGCGGCGGGCGAGTTCGGTGCCGATGCGGCCCATGCCGAGAATGGCGAGGGATTTGCCGTAGAGTTCGACGCCCTCGAAGTTTTTGCGATCCCATTTACCAGCTTTCATCGAGGCATCGGCTTGGGGAATGTTGCGGGCGAGGGAAACGAGCAGGGAAAAAGCGTGTTCGGCGGTGGAAATGGTGTTGCCCCCGGGGGTGTTCATGACGATGACGCCCCGTTTGGTGGCGGCTTCGACATCGACGTTATCGACGCCGACACCGGCGCGTCCGACGGCTTTTAACTCAGTGGCGGCGGCAAGCACTTTGGCGGTCACTTTGGTCTGGCTGCGGACGACGAGCGCGGCGACGCCTTGGAGAGCTTCGATGAGTTGATCTTCTTTGAGGCCGGTTTTGACTTCGACCTCGAGCAGGCCGCCAGCGGCGAGTTCATCCACCCCACGTTGCGAAATGGGGTCGGCGACGAGAACACGTAATTTTGACATAGGAAAGGTGAGGCTAAGAGTGGGACTGGGAAGTGTCAAAAACGAAAAAAGGGGATGCCTCGATGCCGGGCAGCCATAAGTTCCCATGGCTTACTTTACCGTGGGTGACCCGCCTTCTTTCTTATACAACTGATCAGACGGAAGCCTCGACGGCACCGTACGTGTGGCGGATGTCCTCGGCTTGCACCGCCCAGACGGCGTCTTCGGCGATATTGGTGGCATGGTCGCCGATGCGTTCGAGAAAACGGGAGATGAAAATAAGGTTGAGATAGCCTCTTATTTCATCGGGATTTTTCGCCATGCGCTCGGTGATGGTGTTGATGAATTCGCGGTTAAGGGCATCGAGTTCGCGGTCGCGTTTTTTCAAGGAAAGAGCCAGTTCGATGTCGTCGTCGGTAAAGGCGCGCAGGCTGTCGCATAAAATGCTGGCGGCAGCGGCGTAAATGGGCTCGATGCCAGTGGTCTCGGGTAAGGAGGAGTGTTGATTGAGCTTTTTGGCGCGGCGGGCGATGTTGACGGCTTGATCGGCGACACGTTCGAGGTTGGAGCCGAGTTTCATGGCTGAGACGACGCGGCGCAGATCCCTGGCGACAGGATGGAAGCGGAGCATGATGTCGATACCGTCTTTATCGACTTGTTTTTCGAATTGATCGATTTCCTCGTCGTCGGCGATGGAGACGTTGCAGAGGTCGGTGTCGCGATTGAGCAGACCTCCGATGGCGTTTTGTAAATTGAGTTCGGCCAGACTGGCCATGGTGAGCACATCGTCGCGCAGGCTGGTGAGAGCGGCGTCGAAGTTGCCAAGGATGTGTCGGGAAGGTTCTATCATGTCTGGTAAAATAAAGCAGTTCCTCTGGATTGCACAAAAGAAATCCGGGGAATTCCAGGTAACGATTGTGTGTCAAAAAGTGAGAAACGGAGAAAAACCCCGTTTTTTACCATTGAATGACAGAACTGGCCCAGGTGAGTCCGCCGCCGAAGACGACGAGAAGGATGAAATCGCCTTCCTTGATGCGTCCGGCGCGGTTGGCTTCGTCGAGGGCGATGGCGACGGCGGCGGCCGAAGTGTTGCCGTAGCGGTCGAGATTGATGTAAAATCGGTCGAGAGGCAGTTCCATACGATCTGCGATGGCCTCGATGATGCGCACGTTGGCCTGGTGCGGGATAACGCAGGCGATATCGGCGATTTTTATGCCGGCCTCGGTGAGAGCGGTTTCGGCGGCACTCCACATGGCGTTGACGGCTTGTTTGAAGGTTTCGCGCCCATTCATTTTAATGGTATTGAAGTGCTGATCGAAGTTATCGGGGGTAACGGGAAGGGCGGAGCCGCCGCCGGGCATGATGAGGATGTCGGAAAAATTGCCGTCGCTGCCGAGATGCGTGCTGAGGATGCCATGTGTGCCCTCGCGATGCTGGAGGATGGCGGCACCGGCACCATCGCCAAAGAGAACGCACGTGTTGCGGTCGGTCCAATCGACGCAGGTGCTGAGTTTATCGGCACCAATGACGAGGATGGTCTCGTAGGTGTGATTACAGATGAATTGCTGGGCGACTTCGATGGCATAGAGGAAGCCGGAGCAGGCGGCGGAGAGATCGAAGCAGGCGGCATTTTTGGCTCCGAGTTTTTTTTGCACCCAACAAGCTGTGGCGGGAAAAAAAGTGTCGGGGGTGACGGTGGCGACGATGATGACGTCGATTTCCTCGGCAGTGACCCCGGCTTGTGCCATGGCTTTGCAGGCGGCATGGGTGGCGAGGTCGCTGGTGTGCTCATCTGCGGCGGCGATGCGGCGTTCCTTGATGCCGGTGCGGGTGATGATCCATTCGTCGGAGGTATCGACCAATTTTTCCAATTCTGCGTTGGTGAGGACGCGCTCGGGAACGTAACTGCCGGTGCCGACGATGGAGACAGACCTACGAGGTAGGGTGGGGCGAAGTTTCATGGGCGACAACGGAGGTAAGACGGGCTTCGGAGAGGGCGATTTGCTCGATGATGTGTGGATTGACCTGATGAGACACCGATTCGGCACCGACGCGCAATGCGTTTTTTATCGCGCGCGGGCTGCTGGAGCCGTGGGCGATGATGACGATGCCATTGACACCGAGCAAAGGACTGCCGCCATATTCGTCGGGGTCGATGCGTTTTTTTAAAGAACGAAAAGCGCCGCGAGCGAGCCAGGCGCCAGCCATGCGGACGGGGCTTTTGACCAGTTCATGTTTGAGCCACGCCATGATGGCGACAGCGATGGATTCGCAGGTTTTTAAGACGACATTGCCGACAAATCCGTCGCAAACCACGACTTCGACGGGATCTTCAAAAAGATCGTGTCCTTCGATATTGCCGCGGAAGTTAAGGTGCGATTGTTTTAGAAGCGGGAAAACTTCCTTGGTAAAACCGGTTCCTTTGGAGTCTTCGCCGCCGATGGACATGAGACCGACCGAGGGATTTTCGTAGCCCAGGACGTGTTTGGAATAGACGGCGCCCATGACGCCGTATTGCAGGAGGTGTTTCGGTTTGGGATCGGGATTGGCGCCGGCGTCGATGATCAAAAAAAGATTCGTTTCGGTAGGCATAACGGTGGCGATACCGGGACGATCCACCCCTGGGAGGGTGCGGAGCTTGATTTGTGCGGCGGTAACCACGGCGCCGGTGTGTCCGGCGGAAACGAAAGCATCGGCCTGCCCGGATTTCACCAAATCCATGGCGCGAGCGAGAGAGGAATCTTTTTTACGTCGAATAGCGTCGAGGGCGGAATCGGTCATCAGCACCACTTCGGTGGTGTGAAGGATTTCGATACGGGAATCGGAGAAAGCGGCGGCTTTTAATTCGGTCTCAATCGCTTTTTGATCACCGACAAGAAACAGTTTTTCGATGTGCGGATATTCGCGCAGAGCGAGGATGGCACCTGAGACTTCGTTTTTGGGGGCAAAATCGCCTCCCATGGCATCGAGGGCAATTTTCATGAATGCCTCAATTGATTTTGGAGCGCGTTGGTATGACCAAGTTCACCTTGGGTTACCATGGCGTCTTGCACATTGAATTGTCTGGCAAACTGCTGGCCGCAGAGGAAGCTTAAGCTTCGATGGTAAGAACCTGGCGGCCTTTGTAATAGCCGCAGGAGCGACAGGCCACGTGCGAGGGTTTGCGACTGCCGCATTGTCCGCAGGTGCCGAGTTGAGGTGCATGCCAGCGGTTGGCCGCACGACGGGTGCGGAGGCGCATTTTTGAAGTTTTACGTTTTGGGACTCCCATTTTAGTTCCTTGGCTTAATCTGTAGTTTGTCTAGTGCGTCCCACGCTTTTGGTGCGGTGGACAAAATTGTTTCGTCGGTATTTGCACTGTTCCCCTGAGGAAAAGGAATACCGGGGCATTCATTTTTCCCTGCCTCATCGCAGTGCGGATGGGGCGGAAGGGTCAGCAAGATGTCTTCTCTTACCGATGGTGTCAAGTCAATCATTTCAGGGCCAGTCAATTCAATTTGCATGGCAAAATGATCCAGGGTGAGTGTCTCCTGAAATAACCGCAGGCAGCGGACGCATTCCAACTCAAGATCGACCGAGATCTCGCCCGTGGCGAAAAGTCCCCCCTCGGAGAGACCGACGTCGAGTTGATAGCGCACGGGGGAAACGGCTCGATGGATTTCGCCGTTGAGTTCGAGAAAGTCGTTGGCCTCTTCTCCTTCGATGTGAAATCCCTCGGCGGGGACCTGGTTGAGATGTATTTTCATATCGCCAAAGACAGTTTCTGGCACTTTTCCGAAAATGCCAGCGGGAATCTTGTCTTAAAAAAGACGATCAGGCTCGAAAACTTTCTTTTTGCTGAATCCCAAGATGCGTCTGGAGCCAGGCGCGCACGTCGTCGAGGATGGCGTAAAGGCAGGGGATCAAAATCATGGTGATGAGCGTGGCAAACGACAGTCCGAAAACGACGGCCTGGGCCATGGGAGCGAGAAATTTTTCCTGGCCCGAGCTGGTGAAGGCAAGCCCGAGAAGACCGACCACCGTGGTGGCGGTGGTGAGAAAAATCGGACGGAAACGCACCTTGCCACTGGCCAGCACGGAATGCCAGCGCACCCAGGGCGTGAGACTGGTTTTTTCGTCGCCGCTACGATGTGTGGAGCGATAACGATTAATGAAATCGACGAAGACAACGGAATTATTTACGACAATCCCGGCAAGAGCGATGGTGCCCATGACGGACATGAGACCGAGAGGTTCGCCCAGAAAAATCAACCCAATAAAAACGCCGACGATGGCAAAGGGAATGACTGACATGATTACCACGGGCTGGATGAAAGAGTTGGTGATGGTGGCGAGCAGGGCGTAGATGAGAAGCAGGGCGATGAGGGAGGAAAATTGCATGGCGGCGATGCTTTTATCGGTGTCCTCGTTTTCACCGGTGAGACGAATGTTAAAACCATCCTGCGAGCCGATGAGTTCGGGAAGCCAGGCGGAGATTTGGGCGTTGACCTGTGCGGAAGTGGTTACGCGGTCGTCCACATCGGCGGAGACGGTGAGCACGCGTTCCTGGTTGACTCGTTTGATGCGTGCCACACCGCCGGTGCGCTCGATGGAGGCGACGGCGGAAAGCTGGGTGGTGGTGCCGCCCGGGTTGGTGATTTTAAAGGAGCGCAACATTTCGGGATCGTGCGCGTAGCGTTCGTCCATTTTTACTCGGAGAGTCACCTCGTCGTTGCCCCAGCGGATTTTGGAGGATTCGATGCCACGAAATCCCGCTTGCAAGGAATCGGCGATTGCAGAGACATCGAGGCCGATTTGAGCGGCGCGAGCTTCATCGACGCGAATCTGGAACTCGGTTTTGCCACGAGGAAAATCGTTCCCGATATTGATCACGCCGGGGAGGGCGCGGAGGCGTTCCTCGAGGGCGATGGCGATGCGACGCATGGTGTCGAAATCGGGGCCCTGGATTTCGGCGTTGACAGCTTTACCGACGGGCGGGCCGCCAGATTCGGCCCGGGCGGTGGCGCGGGTGAAACCGGGGAATTCGGCGAGAATTTTCCGCAGATCGCCTTCGATGACCGAGGCTTTGCGGGAAGCGGAATTTTGTTCGTCCACATCGACGGTGATCATGGCCAGGTTGCTCCCAAATTCAAGAAATTGATCGGTGGCATCGAGTTGGGCACCGATCCGGCTGACGAGGGCGGTGAGATCGTCGGCGGGGAGGGTGGTGTGAATCCGTTTTTCAACTTGTTGCAAGGCTTGCTCGGTCTCGGCGAGAGTGGAGTCGGCGGGCAGCTCGAGTTTTACAAAGATCTGATCGGCAAAATCGGTGGCGAAAAGTTTGAATTTGACCACGCCCACGCTCACGGCGATTCCCACGGCGACCAGCATTCCGACGAAGGTAAGGAGGGTCCAATAACGCCAGCGCAGGCAGATCGTGAGCAAATGCAGGTAGATGCTGATGATGGCTGAGAGGATTTTTTCGACGAATTCCCGGAGTTCGGAATAGCTGATCTCGATCTGAGTCAACCAACGTCGCCACCAAGGCAGTGATTCGGTCAATTTTTCCCGAATAAGAGCGGGATCGCGGGTGGGGCGAACGAAATCGGCCAGGTGACTGGGCAGAACCAAAAAGGCCTGGATAAGAGAGAAAATGAGGGCGGAAACGACCACAATGGGGACGACACCAAGGAATTTAATGATTAGACCTTCGCCCCACATCAAGGGTAAAAATGCGGCAACAGTGGTGCTGACGCTGCCGAGCACTGGCCAGAAAACCTCGCTGACGCCTTTGATGGCGGCTTCTGCCGGGGATAAACCGGCGAGCAAATAGCGATAAGCATTTTCGCTTACCACGATGGCATCATCGACGACCATGCCGAGGGCCATAATCATGGCAAACAGGGTGAGAAGATTGACGGAATTACCGGTGGCGGCGAGAACGAGAAAACAACCGGCGAACGAGACTGGGATGCCGAAAGCGACCACGAGGGCGAGTCGCCAATTGACGAGGAGAACGAGGAGAAAAGTGACCAGAAGGAGAGCCTGAATGCCGTTCGTGAGCACGGTATCGACGCGGGTGCGGATGAATTTGGTGGAGTCGGAAAGGATGAGGCACTCGAAACCGGGCGGGAGATTGCGGATATTTTCGGTGAAGACTTTGCGGGCTTTGGTAACGGTCTCGATGGCGTCGGAACCTTTCTTTTTAACGACGGTGAAAGTGATCGAGCGTTTAAGGTTGGTGCGCCCGATGCGTTCGGCCCGGGCGAAGGTTTCCTTGACGGTGGCGACATCGCGCAGAAGGAGCAGCTTGCCCTCGGTGGCTTTAATGGGGAGGGTTTCGAGATCTGCGGCATTCTCGATCTCGCCGAGAATGCGGACGACGCGTTGACCGCCCGAGGCGTCGAGACGACCGCCGACGCGATTGATGTTTTTGCGTTGGATGAGCTGGGTAAGCTGGGGAAAGGTGAGTCCGGCGGCCTGCAAACGGAAGGGATCGGCTTCGATCCAGACTTCGCGTTCCTCCATGCCATCGACGAGAATATCGGAGACGCCGGGGACGATTTTGAGTTTGCGTTTGATGGATTCGAGCTGGCTGCGAACGGTGCGCAGATCGGTGCCAGCGGGATAGGCAATGGAAAAGGTGACGAGCGGAAAGGGGATGTCGAATTTTTCGATGACGGGATCTTCAGCGGTGCGGGGAAGTTCGCTCCGGGCTTGATCGACGGCCTGCCGGGTTTCGTTGAGGACGGGGTCGAGATCGGTGATGGAGGAATCGATTTCGAGGAAGATGTTGGAGAAATTATCCTGCGAAGTGGAGCGAATGCGGATGACGCCTTTGACGTTGGCGAGTTCTTCTTCGATGGGAATGGTAATGGTGCGTTCGATGTCTTCGGGCAGGCTGGTGGTAAGATCAAGCGTGCTGATGGTGATGAAATTCGTCGAGACATCGGGGAAAAGATCGAGCTGGAGACGATTTGCAGCCGTAAAAAAACCGGCGATGAGCACGGTAAGCGTCAGAAGATTAACGGCGACCCGGTTTTTGACACTCCACGTGGCGAAGTTCATTGGGCGTTAGCGAATGAGGATGCGATCACCGGCTTGCAGGCCGGAGAGAACGGGATATTGCCCATCGATTTCGGGACCGATTTCGAGTGGGGTGCGGGTGATTTTTTCCTCACTGCCATCGGATGTGGAGACTACTTCGGCGGTGGGCTGGCGGCCGATGATGGAAACGGCACTGGCGGGGATGAATGGCAGGTCGCGATACGCGTGGACGCCGCTTTCGACGATACTTTGGACGCGGGCGGGAATCTCAACGGTGTCTTCGAGGATGGCTTCGATGCGGAAAAGGCGGTTGTCGCGGTCTGCGGCCCCGGCGACGAAACGCACTTGGGGCTGGAATTTTTTTCCGGGTAGCGAAGGGATGGTAAGGTTGAGCGATTTACCCACGGGAAAAGAGGAAAGTTCGTTTTCACCCACGAAAAACACGACTCGCAGACGGCTGCGATCGATGAGTTCGGCGATGGCTTGATTGGTGGCCACGGCGCTGCCGGGTTCGACCAGGCGAAGATTGATGACGCCTGCGAAGGGAGCGCGAATCGTGTGGCGCCGGAGACGTTCGGCAGCGAGATCGACCTCGGAGCGGCTGATTTCGCTGCGGGCGCGTGCGGCGGCAAGGTCGGTGCGTGAACCGACGCTACGCTGGGTAAGGGTCTCTGCCTCGGCAAGCAGACGTTGATTTTCCTCGAATCGGGCACGGGCCAGGGCGAGTTCGATTTCAGCGAGTCGCGGATCGAGTTCGACGAGCGTCTGGTCTTTTTGCACCGCGTCGCCGGATTCGATTTTAACGGTGAGCACGACGCCGTTGACTTCGCTGGGCACAAGAGTATCGGCCCAGGGAAGAACTTCGCTCGAAAAACGGCGGATCTGTTCCTGAGAACCGATTTGAATCGTGTGGACATTGGGTTCCGGCTCGATAATGGCAGCTTTTTCTTCCAGAAAGCGGCGCTCAGCTTCGCGACCGGCAAAAAATTGGGAAATGCTAAAAAGAAGCAACAAGACCAAAAGAGCAAGAAAGACAAAAACAAGAATGGCGCGTTTAAAGCGACGATGAAACATGGCTGGCAGTTAGTTCCATCGGAATCTGCCGCCTTGCAAGGTAAGTTTCATTCGCTTTTTTTGGAAACAACCATGCGAAATCCACCCTCGGCTGGCTGCGGAGGCGAATTCCGATAAAGAAAATCACCGATCAACCTCAAGGACGAAAGTTCCGTTTCTTCAACACGCGCGAGCGGCGAAAAAGGGAGCAATTCCGGCGAATTGTCATCGGGGGCAGTCCCCGGAGCTGGTGCGTTGGGATCGCCTTTTTGCAAGGGCTGATGATTTTCATCCGTGGCACCTGCCTCATGATCTTCGCGCAAAGTAATGCTGGTATCCAGGGCACGGTTGTAATCGGTGAGGTTTTTCGGCGATTTTTGCAAAGTGGCAAGCAATGCATAGTCATTGATCCCCTCGGCAATGGAGCGGGCGATATTTTCCCGATGTCCACCGCTGGCGATACGCCTGGCTTCCAGCGGGTTGGTAAGAAATCCGCATTCCACGAGCACTGCGGGCACTCGCGCGGTGCGGATGACAGCAAATCGCGCACGCTTCAAACCGCGATCTTGAGTGCGTAAATAACCGACCATGGCGGTATGGATCGATCTCCCCAAGGCAAAACTTGCCATATCGAGCTGATGCCCTGGATCCTCGCGCAGACTGGCCCAGGTGATGAAATTATCGTTGGTGGAGGGGGCACCACGAGGCGCCATGCTAAATACTTCTATACCTGCGGCCTCGCTGCCATTGGGGGAGGCATTGAAATGAATGCTGACAAAGATGGAATTGGGCATTGCATTGGCCACGGCGGAACGAGCCTCCAACGGAATAAAATAATCTCTATCGCGCGTAAGAACGACTCTATACCCCCCATCTATTAACCGTTTACGAACGCGTTTGGCAATGTCGAGAGCAAAGGCTTTTTCCATTCCATAAATACTTGCCGCTCCACCGTCGTGCCCGCCATGACCGGGATCGAGCACCACGGTTTCCACTTTTTTCAAGCCTTTGATAATGGAAGGACGCATGGCTGGTTCGATGGTTTTTGCCACATCCATTCTGGAAATCATCCAGCCGCGATCCGTGGATAAAGCTGGGAAAGATAACCAGATTCGCACCCCATTGATGGCGCACTCCCGGCTGTTGGCGCGAAAATCAATCACTCCACGTGCACCGCGCAGGCGCACTTGACTGGGGAGTTGGTTTTTCCCCATCTCAAGTTTATAAAAAGTTTTTAAATTTCGGAGTGGAATGTATTGGCGACCATGCAAAGTGACAATTTCCCAAGTCGTAGCCTGCACCGGCATTAGCAAGGCCAAAAACAGCCAGACGCAACCTGTGTTGCGCAGAATAAAAAGGAGTTTTTGTGGAAAGGTCCGCATTTTCGGTTGAAGGAATACCGGCAAGCCGTAAAACTCAACTAAATCCATGGCTTTTCGCACTTTGCGTCCACTTTTTCACTCCATTCTTACGTTTGCAGTCTTATCAGGCTCGCTTCAGGCCGGCCCTGTAACGCTTTATTTGAAGGATGGCACCGTTGTCCGGGGCACCATTTCGGCTCGCTCTGCAACCTCGATTTCGGTCGAGACCGAAAAGGGGACACGCACCCTTGTGCCTGAGGCTCTTCAGCCCATTTCCCAGCAACAATTACGTTTCGATACCACTGAAGAGGTTTTGCGGCCAGCAGATGAGGCCGTAAAAGTAGAGGCTATTCTGGAACAAATGGAGAAGCTCCTTGCCGAAAATGAAGCTTTAAAAAAGCGCATCGTCGAGCTGGAAACTCGCTTGGGCAAACTGCCAGTCAGCGATCCAACATCACCAGCCGAAGGCCCCACGCCGTAACAAACGTGCCGGGAGTTGGGATGATCGAAATTCGTTCCCAACTTATTCACAAAGCGATAAATCCCTGGATTCCATGCACATATCTATAACATCAGACAATGTTTGTAATATAAAACAGAAACAGGGTGGCTTTGTATTGTCTTATGATGGATCTGGCGTTTATGTTTCCGTTCTTGGGGCTTGTCAGGCGCTTCCTGGTTGCGGCATATTTTTCACTTCAGTTATGAAAGCTCTACTCCTGACGAATGAATTTCCTCCCAATATCTATGGCGGCGCTGGCGTTCATGTGGATTATCTCAGCCGCGAGCTGGCAAAACTTCTGTCCGTTGAGGTGCGTTGTTTTGGCACCCAGCACTCTGATGACCCAGCTTTGACAGTGCGCGGGTTTGACCTGGATGCCGCCCATTTTACCTCCCCGGAGAAGCTTAAATCGGTTTTTGGCGCACTTCGTCGCAGCACAGATTTCAATACCACTGCGATCGATGCCGACGTGGTTCATTGCCACACTTGGTATAGTCATTTCGGCGGTATTTTGGCCAAACTTTGTTACGGTATCCCGTTGGTGGTGACCGTCCATTCCCTGGAGCCTTTGCGACCCTGGAAACGCGAACAACTGGGAAACGGCTACGACTTTACGGTGTGGCTGGAAAAAACGGCCATCGAGTTGGCGGACGGCATCATTGCCGTTTCGGAGGAAACCAAGCGGGACGTTTTACAGCTATTCGACGTCGATGAATCCAAGATTCGCGTCATTTACAACGGAATCGACCCGACGGAATACCAAAAATCGAACGCCACCCCCACTCTCGAAAAATATGGCATCGATCCGGCTCGCCCTTTTTTACTGTTTTTAGGGCGTATTGCCCGTCAGAAAGGCATCGTCCACCTTGTGAATGCGATCCGTTACTTTGATCCCGGTTTTCAAGTCGTTTTATGCGCTGGCGCACCGGATACGCCCGAGATCGCGCAGGAAATGCAAAATGCGGTGGATGCAGCCCAAGCTTTGCGACCGGATATCCATTGGATTCAACAAATGGTGACGAAAGAGGAGGCAATCCATTTGTATTCGGAGGCGGCAGTTTTTTGTTGTCCATCGATTTACGAGCCATTTGGCATCATCAATCTGGAGGCCATGGCGTGCGAAACACCGGTGGTGGCGAGCGCGGTGGGTGGCATCAAAGAGGTCGTCGTCCATGATAAAACAGGCTATTTGGTGCCGTTGGTGCAGATGGCCACCAGCCCGTTTGAACCGGTGAATCCCGATCAATTTGCCCGTGATCTGGCTGGGAGTATCAATGAATTGATGCGCGACCCTGAAAAAAGAGCACGCTTTGCAGCCGCCGGGCGTGTGCGTGCGATGGAGAAATTCAGTTGGCAATCCATCGCGTCCCAGACGCGGGATTTTTACGCGGAGTTGCTTGCTTCCAAGAGGGGTTGATAAAAACCCTTTGGCAGATGCCTGATGAATTTAAAGGGCAGCGACTTCACCACGCAGCACGCCGATGAAGGGAAGATTGCGGTATTTTTCCTGAAAATCCAGACCATAGCCAACCACGAATTCGTTGGCGATATCGAACCCCACGTATTCGGCGTCGGTGGATCGTTCGCGTCCGATATCCTTGCGCAAGAGCACGCAGACTTTCGTGCTGAGAGGTTTGCATTCGGCGAAAAGTTTTTCCCGCAGCGTGGTCAGAGTGAGTCCAGTATCCAAAATATCGTCGATGATCAGAACATGGCGACCGTCGAGATCGGGCAAGGCTTGATGAAATGTGACCTGCCCGGTGGTGGAAGTGCCTCCATGATAGGAAGAAACGCTGAGACAAATAATGCGCAGAGGCAGCGGAATACGTCGTAAAAGATCAGCGCCGAACATCAGACTGCCGCTCATGAGACAGAGAACGGTGAGTTCCTGTCCCTTGTAAAATTCGGTGATTTCGGTGGCGAGTTCATCCAATCGGGCAAAAATCGTGGTGGTATGGATGAGGATTTTCGACAGATCTTGTTGCATGACGTGGGGGATGATTTCCGAAAATCGAGGGTTTGACCACAGAGAAAAATACTTTTCCACGAGGCTAAAATTTTAATTACCCTCTATTTGAGTTCGATCCGGTATTTTGCTTGCCAAGCACGACGGGCGAGGCATATTGATCCTTCTCAGGAAGTAATCGAAAGGGCTATTTTGCTCAAATGTTTATTTTTTTTGAGGATCAATTCGGGGCGTAGCTTAGCTTGGTAGAGCGCCTGGTTTGGGACCAGGAGGTCGGAGGTTCGAATCCTCTCGCCCCGATTTTTCCATGGTTGGTTTTTATCAGTTATGGGTGCTTTGCAGCAAAAACTTAAAAATCTGGCTGCATTCGATATTCTGGGCTT
>JBBRFA010000049.1:0-23322 GCA_038225185.1 Chthoniobacterales bacterium
GGCTCGGGGAGAACAGCAGGCAGCCCGAAAAGCGAGATGAGCGGGAGCATACATTCGAATCGCGGCTATACTCCCCCTTCGCAACCGCAACCAACCCCAGCAACACAAGCTAGAACAATCGGAGCCGAAGAAAATGCTGCATTAAACCTGGACCACCAGTCCTTCCGCCTCAGCAAGTTTCTTCTGATTCCCGTCGAAGGTCAGGAAATATTTCAAGCCTAGATGCTTCGCCGTTGAGAGATGAATGATATCCATGGGCCGATGGCCTCCTTTCATGGTATGATTGGCGGACAGCGTTTCCGCAATGCTGTGGACATCTGGCCACGACACCGTCGCCAATTTCAAGCCTCCTGCTTTGACATTGGCAGCCAGCATTTTAATCATCCGCTCGGCTTCCAGTTTTGAAAACCCCTTCGTCTTATCGAACCGATGGCGGAAGACCTGAAATCTCGCGGACTGCCGGAACTCCCACAGGACTTGCGACGACACGATTATCTCGACCCTGTTTTCTTTTATAAAAGTATCAGCCCGCTCCGTATTGTCCTGCTCACGGTAGAGGGCGCAGAGAAACGAGGTGTCGGTGAAACAACGCATCTTACTCTTCACCCTCCAGTTCAGCGGCTCGCATTTCTGCCACCTCTTGCGCAGTAAATCGTCGTCCTTTCCAAATGGCCTGCCGCTGGGCTGCAAAATCAATTTGGGGAGGGCGGGACGGGGTAGCCTTCGCAATAGGCAAGAGAGTTGCGTAGGGCTTCCCACGTTTAAGGATCTCCACAGATTCCCCATTATCCAGCCAAGATGAAACTCGCCTGAAGTGATTGCGCAAATCTGCGGTAGTGACGGTGTTCATGATATATGGATATATCATATTTTTTGGCTCTTCACAAATGCTCTCTGGGAGAGCAACATATTGTCTGTAAAAGCGAAAGAAACCCGTAACCGCTGGCAATGAAGCCGTCCTCCTGTTCCCTAACCTGCTGCTCCCGTGGCAGGAATGTTTTCGCCACTTTTAATCACCCCTTGCGGTGATGGGTCAGTAATGATTTTTCATTCAGAGGCTATCTTCAAAGCAATCTTTTTTGAAAGGTTGATTTTACGCGGTCACCACTTTGAGGCACTATCCTGGGCATGAACCGTCGCCTCTTTCTTCTCGCGCTTTTATTTCTACTGCCTTTCGCCCTGCAAAAAACAGAGGCGGCGACGCTGCCTTTCCGCACAGTTTTTATAGGGGAACCCGTTTTTGAGAGGCTCATTTCTGAGGCCGTGGCAGGAAATTGGGCGCGTCTGCCCATTGGCGAACGCACCGCCACGGTGGGTCTGGCCCTGGTGGGAACGCCTTACGAGGGATTTACCTTGGAAATCGATGATCATATCGAAGCACCCTCGGTGAATCTGGAGGGGTTGGATTGTTGGACTTTTTTTGAGGTGGCGCTGGCTTTTGCCCGCATGATTGAGGAACCGCGGGAGAACTGGACTCCGCGCCGCATGTTGCATTTTATCGAGCTGGACCGTTATCGCGGTGGAATTTGCGATGGCACCTATCTTTCGCGGCTTCATTATCTGGAAGACTGGCTCTGGGATAATACGAAACGCGGTCTGGTGGCCGATCTCACCGGCAAGTTAGGAGGGGTGAAAGTAAAACACATGGCGCGCGAGATGACGGTCGGCTGGAAAAGCTATCGTTATCTCGTAAAAAATCCCGAGCTGCGTCCCCTGCTGGCTCGCGAGGAACGCCGCATCTCGCGCACCGGGATGCAACACGTTCCAAAAGAAAAGGTGGCAAAGATCGAAAAATATCTTCGCAATGGAGACATAATCGGCATCACCTCGCGCGATGGCGAGGGTGTGGCCACCACCCATGTGGGCCTGGCTTTGCGGGATAAAAACGGTGTCCTGCGTTTCATGCATGCATCGGCACCGCGGAACCATGGCAAGGTATTGGTCGATCAACGATTGACGGATTACCTGCATCATTTCAAATCGCACACCGGGATCCTGGTGGCCCGTCCATTACGCTAGGAGATTGCCTGCCGTGTCCTCCTATCTCCCAGTCATTTTGTTAGTGGCAGGAATTATCTGGTTTCTGGCTTTTTATTATTTTCCGTTGCGCAAATTGCGGGGCAAGTTGGAGGAAAGTGCGGGAGCCTCTGCTGACGGGAACCAGGCTTCTCTCGTGGAAACCATCGGGCATCTGGCCGATAAATTGGTGGACAAAAACTCGGCCACACATCAGCGGGCGGAGGACGAGGGATTCAATCTGCGCACGATTCTCAGCAGTATGCACGAGGGGGTGGTGATCCTGGACAATCAAAAACGCATCCGGCTGGCCAACGACGCGATTTATCGTTTGCTCCCGGCCGGGTTATCTCCGATCAACCGCACTTTGCTGGAGTTGTTTCGCAATCACGTGTTGCATCGGGCGATTGAATTAAGTTTTACCACACCAGAACCACAGACGACCGAGTATGTGGTGGATGTGACGGAAAACAGTCATTTGGTGGCCAAGACCCTGGAGGTTACGAGTATCGGGATGGTGGGGCGCGACGGAACGATTGTGGGAGCGCTGGCGGTTTTTCACGATCTAACCCGGGTAAAAGTGCTCGAAGGAATGCGGAAAGATTTTGTCGCGAACGTTTCGCACGAATTGCGCACGCCGCTGTCGATCATCAGCGGTTACATCGAGACGATGTTGGAGGACGATTTTCAGGATGTGCAGGCCGGTCGAAAGTTTTTACGGGTGATGCACAAACATACCGAACGCTTGCATTTGTTAGTAGAAGATTTACTAACCATATCGATGCTGGAATCGCAGCGGGCGCCGCTCGATTTTTCGGAAACCGACCTGCGCTGCTCGGTGCAAAGGGTAATGGAGCAATTGGAACCTAAGCTCCAGGCCAAGGACCTGGAGGTAAAGCTCAGTTTCCCTAAAAATTTTCCACTTGTGGAAGCCGATGTCCGCCGGATGGACCAGGTATTTTTCAATTTGTTAGACAACGCAATCAAGCACGGACGTAAAGGGGATCGTCCGATCAAGGTGAGTGGAGAAGTCAGCGAGGAGGAGGTATGCATCAGTGTGCGGGACGATGGCCCGGGGATTGCGAGCAAGGATCAACCGCATATTTTCGAGCGTTTTTATCGAGTGGATGAAGCGCGCTCGCGCGATGTGGGCGGCACGGGGCTGGGATTATCGATTGTCAAACACGTCGTCCAAGCCCATGGTGGTCAGGTCGAAGTGGTGAGCAAAAAAAACGAGGGAGCCGAGTTTTTGGTCACCCTGCCTTTGCTTCAAAGTGGCGAAACTAAATCGGGCAAGCCAAGAGAAAAATAAGACGTTTTAAGCTTCGAGGGAGGCTTTGGCAGCGGCGATCTGTGTATTGAGTTCGGTTTGTCGGTCGGAGAGGGTTTTCATTCGCAATTCGTGGCGATGCAAATCCATGTTCAATCGGCTAACGTGGCCGCGAAGCTCGGTGATCTGGGTCGTATTTTCGCGAAGTTGACGTTCATAATTGGCCATTTCGGCTTGAATTAAAGCGGGATCTTTGGCGGGATCTTTGGTGGTTGTGCGAATTGCAACCTGAGGAATGAGCACCGTGGTTTTTGCTCGTTGGACTTTAAAGTGATGAGCACAAAAAGGGCATTCCACGGTTTGGCCAACCATGGATTCTATTGCTGCCACGCTTTTTTGGCAGGCTGGGCAATCTATAATGAGAGGAGTATCCACTTTTAATCGTCGAGTTAAGATAGCAGGTTGTCCGTTCATAGAAAATCAAATTAGTCTTAAGCAACTTTGATTCCAAAAAATTCATTCCTTAAAAATGGCTCTGAGCCATTATGACGCTTACCCTGAACGAGGCATTATACGGTGGGCCATATTGACGCTTTAATTTTTTATGCGCTGGTATCAGCTTTTCTTTTAAGTCACTGATGCACAGGTATTTACACCGCGCATAAATGAGGAATTTTTCTGGCATAAATTACGCTTAATAATTGTCAACTTTCGAATCGTTCGGAATTATAAACCATCAAATCCACTAAAAACTATGCGCATTATTCACTATCGTAATCCTTATCTCCGTCGGCGGTCGCCTTTTGACCCTCTTAACTCTTTGCGTGGTGAAATGAATCGTCTGTTTGAGAACAACCTCGGCCAGGTATCGCAGGATCTTTTCGGAGCATGGACTCCCGCCCTCGATCTGGTGCAGGATGACAACGAATTCCAGCTAATCGTGGAATTACCCGGCGTCAAAAAAGAAGACATCGATTTGTCACTGCTAGACAACATCCTGACCGTAAGCGGCAAACGTGAGAACGGAACGGAACGCAAAGAAGCCGAACCCAATCGCAACGAGAGGGTTTTTGGGAAATTTCGACGCACCATTCAACTGCCCATCGCTGTGGACACGTCAAAAGTCGTGGCCCAATACCAAGATGGAGTTCTCACCGTCACCCTGCCCAAGGCCGAGGAAGCCAAACCCAAGAAAATCGCTGTAAACGTCCAATAACCCAATTAAAAACATGAGCCAGACCTCAGCTACCAACAACGACACGGCATCCACAGAACGCCCAACATATCTTACACCCCGCGCGGATATCCTGGGTGGGAGCGACTGGACCGAAGTCCACCTCGATCTACCCGGCGTCGCCACCGACGGCGTCGAAATCACAGTGGAAAATCAATTACTCACCCTCATCGGACGCCGCAAGGTCTTCGATGTGTCTGGCGAGTATTTGCATCAGGAAATCCCCCGGCATGATTATCGACGGGTCTTTGAAATGAGCCCAAAAATCGATACCAACCGCATCCAGGCGGAACTTCGCGAAGGGGTGTTGCTCCTGCGCCTGCCGATTGCCGAATCGGTGAAACTACGCCGGATCACCGTCGATTAGATCCATTCCAAAAACTAACCGGTAAAATCACGGGGTGGGCGTCTATCATGGCTGCCATGTTTCGCATCTTGCGGGACACTTTTGGGAAGAATCGGGCAGGATGGCCACCCAACCCGGAACATGATCTGACCATTTTCTACTCATTATTTAGGAGAACGGCTGTAAATCAACGGGGAAAGAAAATGAATCGTGGGCAAAATGCTTTCGCTCCATTTTTTCTGGCTACAAACCCGAGGGATGATCGATCCATTGCCAGGGTAAACCGAATCGATCTGCCAAATGTGAGGCCAGGGCGACTACACCGAAAGTTTCCGTGGCATAGTGGCCGCCATAAAAAAGATTGATGCCCAATTCCTCCGCCAATCCATAACTGTGGTGGGGACCTTCACCGGTGATGAAGGTATCTATGCCGTCAGCCGCTACCCGGGCGACCTCGGCTCCGGCTCCACCGGTGACGATTCCGACAAAACGGATTTGTTCCGGTCCGCCTGGGGCCAGATGCGGGGGGTGGCCGAGAATGGTTTCCAATCGGGCGGCAAGTTCCTGGCGCGGCAGGTTGAGTTCGCCTCGAAGCCCGATGAGAGCGCCTTTTTCGGGAAAAAACGGCGTCAAATTGGTGAGTCCGAGGCGGCGGGCAAGTTGGGCATTATTGCCGACCTCGGGATGGAGGTCGAGGGGAAGATGAGAGCTATAAATGGCAAGGTTGTTCTCCAGGCCGAGCTTGAGTTTTTGACGATGGGCACCGCGGTAAGGTTGCACACCTCCCCAAAAAAGACCGTGATGGACAAGAAGCAGATCGACACCACGGAAGACCGCTTTTTCTATGACGGGCAGGGTGGCGTCCACTGCGGCTCCGATTCGGGAAACGGTGCCGTCATTCTCCAATTGCAACCCGTTGAGTGCGAATGGCCAGTCGGAGATCTCGGCGGTTCGCAGGATCGCATCGAGATGCTCGACGATGGCGGGGAGAGTCATGGTTGAAACTAGTCAAACCACTCGGTGTGGAAAAATTCGCCAGCGGGCTTATCGACACGCTCATAAGTGTGGGCACCGAAGTAATCGCGCTGGGCCTGGAGCAGATTGGCCGGGAGGCGAGCCTGACGATAGCTGTCGTAATAGGCGAGAGCGGCACTAAAGGCTGGGGTGGCCACGCCGTATTCGATGGCGGTGCGGACAGCAACACGCCAGTTGGCCTGAGTGCGGGTAACGACTTCGGTAAAGAATGGATCGAGGATGAGATTTTTTAGGCCGGGATTTATTTCGTAAGCCTCGGTGATGCGATTGAGGAAACGTGCGCGAATAATGCAACCGCCACGCCAGATGCTGGCGATGTCTTTGAAATTGAGATTCCAATCGTAAAGTTTGCTGGCGGCTCCGAGTTGCACCATGCCCTGGGCATAGCTCATGATTTTTGAGGCGTAAAGCGCGTCGCGCACGGCATCGATGAGTGCGGCACGATCCCCGGTGAAAGGGGCAGTTGTCGGACCGGGAAGCTGGGTGCTGGCGGCGACGCGTTCGTCTTTAAGCGAGCTGAGGATGCGGGCTTCGACGGCACTTCCGATCACGCTGAGGGGCACGCCCATCTCGGTGGCGTGGCCGACGGTCCATTTGCCGGTGCCTTTTTGTCCGGCTTTATCGAGAATCAGATCGACGATGGGGATGCCGGTGAGAGGATCTTTTTTGGTGAAAATTTTGGCGGTAATATCGATCAGAAAGCTATCGAGTTCGCCTTGGTTCCATTCGTGGAAGATTTGATGAAATTCGTCGGCGGAAGGGTTGATCGTGGTTTTAAGGATGGCGTAGGCTTCGCAGATGAGCTGCATGTCGCCGTATTCGATGCCGTTGTGGACCATTTTTACGTAGTGCCCGGCACCATCCGGCCCCATGTGCCGGCAGCAGGGTTCCCCTTCAACAATGGCGGCGATCTTGGTGTAGATCGGGGCAAGAGCCTCCCATCCTTCCTTGGAACCGCCGGGCATGATGGAGGGGCCTTTGAGGGCACCTTCCTCGCCTCCGGAGACTCCAACACCGAAGAAATGGATTTCTTTTTCCTTGAGATATTTTTCGCGACGTTGAGTATCGGTCCAGAGGGAGTTGCCACCGTCGATTATGATGTCGCCAGGCTCGAGAAGGGGGATGAGTTGTTCGATGACGGCATCGACGGGAGCACCGGCTTTGACCATGATCTGGGCTTTACGTGGTCGGGCTAGGGCGGCGACGAAGTCTTCGAGGGTTTTGGCAAAGACGAAATTTTTGCCTTTGCCGCGTCCGGCTTCGAAGGCTTCGACCACAGAGGTGGTGCGATTGAAAACAGCGACGTGGAACCCACGGCTTTCCATGTTAAGCACGAGATTTTCGCCCATCACGGCGAGTCCGATAAGTCCGATATCACACTGAGTCATAATTTTTTATGTAGGTTTGAGGCGAAAGATTGAGTTGGGAATGAGGAGACAAAGGTAACGACTTATCTCCGTCTCTGGCAAATGTGTTTTGAGAAAAGTCGTGGATTTATCTATTTGGTTTGCCAGCAGGGGCGGGCTGCTTTTGCATAGGGTTTATGAATTGGGCCAATCGACTCACGGTAGCGCGTTTTTTTCTCACGATTGGGTTCGTGGTCGCGATGATTGCGGATTGGCCTTATGCACGCACCGCAGCATTGCTTTTATTTATCGTGGCGAGCATTACAGATTATTTGGATGGCTGGGTGGCGCGAAAATTTTCCATGCAGACACCGTTTGGAGCCTTGATGGATCCATTGGTGGATAAAATCATGACGGCGGCGGCCTTTATTTGTCTCATCCCGCTCGGCGCGATTCCTGCCTGGGTGGCAGTGGTAATTATCAGCCGGGAATTTGTGATCACGGGCTTGCGATTATTGGCGAGTAACCAAGGTAAGGTGCTGGCAGCGGAGTCCATCGGCAAACACAAGACAGGCTGGCAAATTGCGACGATTATTTTTTTCCTCCTGGGATTTGCGGCCAGAGAATGGTTCCCGGCACTTTTCCAAAAGCAATCGGTGGAAATGTGGGTGCGCGGAGGAGAAATCTTCTGCCTAAGCGCGGCGGTGGGGCTGACGCTGTATTCAGGTGTGAGCTATCTTTGGCGTCACCGGGATGTGATCCGGGTGGAATAAAAAGCCACCCACATCTTTTATTTATTATAGCGTTCTTCGATCAAACCTAACCTGTTTCACTTGTGCGAGGGAGCGCATGGTTAAATACCTTACGCAAACGAAGGATCAGAACCAGGATTGTTCGATGAAAATTTGATCGCCAGGTTTCACCGCCATGTCGAGCGACGGGTCGGAGAGGATTTTTGTCGTATCCACAATCATGACTTCCTTGCCGCGAATGAGACGCACTTTTTTACGATTGGCAAATTCGGTAGGCCCGCCAACAGCATTAATGGCCGACATGAGGGTAAGATCCGGAGTAAAAACTACTCGCGAAGGAGAGCGAACTTCTCCACCAACGTTCACGAACCGACCAGAACCCTGGGTGGAGATGGTGATCGTGGGATTGGTGAATACCTCGGCATTTTTGTAGGCAGATTCGATGACGTCGGCGGCAGCGGCGGCAGTTTTTCCACCGACAGAGATTTTATTGATGTGGGTAAGATTCACAAAACCATCGTTGTCAACGACATACGAACCGGTGATTTGACCGATATCGGCTGAGGGCACGCCTCCGAGACGGAGTTCGAGGGTGTCGCCTGGACGAAGTGCTGCGTCCTGGGCGATAAGTGCGCCAACAAATGGAATTACTGACAGAATGGTAATGAGAAACTTTTTCATTTTGATTAATATTCTTCTCCGTCGGTTTTATTACTGTTGGTGGAAGCGGCGGCAAGAGAAGGGGTTTTGGATTTTTTCGGCTTGGTAGCCGTGGAATAATAGTCGTTGTAACTGGTGTAATATTGATAGCCCTGATCGTGACGCACATCGACGTTATTAAGAACCACACCGAGGATGTTTCCACCGACATTGACCGCAGCTTGTTTTACCCGCAGGAGCATCGAGCGTGGGAAGCGGCGGTGCTGGACCACAATAACGGTGAGATCGACTTCACTAGCCAGAACGGAGGCGTCACTGACCCCGAGAATCGGCGGAGCATCAAACAAAACAATATCGTAACGGCTTTTAACGTCAGCGATCATATCGGACATGCGTTGGGAGTTTAAAATACCGACAGCATCCGAAGGTAAAATGCCGGAGGGCATAATACTGAGGTTTTCAATAGTGGTTGGTAAAATGACATCCTCCAATTGCAAATCGGTGGTGAGATAATTGCTGAGCCCAACTGCGTTACTGCAGGTGAAAATGTTGTGCTGAGTCGGGCGGCGTAAATCGGCATCCACGATCAAAACATTGTATCCGCCTTGGGCACAGGTTACGGCCAGATTCGCCAGAGTGGTGGATTTGCCTTCGCCTGGGCCGCCACTGACGAATGTAATGGAGTTAAATTCGGCGCTTTTACGGTTGAATTCGATATTAGTTCGTAAAATGCGGTAAGCCTCGGCATCGGCTGTGTCGCTGGATTCTCGATGAAGTAATTTGATGTTTTTCGGAATCACAGCCAGGACGGGTAATCCCAGATAACTTTCGATGTCGTCCAAAGTTTTCACGCTGGTGTCGAGGTATTCTATAAAGAAAGCCAAGCCGACGCCGACAACGATTCCGACCAGGACGCCCAATGCGATATTTAGAGGAACATTGGGCTTGCTGGGAGCGGTGGCGGGTTCCGCAGTGGCCCAAATGCGGGCAGGGTTGCGTGGCATGCCTTTTTCGATGGTTTCAGTCTGTAATTTATTGGAAGCGGCTTTAAGAAGTTCGCGGGCGTTAATATATCTGTATTTGGCTTCGGCATACTCGCCCATTTTGACTTTATTGGATTCGACGTTGTCCTTGCTGCCTTGCAATGCTTTTTGAGAAGATTCCAGATTACCTTCGGCGATGCGCATATTGGCCACCAACGTGCCACGGATACTGGAGAGTTGTTTGCGAATCTGATCGTTGAAAACGGCCATCTGGGAATCCAAGGCAAGAATTTCCGGATGTTTGCGTCCAAGGCCAGAACTTAAAAGGCGCTCTTTCTCGGCAATGGCCGCCTGATTACTCTGCAAACGTTGTGTAACGATGGAATCGGGAATGTTCAACTGAGCCAACCCCCGCATAAGATCATCATCATTGAGTGTGTCGATGCCGTTGATCAAGTTTTTGAGAGTGGCCACTTCTTTCTGCGTTGTGGTAACATCCGTCGATACCGCTTGAACGGTGCTAATTTCAATCGTAGTCGGATCCGCCATGGAGTCGGGCGCAGTGTCCACAATATTGTTTTCACTCCTCAAACGGGTCATCGCTACGTAGGCGTCGTCTGCCTTTTGTTGTTGTTTGTCCACTTCGTCCTGCAGTTTTGCGAGTGACTTGATGGTGATCGTGTTCAGTTCATCCACGCGGCGTCGTTGATAAACCTCCGCTATTTTGTTGGCGATATCGGCCGCTTCGCGGGGGTTGCCGCTGGAAACAACGATTTGAATAAGGCTGGTATTACGCACTTCCTGCATGTTCAACATGCCGCGGAGGCGAAAAAAAAGCTGTTCCCGTGGAACAGGGTCGTTGGGATACCAATTTTTGGCTAAATCCATTTCATCGACTACCGAATACAAAATTTCTTTTTGTTGAATAATCTGGAATTGGGTGGCAATAAATTTTGGATCGGAAGCGTTGTAGGCAGTAGGGTCGCCGGGACGGAACACCGCCATATTTGCTGTATCGGGCTGAATTTCCATCATGACTGCCGATTGATACTGCTTCGGCATGAAATAAGTCGTAACGGAAGCCGTGATAACGACCAAAAGAAAGGCCAGGAAAACGATTCCTGACCGGACACGAATGACCCTCCAGTAGTCGAGGAAGTGAAGTTTAATTTCGCTGTTTTCTGACATAAACTGGTTTTGGGATGGGGCGAGAAAATAAAACCCCTCCAACCCAAAGGTCGGAGGGGTTTTTATAAGTTGTTTAGAATGAGAAAGTTACACCTGCAAAGACACGATTACGGTCGTATTCGCGCAAAGCGCTTTCGGCAAAGACTTCGGTATAAGTGTAGCCCACTTGGAAGGAAAGCAAACGATTCAACGAGTAAGTGGCACCCACGGTGACATCGAGAGTTTGCTCGTCGTCGGAATTAAGACCATCGTAAGTGCTGTCGGTGAAATAGGCACCCAGATTACCGGCTATGCGGGAGGTTATTTGATGGGAAACAGACAAACCAGTGCGGTAGGTCTGGCGAGTGGTGCCAAATCCAAAGTCGGATTCTTCAAATCCATAACGATTTACCCAACTGACTGAGGAACGATCTCCAAATTTATAAGCCAGGGTGCTTTCCACGAAGGGTGAGGTATCTTCGCCAGTGTCGTCGGAATCGCGCAATTGCACACCAGCACGGAGACTGGCGGTAAGGCGGCGATTGATCGTGAAGTCGGCTCCGCCGAGAAAATAATGGGAAATGGAATCTCGATTCGCGGAATCGTACGTGATAAAGCCGAAACGATATTCGCCAACCAGCGAGATGGTGGGCTGGATGAGGAAACGCAATTGCAGGCCGAGGGTTTGGTCCAAACGGTTATCGGAATCTCCGATCAAGCTGTCATCATAATACACGCCACCCACGGAATAACTGTAAACTGCGCTGAAACGGCGGGTGAAAGTCTGGGTCAGGTTAAAGCCAACATTGGCATTGACGTAATTGCCACTGCGCTGGGTGCGAATTCCGCCGGCAGCGAAGTCGGGATTGGACTGATAAGAGAAACTGGAGCTAATATCGAGGCGAAGCTTGGGGCTGAAAACATGCCCCAAATCAAGCGACCAAACGATATCGGGATCGAATTCGTCGCCTTCGCGGTCCCAATAATAAATACCGCCGAGGCTGATGCCGCCTTCGAGAGACGTGCGGCCATTGCTCAAGCTAAGCAATGCATTAATTGAGGCACTGGTGAAAAAGCTCTCTTCTTTGTCGATATTCGATGTGAAAACATTATCGTCGAAACCTTGGTTGACAGAGAAGGTGAAGCGAACTGGGCGACGCTCGAAATTTCCCGAACCGGGATTTTCGGACGCCACAAATTCGCTGTAACCTGATCCGCCGGAGACGATTGGAGAGGCGTTAAAAGAATTGGTTTCAGCAACAGCAGTTGTTATTGAGGCAGCAAAAGCGCTGACCAGGAGTAATGAGGATGAGATTTTTTTGTTCATAGGACAATCGATACTGACAGTGGAGTCTTAAAGGGTAAAGGAGAAGATGCAAGTTACGTTTAAGCAACGCAATCAAGTGAACAAAACACTGTTTGAGAGTGGTTTGCCAGCGAAAAATTGGCGAAAATCGCTTTTTTTGCAGCGCGATTGGAGTTTGGCTCGACATTGAAACTGTTTTTCCGCTTTCTGACGTAGTCTGGATGCACAATTTCTAGAAAGATTTCTCATCCGCACTCTCGAATTACAATGATCACTTTTATTGAAGGAAAACTGACCGATGCCCTGCCCACCCAGGTGACGGTTAATGTTGCCGGCGTGGGTTATCTGGCGTTAATCCCGTTTTCCACCTTCGACAAGCTCCCGCCGGTGGGTGCCCAGGTGCATCTCCTTACACAACTCATCGTTCGCGAAGATGCCCACATTCTTTACGGCTTTCTGACGAGCGGCGAGCGCGATCTTTTCCGTCTGCTGATCAACCACGTCTCGGGTGTGGGGCCAAAAATCGGACTTTCCGTGCTGAGCGGCATGAGCATTGCCGATTTTCAACAAGCTGTGGTTCGCTCCGACATCGCCGCCATTTCGCGCATTAGCGGCATTGGCAAAAAAACCGCCGAACGTATCGTTCTCGAACTGAAGGATAAAGTGGGTGTCGCGGCCACTTGGGAAGCTTCCCAGACCGGCACTCCTGCCGAACGCTCCGATCAACGGGTCAACGACGCCATCCTCGCCTTGATCTCCCTGGGCTATAAACAAAGTGAAGCTCAAAAAGCCGTCCAGGCCGCCGCGAAACAGCTTAGCCCAGAAGCAGTCTCGGAAGATTATTTGCGTCTGGCACTGAAACTTCTGGCCTAATCCTGACGAAAAATGGCCACTCTCGCGCAAATCCAGGCAGCCGCGCCGCCCGAAGGTCTTTTTGCCGGCAAGGAATGGCTGGCCTCGCCCGAACCCTTCCCGTTATCTGCGCACGATCTCGCGGAACTCCCAAAACTCGGCCATCGCCTCGCCCTCTTTAATCAAGCCGCCAATCTCCTTTATCGGCAGAGCCTGCAAGGCAAACAACCCGGCTGGATCGCTGATTATCTGGACCGTGGCAAGCCTCCCGAGCTTCTCGCAATCTCCCGCCGCCGCGCCTGGCGCAATGCTTTGCCGCCAGTTATTCGCCCCGACATTCTCCTCACCGAAAATGGCTGGACCATTTCCGAACTGGATACCGTCCCCGGCGGAATCGGTCTCACCGGTTGGTTGAACGAGACTTACGCCGCTGCCGGACATCCAATTCTCGGCGGCGCAACCGGAATGATCGAAGGGTTTCGCGCCCTTTTACCCGAGGGCGGAGAAATCCTCGTCTCGGAAGAAGCTGCCAGCTATCGGCCTGAGATGACCTGGCTTGTCCGCAAGCTAAACGAAACCTCTCCAGGCAAATGGAGCGTGGGTCATGCCGAAAATCCCGGACAACACCCCGCTTATTATCGTTTTTTTGAATTATTCGATCTCCCCAACCTGCCGGGAGCGCGCACCTTGCTGGAAAGGGAGGAAACGCTCCAGCTCACGCCGCCACCCAAGCCTTTCCTCGAAGAAAAATTATGGTTCGCCCTCTTTTGGTTGCGCCCCCTCCGCGAATTCTGGCGGCGCGAACTGAGCGAACGCCATTTCCTTAAGCTGCAGGAAGTGATTCCCTACACATGGATTCTCGATCCGACTCCCCTGCCCCACTTCGCCGCATTGCCCGGGCTCGATCTGCAAAATTGGGACGAACTTAAAACCCTGAGTCAGAAACAACGCGAATTTGTCTGCAAAATCAGCGGTTTTTCGGAACTTGCCTGGGGCAGCCGCGGGGTAACCATCGCGCAGGACGTCTCGCAGCACGACTGGGCCGCCATGGTGGATCATGCCCTGGCGTCGTTTCCGCATCATCCTTACATTCTCCAGCGGTTTCACAAGGCGCGCCTTGTCGCGCATCCCTTTTTCGACCCGATCTCGGGCGAGGTGCGCACCCTGCGTGGACGCGTGCGCTTGTGCCCCTACTACTTTCTCATCCACGAAAAAGCCGAACTGCGCGGCGCATTGGCGACGATTGTTCCCGCCGATAAAAAAATCGTGCACGGCATGTCCGATGCCATCCTCTGCCCTGCGGCGGAGGAAGCGTAAAATCCGCGACCGAATTCCCTAACCCGCTTCGTTATTCGAGCGATTCTGACTCACAGCCTGGTTAAGTGCCTGGGTAAGCGCGGTAAGATCGTCGCGCGCGATGATTTTTTCCCCGCGATTATTGTTAACATAGAAAGTATCGATGGCGGCGCCTTTTTCCGTGGTGATGCGGCTGGTGAAAATACTAATATCGAGATCGGAGAAGGCCCGAAGCAAATCGTAGAGCAACCCGAGGCGATCCGGGCATTGCACCTCGACCACGCTGTAAAGTGGGTTGCTCTCGTTGTTCACACGGATTCGCGTCGGGAATTCGATCTCGGGAGGCAGCGGCTGCAATTTATTTTTCCGAGTGCGGGCGATGAGCGGGCCGAAGTCAAACTCCGGATCGGTGAGCGATTGAGCGAGAACCTTTTCCACTTTCGCGATGTCTTTCTCGTAACTCACCGCATTGAGCCGGGTATCGCAGACGCGGAAAACATCCAGCACGAGACTATCCTGCCGGGTAAAAATATCGGCACTCAGAATATTCAAAGGAACCACGGCAAAAGAGCCGGCGATCTGCCAGAGTAGATCGCTGCGATCCCAGGTGCAGATCCAGACTTCGCTGTGCCCTTGCTCGGGACGGGCCACCCAGCGAAAAACCGGACGTCGTGCATCGAAATCGGCGTTGGCAAACTCTGTAAACAATTCGCGAAAAAAACGGATGTGCCCGATGATTTTCGCTGCATCGAATGCATGAAAATAACGCTCGGGCATGAACTGGAAGTGTGCCTCGATCTCCGCGCCGAAATCGCGCGCCATTTTACGGGTGACACTAGCTTGCAACGAGACACGTTCGCTGCGTCTTTCCTCGTAAAAACTCACCCCGTCGGTGAGATAGCTCGTGGTGGATCGATAAACCCGCCAGACCAGCGATTCCTTCCAATCGGACCAGCTTTCATCGCTCGTTCCCTGTCCATCCGCCAGCGTGAGGAGCATGAGGGCATCGAGGTTGATTTGTTTTTTTACGATGCGGGCAAACTCCACGATGGTGGATTCATCCTCGATATTGCGCCGTTGCGCCACCTCGGAGAGGAGCATGTGGTTATCGATCAAAAAGATGAGTTCCTTGCGGCGATCCGATGTTAGTTGCAACCGGGCCGCCACCCGCGCGCCATTGATCGCCCCGGTCTCGGAGTGATTTCGCCTGGCATCGGCCTTCCCCGTATCGTGGAGAAGTAAAGCGAGGTAAAGCACGAAAGGATCCTCCAACTTCTGCAACAAGGCCTGGTAGTCGCGAAACTTATCCACTGTGGTATCGATCAACTCATCCAATTTCTCGATGCAGACCAGCGTGTGCTCGTCCGCTGTGTAACGATGAAAAAACTCGTGCTGCACCAGGCAGGTAAGCGCGCCAAACTCGGGAATGTAACGCCCGAGAAACTCCGTCTCGTGCATCATGCGCAGGATGCGCCCCACCTCGCCTTTGCGAGAGAGGATGGAGATGAAAATCTCGCGGGATTTTCTGGCGTATTGATAGGTGCGATCCACCAGCCGCACCCGACGCCGGATCAATTGGGCCAGACTGCCGCTCAAGGTTAGCTGACGTTGCTGCGCATATTGAAAAACGCGCACCAGACGGAAGGGATCCTGATTGAAAATATCCCGCGACTCAAAACCCAGCACCCCGTTTTCGACGATGAAGCCATCCAGCTTTTCCGCGCGGGCGGGTTTTTTGCGACGCAACAGGGCCAGCAAACCACCACGGCCCTGATGACTTTTTATTTCGGCGCCCACGAAATACTCCAGCACCAGATTGCCGATGCGATAGATGGTGCGACTGTGTTGATAGTAATCGCGCATGAAAGCCTCGCTGCGGGCGATGACGTTTTTTTGCGGATACAAAAATTTATTAGCGACCTGCCCTTGCAAATAAATCGTCAGCGAATCGAAGCAGCGCCCATTGAGATAATGCAACTCGGTGCGCACTCTTAATAAAAAATCGTAGGCTTTTTCGAGCTGCCGGCGTTCGGTTTCGGGAATGATCTTCAGACTCACAAATTCCGACGACGAGGTGATTCCCTCCTTAAAAAAACCCACCCAGAGAGAATTCTGATAGTCGCGCAAACCGCCGCAACCGCTTTTGACATTAGGTTCCTGCACGAAAACTGTGCCGCCAAATTTGGCATGGCGATCTTTTTGGTTTTCCACCCTCCACTTAAGATAGGCCTCGCGATGAGGCACCACACAATGGGTAAGAAATTCGGCTTTGAATTTATCGTAAAGCGCTTCATCGCCAGCCAGGTAACGCGATTCCAGCAGCGCGGTTTTTGAGACCATGTCCTCGTTGGCCTGGGCATAGGCCTCGGGTAGGGTGCGGGTGGCGTGGCCTACTTTAAAGCCGACATCCCAAAGCAGGTAGAGGACTTTTTCGATCACGCTTTTCACATAGGCGGGAGCCTTGCCTTTGGGACGCAGGAAGATGATGTCCACGTCGCTGTAAGGATTCAATTCGCCTCGTCCGTAACCGCCAATGGCGGCCACGGCCAGGGGTAATGCGGTGACTGAGTCGGGTTTTTCCAATCCCACGGCATAGGCCACGAGATGCTTGAGAATCACATCCACCAAGTTCACCCGCAGCCGGGCAATTTCGCGTCCGCCCCCCCCGGCATAATGCTTGAGGCGCAGGCGATGATCCTCGATTTTTAAAAATCGTTTGTAAAGAGCGAGCAACTCACTGCTGGTGGGGGGTTTTTTAAGCGACAGTTTTTTCTCCGCATGATCGAGCACTTTCTCCAGGTGGCTGATGCGGCGCGGCGGACGCACCTCGCCACTGGCACGCGCCTTGTTAGCTTCGCTAAGAGCAGGCATGAAAATAGAGAAAGGCTAGGAAAGGGTAAAAACATCCAGCGCGGGGCTGGCGCCTGGAACAAAAACAAGACCGGGATGATTGGCCGCGAGATGCGTGAGGGCGTGCCAGGTGGATTCGGGGTCGGCCTGCAATTTTTCCGCAAGGGTATCCGCAGTAACACCGACTCCGGGGACCAGGGCCGGGAGGATTTTTTTCTGAAGCGCCAGCACTTCGGTGGCAGCTTTTTTTCCGGCTTCGACGCCGGGTTGATGATAGGCGTTGATCCCGACCAGGCTGGCGTAAAATCCCACTGCGCGCTCATAGAGGGCGATGAGCAGGCCGACGGTGAAGGGTGTCACCTCGGGAATGCTGATGGTGATGGATTGACGATTGTTCTGTGCCAGGGCGGTGCGTGTGCCGCGGAGGAAACCCTGGAGGTAATCCCCACTGGTAACATTAGGTTCAACATCGCAGGAGTCGCCGCTGCGGGACTTCCTCACTTCGATGAAGGTGGCAAAGAAATTGTTAATACCATCACGAAGTTGTTGCACGTAGGCGTGTTGATCGGTGGAGCCTTTGTTACCATAAACCGCGATGCCTTGGTGAACGATGTTACCGGCCAGATCTTTTTCTTTGCCGAGCGATTCCATAATGAGTTGCTGGAGGTATTTGGAAAAGAGCATGAGACGATCTTTATAAGGGAGGATGACCATGTCCTTTTTTCCCTTGCCAGCGCCTGCGGCAAACCACATGAGTGCGAGTTGCATGGCGGCGTTGGTCTGGACATCGGCGACCCGGGTTTTGGCGTCCATGGCGGCGGCTCCCGCCAGGAAAGCATCGATATCGATCCCCTGGAGGGCAGCGGGAAGCAGGCCCACGGCACTCATCACCGAGGTGCGCCCACCGATCCAGTCAAACATTGGGAATCGCTTTAGCCAGCCCTGTTTTTCGGCATGGAGATCGAGTTCACTCCCGACACCGGTCACGGCGACTGCGTTGGGCGAAAAAGGAGTCCCGCTGCGGGCAAAAAACGCGGCGGTCTCGACCATGCCGTTGCGGGTTTCCTTGGTGCCCCCCGATTTGGAAATCACCACGACCAGAGTGGAGGCGACGACATCGGCGAGTTGAGAAAAAACGCGATCGAATCCATCGGGATCTGTATTGTCGAGAAAAAGAATGCGGGCTTTATCGGCCTTGGAACCGAGGGCATCGGCCACGAACTGCGGCCCGAGGGCGGACCCTCCGATGCCTACGATGAGGACATGGGTGAATTTCCCCTGGGCATGAATCTCCGCGGTAAAACTGCGGATGGATTTAAGCGTGCCGAGAATGTCCTGCTTCAGCGTGGCATCGGGGGCGATATTGACATCCCGCAACCAGTAATGGCCGACCATGCGCCCCTCGTCGGGATTGGCGATTTCGCCGGCTTCGAGACGGGCGTTATCGGCAAAGGCGCGGGCGATTTTTTCGCTTTGGCTAACAAAAAAATCTTCTGGAAAATGCATCCGGCTTGTGTCGAGGCCAAAGCCAAGATCGTGATAACGGAGTAGCTGACGGTCGAATCGGGTCCAAGACATAATGGGGGGAAGGTAAGGGTGGACGGGTGAAACAGGCAAACGGAAAAACAAAAAGCCTCCGACGAACTCTTTCGCCGGAGGCTTTGTGGTGGGAATTGGTTGGGCCGAATTTAGGAAGCAGGAGCCGGTTCGGCGGCGGAGGCAGCGGGAGCTTCGGTTTTTTCAACTTTGGGCTTTTTAGGCGCACGCGCTTTCTTAGGTTCGGCAGCCTCGATCACCGGAGCGATTTCGGCGACGACAGCGGTATCGACCCATTCCAGGAAGGCGATGGGGGCGGCATCGCTCTGGCGTTGGCCCAGTTTGATGATGCGGGTGTAGCCACCAGCGCGGGCAGCGGCGCGAGGGGCGATTTCGTCGAAGAGTTTCTTGACTGCGTCGCTCTTGCGCAGCACGGAAAGTGCGGTGCGGCGGGCATGGAGAGAGCCTTTTTTACCGAGAGTAACCATTTTTTCGGCCAGAGGACGAACGGCTTTCGCTTTGGCGAGTGTGGTTTTAATGCGGCTGTGCTCGATGAGACTGACGACTTGGTTGGCAAGCAGGGCGTTGCGATGCTCGGATTTACGACCGAGTTTGATGGTTTTGACTTGATGGCGCATGATGAGGTCTCCGGGTGGAGGGTAAAAGGTGGATTATTCGGCGGCAGTTTCGACGGGTAGATCGACGAGGCCGGCCTCGAATTTGACTCCCAGGCCGAGACCAAGTTGCACGAGTTTGTCTTTGATTTCGTTGAGGGATTTCTTTCCGAAATTGCGATATTTAAGCATTTCCGCCTCGGTTTTCTGGGCCAATTGACCGACGGTGGTAATGTTGGCGTTATTAAGGCAGTTGGCTGCACGAACGGAGAGCTCGATTTCGTTGACGCTCATGTTGAGCAATTTCTTGAGACGGCTGTTCTCCTGGCTGACGGCTTCGGGAGTTTCGTCAAATTCGACTGCGTTTTCGTTGTAATCGACGAAGACATCGAGGTGTTTGCGGAGGATGGCCGAGGCTTGAAGAAGGGCATCTTCGGGGGTGATGCGTCCGTCGGTCCAGATTTCGATGATAAGTTTGTCGTAATCGGTGCGCTGACCGACGCGGGTGGCTTCGACAGAGTATTTGACCCGTGTCACCGGGGAAAAAATGGAGTCGATGGCAATGACGCCGATGGCTTGATCGGAGGTTTTATTTTCGTCACCGGAGGAAAAGCCGCGCCCGACTTTTATTTCGAGTTCGATTTCGAATTTTTGCTTCTTATCAATGGTGGCAATGATTTGCTCGGGGTTCAAAACCTCGGCTTGAGCGGTCGATTGGATGTCGCCAGCGGTAACGACGCCTTCTTTATTGACCGAGAGAAGAAGATTGCGCACTTCGTGATCATGCGCGGAAAATTTGATTTTTTTGAGGTTGAGCACGATGTCGGTGACATCTTCGACGACCCCGGGCAGGGTGCCAAATTCGTGGAGGGCGCCGGCGATTTTCACCGAGGTAATGGCGGCGCCTTCGAGAGAGGAGAGCAGCACGCGGCGCAGAGAATTACCGATGGTGTGGCCGTAACCGGCCTCAAAAGGCTCGGCAACGAAGCGGCCAAAGGTATCTGTGGAGACCGATTCGTCCTTTACAAGGGACTTCGGCATTTCAAAACGACCTAAACGAACTGGCATGGGATGTGGGTATTTCTATTCACCGGGTTCCCCCTGGCGCAAACAATCTGCAACCCAATGGCTGAGACTCAGGGACCGACGGTGTTTTTTTTAATTTTCGCGCTGGGGTGGGGAATGAAGACGAGGTTACATGGTTTGGCAAATGGTTTTTTTGAAAAGATTGACGAAATCTGATAAAATCAATTCACCTCTCCGCAGTCCCCTGTGGAAAATAGCTGGCTTGCGAAAATTCGGTCTCCCGATATTCTCGCGCGATGTTTCAACTCTTGGGGACCGACCCTCATTCCATGGCCCGACGCGGTCGGCTGACCACCGCTCACGGCATTATCGAGACCCCCATTTTCATGCCGGTCGGCACGCAGGCCACGGTAAAAGCGGTTTCGCCCGATGAATTACGCACTCTTAATGCTCAGATCATTCTTGGTAATACTTATCATCTTTTTATCCGTCCGGGCGTGGAAGTAATGCGACATTTCGGAGGCCTGCATCGGTTTATGAGCTGGTCTGGCCCCATCCTCACCGATAGCGGCGGGTTCCAGGTTTTTTCCCTGGCCAAACTCCGCAAAATCTCCGAGGAAGGCGTCGCTTTTCAGAGTCATCTCGATGGTGCCCCCTGCTTCATCGGGCCGGAGACCTCCATGGAAATCCAGGCCACCCTTGGGTCCGATATCGCGATGGTTTTCGATGAGTGTCCACCTTATCCTTGCGAATACGATTATGCGGCCAACAGTCTGGATCGCACCTTGCGCTGGGCAAAACGGTGTCGCGACTGGTCGGCGGAACACGCGCCGTCGCATCAACGCGTCTTCGGCATCGTGCAAGGATCCTCCTACGCCGATCTGAGAAGAAAAAGTGCCGAGGCTCTTGCCGAAATGGATTTCCCGGGCTACTCCGTCGGCGGCGTAAGCGTCGGCGAACCCGAGGAAGGTATGATGGCGGCCGTGGAATACAGCACCCCCTATCTGCCTGCCAGCAAACCGCGCTACGCCATGGGGCTGGGCACACCGCCGCAGATGGTGGAAATGATCGCGCGCGGCATCGATATGTTCGACTGCGTGCTTCCCACGCGCATCGCCCGCAATGGCACGGCATTTACGGACGAAGGCACGATCAATCTAAAAAATGCCCGGTTTATCTTCGATCCCGGCCCCATCATGGAAGGATGCGAGTGTGTTGCCTGTCGCAATTTTACGCGCGGTTATCTGCGGCACCTGATCAAAGCCGAGGAAATACTGGGGCTGCGCCTCGTCTCCTTGCATAACCTCCACTACTACCTGCACCTGATGCAAAGGGTGCGCCTGGCTTTGGAGGAAGGAACTTTTGCCGCATTTAGAAAAGAGTTTGTCGCACGTTATCGTCCGCATAATCTGGAGCAGGAACCAGCAGGCGAGAAATGAATCCAGCCGCTGCTAACAATACGGCTGCCTGGTTTGTCCTGTCATTCACCCTGGCCATGACGTGGCTCACCCTTGTCAAGGAACTGGTGCTCTACCAGAACGATCCTGTCTTCTGGCAAAAAATCGTCCATCGCCTCGCCATGCAAGCCTATTACCCGGCACTTTTGATCAACTTTATTCTGATCGCGCTGTTAGTATTTGTGTTTTATCGTGCCCGGCGTTTTTCGTTCCTGCCTGTCGCAAGCGGATTTTTTTTCCTGATGAACGTCGTTCTGTTTTCCGCTAACAACATCATCAACCTCCTGCAGGGGCGTCCGCTCCACGGGATCCATCACGGGATCGGATGGTGACCAAAGTTTTTTAGCGATAGATTGGGCGGCCGATTTCGGCTTCCAATAAATTCACCGAAATGTTCGTCTCACTTTTTCCTTGTGGAAAACATGGAGGCTGGCTAGGGCATTCCCGCATCCTGCCCATCCACGGCATCCAATTCCACCCCGAATCTCTCCTCGCCTTCCAAGGCAAAGAACCCCTGAAAAACTTCCTGCTGATCTAGCGGTTTTTCGCATCCTCTTTGGCGCGTCTCAATGAACGGCTTAGTTTTCTGGCTGACTCACCACGCCATTTCATTTTTTGAGTCACCCATTGGATGCGCTCGTCTCCTCGAAGCCCCCTCTTCTTTGCTTGTTCATTAAATTCAAAAGCCCGTTTCGCTTCATTGCGTTGTTCCACTTGATTTTTGGAAAGCTTTTCACCCTGCCTCGAAGTCACACGAACGGAGTGTAACTTTTTCAACTCCTTCCAATTCAGGGAGCGCTTTCCATCCAGGCTCAGCCACGACGGAATAAAAACCATTGTGCCATTCGGTGTAAGATTCATGGTTAGTCGCAGCAACAATGGCTGGTCATTTTGCATCCCGTATAAATCCCATTTCTGGCAAAACACATCGAAGATCGCGCGAAATAAGAAATCCGTCTCCGATTGGCTAACCTCCCAATTCGGACGAAATCCTCGCTCCGAGGCAAGGCTTCGGCGGATGACTCCTTTGTGATCGCGAAATGTGGCCACATCGAAGCCATTTTTGATCGTCTCCCATTCCGTTTGCAGAGCTGTATTCTGAAGCAAAGTCTTTTCCCGATCATCATACTTGCTCGATTGGGCCAACTGAGCGGCATATTCCCCGCGTTGCACATCCCTTTCGTGCATGGCGACGATCTCCTGCACTTTTTCCGACGGCAAAACCGGCAACGCATGGACTAACAGTCGCAACTTTTTATTTAGCGGCTCCTTGTTCTCGATTTTCGTGACGAGCTGGGCCAGCAACTCATGGAAATTGACTGTCCAGAGAGTGAACGGCAAAAAAAACCAGGCATAAACTTTCTCCACCAATGCGAGATCAGCCGCCTTCGTTTTCTTCCTCAGCGCATGCACCCTTTCAACCAAAGGTCCACACCAGCTGGTCCGGTGATAAGCCAATTTTTCCAGTCGTTCCAAGTCAGCTTCAGGGGAGGATTTCATAGAGTAATTTGCCCACAATCCTAAAAGTTGGCTCAGCCACCTGCAAGCGGAAATCAGACACCGCATTGTCCCCAAA
>JBBRFA010000050.1:0-23070 GCA_038225185.1 Chthoniobacterales bacterium
GAAGAGAAGTGAGATTCTGGCGCTTTATCGGGTGTGGGTTTACGATCAGGGAATGGAGGGAGCGCCGGATGAGAAGGGGATCCCGGTGAAAAGAGGATTTACCGGGGAGGAAATCGCGGAGGTTCTGGCAAAAAAGGGGAAGTTAAGCCATTGGCAAATGTTGCGCTGCCGGGTGCGCTATTTCAGCGATGGAGCGGTAATTGGAAGTAAGGAATTTTTGAGGGAAATTTTCGAGAAGGAACGGCAACGGTTTGGCAAGAAGAGGGTAAATGCCTCGCATCCGTTGCGTGGAGTCGATGCGGGAGAGTTGAGAAGCCTGCGCAATCTGCGGGTGAAGCCAATTGGGTAAAATAAGGATCATCGCTCGGATTTATACGGTTCGTTGAGGGATAAAATACCTGTAGTGAATTCTTGAGAAACTAAAAATAATTTTTATAGGACAGGAGAACGCCCGGAGATCATTTTGCTTGTTTTCGCCCTCCTATTCGGGTAGTTCCATTTACTGGTCTTCTTCGTTCCACCATGACTGCCATTGCATCTGCCAATTCTGATAAAATCTCCGAAGCAATCCGCAACACCCTGTTTGCGGAGCGGGAACTGAATGTGTTTGCGGTGCTGGACGGGGCATCGATTCCGGATTTGCTTGAAAAACTGGACGAGCATTTGCCCGAGCATGTCTGCCTTTATCGAGGCGAACTCGATGAGGAACTTGCGGCGGCGGCTCCGTATCTGGTGAGACTTGACGAATTTAGCCCGTTCACGGATTGGGTGTTGCAAGAAGGTTGGGGCAATCATTGGGGGATTTTTGCCTCGTCAACCTGGGAACTGATTCAAGCTCGTCAGCACTTTCGAAAATTTCTCATGGTCAAAGATCCCGAGGGCAAAACGCTTTATTTCCGGTATTACGACCCTCGCGTTTTAAACATTTATTTACCTACCACGAACGCCGGGGAGCGGGAACAAATCTTCGGTGAAATCGATACCTTTTTCGTTGAAGGCCAGGAGAAAGAATGTTCACTTTATAAACGTGTCGGCGATGAGCTGAAATGCAAAACGCTTCCTGTCATTTTATTGGAAAGCTTGCTTTAACTTTTTGTTTAGAATAAAATTAAATTATGCCGCCAGCCGCCCGTCTTACTGATCCTCATATCTGCCCGATGGTGACTCCGGGAACGCCGCCCATTCCGCATGTCGGCGGGCCGATTGTTTCTCCTGGGGTGCCCACGGTTCTCATCGGCTTTCTACCCGCTGCGGTGATGGGCGATCAATGTGTCTGCGTCGGGCCACCCGATGTGATTGTGCAGGGTTCCGCCACAGTCCTTATTGGCAATAAACCCGCCGCCCGGCTGGGCGATGCGACTGCTCACGGAGGTATAATCGTGGCTGGTTGTCCCACCGTGATCATTGGCTGATCCGAAATATTACGCCCTGGCGTGGCTGAAGTTTTCATCGGAGACAGACACCGTTTCTGGCGGGGCGAGGTCTGCGGGATTTTCGCGGGAACGTAGTTCGACCATGCCTGGGCCAGTTGGATAAATCGGCGTTTTCACCTCGCAAGTGGTTATCGGTTCGAAGGCAAAAAGACGGGCCTCTGGGTCGCCCCAGGTTTCCTCTGCCACGAAGCGCAACGCAGTGGCTTCCATTTGCAAAGGCACTTTGACCAGGCGTTGATAGTTTTCCTTCTCACGATGGACGACCGACCAATTGCCGGCGGTATCGCGGGCTTCGAGACGCCAGGTTTTAACTAAACTGGCAGGGACCGCCGTGCGCTGTCCGCTCCGGTGCGGGTAGGAGCAGGGCATGCGTTTGTGCTTGCTGAGGTCGCTATCGAAGACGAGGCGCACCCCGCCGAGGGTTTCGGCTTGTGACCACTGCATTTCCAAGGGAGTGCCGACCGGGCTACTCCAGGAATGCTGACTTTCGGGACGATCCCGATCGCAGCCGTCGAGCAGAGGGGCAGCCTCGGCAATATTCCATTGTCCACGCAGGCTCAAGGGAGAGGCGGAACGCTTCATGCCTGGCAACCAGCTATCGTCATCCATGAGAATGCTTTGCAATTCTACCAATCGATTGCCACTCGACAGACTGCGCGGATCGCAGCCGTATCGCGCGCAGAGGGCGGCAGCCGTGCCCACGGCCTGACCCAGGAGGGCGCAGGTGGCCATGACGCGGGTCGAAGACAGCGCGGCATGAGTGACGGAAATGTTGCGTCCGGCAAAAAGCAGATTGCTAATGTTTCGCGAGTAGAGGCTGCGGTAGGGAATGCCGTAAGGCGAGGGTGCGGCGTGGAAAATCGTCGGTTCGCCTGGGTAAAAGAGACCGGCGGGATGATGATCATCCATCGACCAGCCGCCGTAGGCAACGATGTCGTTGAAATGGCCTCCGTCGCGCACGTCGTTTTGTGTAAGAATATGATCGCCGATGAAACGTCGGTTTTCGCGTTTGCCGGGCAGAGACCCCATCCATTCCAGGGCCCAGTTTTCGGATTTGTTGCGTTCTGGAGCGTGATTTTTGATGTAATTCCAGACTCCATAACCGATGCGCATCAACTCGTCGCGAATCGGTTCGGCATCGCGAATCGTATCTTGCAATCCGCCGATTTCGAGCCACCAAAAGTTATCGGCGTTAACCCCGCGGATGCGGTTGGGCAGGTCGTTGGGAGAGGTGAATTGATAAGCCCAGGGCGGGGCGATGAAAGGCTGCGCCTCGTTGGTGCGTCGGAGTTGAATGAGCAGGGTGTTACCCATGGTTTTGTTGTCGCCGACGGTGGGCTGGATGTCTTCGTCGAACTCGTGACGAGCTTCGCGTCCGGCGCGAAACTCAGCACCGGTGACGGCTGCAAGAATGCTGTCGCCCGAACAATCGATAAAGGTGCGGGCGGCGATGGTGTGCCAGGTCTGCGAGGTGAGCTGCCAGGCGCGAATCGAGACGATACGGTCGCCATCCATCTCGGAATCGGTGCAGGTGCAATTGAGAAAAGGAGTGAGGCGAGGCTGATTGAAAACCTTGCCGTAAAGCACGCTATCCCAGATGGAATAGTTGCCGCCGGGATTGCGATATTGGTTTTCGAGCTGGGTCTCCTCAAGAATGCCGGCTTCCTTGTTTTGCGCACCGTGAGCGCCGCAAATCCACATCCGCACTTCGGAGGAGGCGTTGCCGCCGAAGACCGGTCGATCCTGGACAAGGGCGGTTCGGGCACCGTTGCGGGCGGAGGCAATTGCGGCGCACATGCCGGCCATGCCGCCGCCGATTACGCAAACGTCGAATTCGTGGGTGTCGTGATGAAGATGATTTTTTATCATGATAAATGAGGGGAGGCTCGATGCGAGATGAGGGGAAAGAGGTTATTCCTTGGATTGACTGGGATACTGTTATCCATTATTGCGTGGGAGAAAATGGCATCAGACTTGAAAAATTTGTCATCACCCGGTGAATTTATAAAAAACGCCCAAACCCGCTGGCTCGAAGATTTGCTTTCGCCCGGCACACGTCTGGAGTTGCGTTTGATGAATCTCTCGGGACGTCTGCGCATGCCACGCAACTGGGTGGCCAGCTCGCCGGGATTGTCGGAGCATTTGTTTTATTACGTAGCTGAAGGCGGCTTCGAAGGGACGGCGGGAGGGCGTTCCGTGGCACTTTCGGCAGGGGATTTGATTTGGATCGAACCGGGGGTGCCATTTTCTTTTCAAATGGGTAACTTTGAGTCGCTGGTGGTGTGGCGTTTTCGATTGAATCTGCTGTGGAGAAAGCGTCCGGTGGCTGCGCCGGAGCCGGTGTGCCTGGTGTCGCCTGCAAAAAATTGTCTGCGCTGGATGGAGGCCATTGTGGATGAATCTTCCACTGATGAACCCTGGCTAGAACTGCGGTTGAAAGGGTTGCTGGCAAGCCTGACGACCGAGATTTTTCATAACTTGATCGCGGTCCAAGTCGGGGCGGGTGAGTTGAGTCGTGGACAAAAAAGTGCTTTAATCGCAGCGGTCGAACAGGCGGGGCACAAACGTTTACGAGTGGACGATCTCGCCCGTGTCGTGCAGCTTTCGCCGGATTATTTTACCCGTTGTTTTCGCCGAAGTTTTGGCCTCCCGCCGCGACGTTGGTTGGTGGAACAACGAATGCGTCACGCTGCCTCGAGGTTGCTGGAGTCGGACATGCGGGTGGGGGAAATCGCCGGGGAATTTGGTTACCCGGATGTTTTTGCCTTTAGCAAACAATTCAAATTAATTACCGGGAGCAGTCCGCTGGCTTATCGTGAAGATCGCAGGCGGTTGCTGGCTAAAATTTAGTCGGACGATTGGGTGAGACCACGTTTGGCGAGGGCGTCGGCCAGGGCTTTTTCCATCAGCAGTGTGGCAAGCGTTTGCGTGCCTTGATCGAGGGCCGAGTTGGCCCGTTTAAGTCGCTGCGAATCGCCGGCTTGCACGGCGTCCTGAACTTCTTTCGTGAGCCCGCGAATCGTCTTCACTTCGTCGGAGGTTAGTTCGTCTTTCAGGAGCGACAATGCGTTGTCCACGGCGGCTAACATTTCCCGTGCTTTAAGACTGGCCTCGGTGAAAATCCGCTCGCTCATGTCGTCGAAAGCGTATTCGACGGACTCGGCCACCATTTGTTCCACCCTGGCGTCGCTGACATCGACGGCGCTGTTAACATCCAACACGCGATCTGTGCCGGTGGCGACATCGCGGGCAAGAACGTGGAGGATGCCGTTGGCGTCGATCTCGAATTGCACGCCCACCCGGGCCACGCCGCGCGGAGCGGGGGTGAAGTCGATGGTAAACTCTCCGAGCAGCCAGTTGTTGCGGGCCATTTCGCGTTCGCCCTGGAGGACTTTGATCACCATCGATGTCTGGAGATTGGCACTGGTGGTAAACATTTCGCCGCGTTTGATCGGGATGGTCGAGTTGCGCGGAATGATCACGTTCATGAGGCCCCCGGCGGTTTCGATCCCGAGGGAAAGCGGGGTGACATCCAGCAGGGTGATGGTGTTGATGGCGCCGCTGAGAATTCCTGCCTGAATGGTGGCACCGAGAGCGACGGCTTCGTCGGGATTTTGGGTGAGATTGGGAGGTCGCCCAAACCATTCCTCAACGAGTTTTCTGACCAACGGCATCCGGGTGGCACCACCTACGAGAATCACCTCCTGTAAATCGGCGGCGGAAAGTCCGGCATCGGCCAGAGCTTGTGCGCAATAGCGGCGGGTGCGTTCCACGATGGGGCGGGTGATGCGCTCCAGGTCCTCGCGTGTGAGACGATACATCTGCCCGTTTTTTTCGGCAAAAGGCACCGGGATTTCCACGCTGCTGAGTTCGGAGAGACGATGCTTGGCCTCGGTGATGAGTTCGCGTTTCTGCCATTCGGGTAAAGGGAGATCGCAGTGCTCGAGGAGTGCTTGATCGAGATCGTCGCCGCCGAGGCGGGTGTCACCCTGCGTGGCCAACACCTCGAAGACACCTTGATTCAGAGTAAGGATGGAAATATCGAAAGTGCCACCGCCGAGGTCGTAAACGGCGATGTGCGAACGGTCGCGCAATTTATCGAGTCCGTAAGCCAGAGCGGCTGCGGTGGGTTCGTTGAGAATGCGTTCGACGGTGAACCCGGCAGCTTCGCCAGCCTGCTTGGTGGCAGCGCGTTGAGCGTCGTTGAAATAGGCTGGCACGGTAATGACTGCGCGCGAAACGGAATGGCCGAGGGCGGCTTCGGCGTCTTTTTTTAACTGCGCCAGAATGATGGAGGAAATGTCGGTGGGCGAAAAAATTTGGTGATCGATCTGGATGGTGCGTTGACCATCGGCGGACGAATTTGTCTGGTAGGAAAGAGGCGGTAAATCGTCGTGGCTGCGGGTGCCGATGAGGCGTTTGACCGAATACACGGTGCGCGCAGGTTGCAGGGGACGCATGCGGGCTGCGGCGCGACCCACGAGCGGGGGGGAGGCGTCGTCGGGGAAGTAAACGACGGAGGGAGTGAGTCTCTCGCCGGATGGATTAGCTAATAAAAAAGGCAGGCCGGCTTCCATGACGCCAACGGCGGAGTTGGTCGTTCCAAGGTCGATGCCGAGAATGGTCATGCGAGTTCTCCGAAGAGCAGGGCCTGGATTTTTCCGAGGCGAAGACGTGCGCCTTCCTCCCATTTGGCGAGGAAAACGAAGTCGCTGGCGATGATGCGTAGATTGGTCCATTCCTCTTTGGACAACTCATGCGCATCTTCATCCATCCATTGCAGGAGAAGGGTGCGATCGGTGACGAGCATGCGGAGGCGAAGCAGGATTTTTTCGAGGGGCGCTTGGGCTTCGAGCAAAGCTGGCAGGTGAGCGGCACGTTGCAGGGCAGTGCTGGCGGAAGCGGCTTGGTGAAGAGCCAGGTCGGTTTCGCGGAAAGCGGTCTCCACAGCGGAAAAAAAATCAAACAGCGCACCGCCTGGCGTCGCCTGGGGAGGGGCGGTCTGACCATGGATTTTTTGGAATGCCGCGATGCGTCGGGAAGGATCGCGCAACTGCTCGTGGGCTTGATGAATTTCTTCCAAATCTGCCTGGGGTGCAATGGCCGCCGCTTGGTGGTGGGCATTTTTAAGGGTGGCCTCGTCGAGCACCAGACTGACGGGCAACTGCAGACGGGCAAAAGGATTCATCAGGCCGAAAAACTTTCTCCGCAAGAACAATGGGCGACAGCGTTGGGGTTGGTGACTTTAAATCCGCCGGCTTGGAGATCTTCGCTAAAATCGAGTTCGGATCCACTGACGAAGAGTGCGCTTTTGGGATCGACGACGACATTGACTTCGCGGGAGCGGACGAGAATATCGCGGTTGGCCGGACCATCGACGAGATCCATCTTGTATTGCAACCCGGAGCATCCGCCGCCGATGACAGCGACGCGGAGGGCGCCGTTGGGGCGTTTTTGCCGGGTCAGCAAACCGCTCAGGCGCGTGCTGGCGCGCTCGGTGATTTTGACCAGTTTTTCGTTGCCGATTTTAAAGTTGACCGTGGCTTCCATAAGGTGCGGTGAGTAGGTTAATCTCTGAGGGCTGATCGTGCCAGCGGTAAAATTGGTGAATGGACGCTCCGAACGATAAAAAAACAAGGCGTGCCGGTGAGGACACGCCTTGTTTTTTATTTTAGAGAATAATGGACGGATGCCATCCCGGTAAAATTAACCCTGCGGTTTGGACAGCGCGGCGTTGGAGGCTTTCCAACCAGCGAGACCACCGGAGTAATGTTTTACGTTGGTGTAACCGAGTGCCACAGCGGCTTTGGCGGCTTTTTTGTAGGCACTGCATTTATCGCTGCCACAATAAGCGACGATGAGAGCGGACTTATCGCTGGGCAATTTGGCTGCGAGATTGTCTTTGTTGGTCGAAAAATCGAAGGAGGTGGGGATATGCCCCTCGGCGAAGCTTTCGCTGCCGTTGACATCGATCACGGTGACGGATTTGCTTTCAATGGCTTTGGCCAGATCGGCTTGGCTAATGTCAGGGATATTTCCTGCCGAGAGGGCAAGAGGAGCGATGACAAGGGCGGTTAGGAGTAGGAGTAGTTTTTTCATATCGGTGTGAGACAACAGGTCCCGTCATTCGTTCAAATTTTACAAAAATTCTTACCGGAAATCGCGTGTTTGAGATAATAACGCGAGACAGCGACATATTTATCGGCCCACTCGCGGATTTCACCCTGCTCTTTTTCGGTGAGCGTTTTTACCACTTTGGCCGGGGAACCAAGCACGAGGGAGCCGGGCGGAATGATGCTTTTACCGGTGACCAGCGCGCCTGCGCCGACGATGCTGCGGGCACCGATGACCGCGCCGTCGAGAATGGTGGCTGCCATGCCGACCAGGACCTCGTCCTCCACGGTGCAGGCATGAATGATGGCGGAATGACCGATTGTGACGCGCCGGCCGATGATGCAAGGATGGTCGTCGGCGTTGTGGAGCACGGCGTTATCCTGGACGTTGCTTTCGTCACCGACGATAATGGCGTTGATGTCGCCCCGGAGAACGGCACCGAACCAGATGCTGACTTTTTCACCCAGGGTAACGGCACCGAGGACCGTGGCGGTGTTGGCCACGAAGGTGGAGGCGGGGATGACGGGGGTGGCGAGAAGAAAGGTTTGCAGGCGCGTATCGAGATCCATGGAAATAAAAGTTGAGAGAACCTGGATGAAACTCCATTAAATGACGAATGATGCCACTTTTTGCAATGGTTAAAGACAATGATTCGTAGAAAAGGACAGCGGATACGGGCGATTTCTTTCGATGCCAGCGATACCCTTTTTCATCTCCGCAGGCGAGTGGGAGAGGTGTATGCCGAAGTGGCGACGGAGCAGGGGAGTGTGTTGGATCCTGATGCGCTGGAGGCGGCGTTCCGTGCCGTGTGGAAAGAACGTCCGCAGCGTGAGGATGGCGTGAGGCAGGAGGATGATCGTGGTTTTTGGGAAGGACTTTTGAGCGAGGTATTGCGGCGGTGCGGTCAGGGGCAGGAATTATCGGGTCGCCTGTTTCTGGCGGCTTACGAGCGTTTTTGCGGGGCGGCGGAATGGGAATTATTTCCCGAAACGCGAGCGGTGCTGGCCGATCTGGCAGAGACCTGGCCACTTTATGTGACCTCGAATTACGACGGAAGGCTGCATGGAACGTTGCAGGCTCTGGGCGTGGATGGTTTTTTTCAAAAAGTAATTGTCAGCAGCGAAGTGGGAAGCGACAAACCCGCGCCGGGGATTTTTGCCGCGACGCAACGTGCCGCAGGAGTGGCGGCAGGCGAAATCCTCCACGTAGGCGATCAGCGCGAGGCCGACTGGCTGGGGGCACGCCGGGCCGGGATGGCAGCGTGGCTGGTGGTGCGTCCGCAGCATTCCTTGTCTGAGCTGCGGGGGAGGATCGAATCAGGCGATATTGATCTGCCCGAGTAGCTCGTGATTGCGCAGGTCTTTGGGGTCGAGGGCGACGGCTTTGTTGAGGATTATGCTGGCTTTTTCCTTTTCCCCGAGTTGGATGAGGACGTAGCCGAGATTCCCCCAGGCGGCGGAGACATCGGGGAAGATTTCGGTGCCTTTTTCGGCAGCCATGCGGGCTTCCTGCCATTTTTCCTGTTCGCCCAGACACCAGGTGAGTTCGAGCCAGGCTTCGCCATTGATAGGATTGTCTTCGAGCACATCGAGAAATGCCGTCGAGGCTTCCTCCCACCGCTTTAACATGCGCAGAGCAAGACCTTTGATGAGGGTGGCAAGAATAATGTGAGGGCCGTCCACCCTGGCAAAATGCGAGGCGCGTTGGGCGAGTCGCTCGATTTCGTGCTCGATGGACTGCACTTTTTCCAGGTCGCCCTCTCGGTAGGCGATGTCCCCTTCTTGATCGAGGGTAAAAAGGTAATTACCCATTTCGCGAAGTTTTTCGTCGTAATCACCCGGTGTGGGCTGAGAAATGCTCATTAAAATTAGTTTTTATCCGCAAAGAGCAGACTTGCAATGATTAATAAGCTCCGCAACGATGAAGCACACCCCACCATGATACCTACCCGACTAATTGGCTGCTCCATTTTTCCAATGGTTGAACAATAAAACTCCAAATTGAGAAAGTGAATCGTTGCTTTGAGATGACTGAGCCGCAAAAATTACCACCGGTGCCAATTTTATCCTGGCCGAAATGGCTGGGGGCCAATCTGTTGCTTGCCCTGACCTATGCGGCGGTGGGTTATTTTTCACTGCTAGTAGCTTCCGGTAACGGGCAATACGCCGCGTTTTGGCCGGCGGCCGGGATTGCGATTGCGGCATTGTATCACATGGGCTGGTCGCTGGCTCCGGGGGTGTTTGTCGGCACGGTGGTTTTGACTCGGCTTTCGGGCCTTCCGTGGGAGGTTAATTTGCTCATTGCAGCGGGCAATACGGCGGAGGCTGTGGTGGCGGCGACTTTGTTACGCAAACTCACGCGATTTAATCCACGGATCAATCGGGTGGGGGATGTGTTGCAGATTGTTTTCTTTGGTGCCTTGCTTCCTAGTATGATTAGCGCAGGTATGGGGTTATTCGCTTTTCGCTTCGGTAACATTGTTACAGAGGAAGTGGTTTGGAAGAGCTTTTTCGTCTGGTGGGCAGCCAATGTGGCGGGGATCCTGGCGTTGACTCCGGGAATTTTTTCGTGGGTGCACCCTGGATTACCACCGATTTCGATGTCGAGAAAAATCGAGGGAGCCATCGCTTTCGTGGCAGGGACGGCACTCACCTGGGCGGTTTTTTGCCGACCTACCGAGGGAAATCCATTTGCGACACTGGATTTCGCCATCTATCTGTTTGTCATCTGGATGGCGTTGCGTTTTAGCCAACGCTATTCAAGCACGCTGGTTTTTATTATTTCCAGCCTGGTCATCTGGGGCAGTCTTCAAGGCCTTGGGCCATTTGGCATCCAGACTGTGGAACTGGATTGGGACAATACGTATCGGGCACAAGTTTTTGTGATCATTGGAGCGGTAATCAGCGTGCTGATCTCGGCGACGACGACCAATTTATTCGAGAGAAGCCGGCGTTTGGAAAATTCCGAGCGACGCTATCGGCAACTGTTTAACAGCAGCCCGGATCCGCTCTGGATTTACAATCCGCAAACGGAAGCGATTCTGGCCGTCAACGAGCGGGCGATCTCGCGTCTCGGTTATAGTCGCGACGAATTTTTGGGGTTGAAAGTCACCGACCTATTCACTCAGGAAGATGACCTGCCTTCGCTTCAATCGTCCGGGGATTGGGAAACGGAGATTCGTCTTTTGAAAACCCGGCAGGGCGGCGAACTGCAAGTGCGCCTGACGATGCGCCCGGCGGATTTTTTCGGGGAATCGGCCATTCAATTGCTGGCCCAGGATGTGACGGATCAAGTGCGGGCGGAGAGCGATTTGCGGCGAGCTGAACAACGGCTCAATCTGCATATTCAACAGACAGCACTGGGAGTGATTGAGTGGAACGATCAATTTGAAGTAACGGAATGGAACCCTGCGGCTGAGAGAATTTTCGGTTATACCAAAGAGGAGGTTTTGGGAAAACCAGGCACCGAAGTGATCGTGCCTCAGGACATAAGACCCCTCATCGAAAAGGTTTGGGAAAAAATTTGTCAATCCGCCGAACCGGTGCGGAGTGTCAACGACAACATCACCAAGGACGGAGAACGGATCATTTGTGAGTGGTTCAATACCCCCTTGGTGGGAAAAGATGGCCGGGTGATGGGAGCGGCGTCCCTGGTCCAGGACGTCACCCTGCGCGAATCGATCAGGGTCTCCATGCGCGAATCCGAGGAGAAATTCCGTTCCGTCATCGAATCCTCCCCGATGGGCATCCAAATCTACGAAATGCGCGATGCCGAGCATCTGGTTTTAATCGGAGCCAATGCAGCAGCCCAGAATTTCATGGGCTTTAAAAACGAGGATTTGCTCGGAAAAACCATCGAGGAAGCCTTTCCCGCATTGGCCGGAACAGAAATCCCAAGAATGTATCGGCGGGCAGCCACGGAAGGCAAAGCCTCCTGGACCGATCAGGTTATCTACGATGGCGGCGAAATGCGCGGCGCCTACGAGGTCAACGCCTTCCAGACCGTGCCAGGCAAAATGGTGGCCATGTTCCTCGATATCACGGAGCGCCGCCGCACCGAACAGGCCCTGCGTTTGCGCGACAAAGCGATGGAAGCCATCAGCCAGGGCATCGTCATCATTAATCGACAGGCCGATGGTTCCCTGCCCATCATCTATGCCAACCCGGCCTTTGAAAAAATCACAGGCTATCAGCAGGAACAAATCATCGGAAAAAGCTGGAAGGTATTGACCGGTCTGGAAAGCGAAGTGGCCGAGGTGCATGCAATGGAAAAAGCCATTTCCCGCGAACATCCCGTCTCGGTGGAGATGCGCAGCTATCGTCAGGACGGCACCACTTTCCAAAGTGCGATTAGCTTTTCTCCGATTCTCGATGCTGATGGCAAAGTCTCGCATTACGTCGGGGTTTATACCGATGTCACCAGCATCAAAAAACTGGAAACCCAATTTCGGCAATCGCAAAAAATGGAGGCTATCGGACGTCTCGCCGGTGGCGTCGCCCATGATTTTAACAATCTGTTGACCGCGATCATTGGCTATAACGACATTAACATGAGCATGATGGAGAGAAACTCCACTATTAGTAATAATTCGGGGGAAATCCAAAAAGCCGCCGAACGCGCCGCCTCCCTTACCGGACAAATGCTGGCCTTCAGTCGTCAGCAAAATTTGCAACCCAGCCGTGTCCCTCTTAACAAAGTGATAGGAGGAATGTATCAAATGCTGGCGCGGCTCATTGGCGAGACGATAGAAATTCGCACATTGCTGGATGACAGTCTCTCGGATATCAAAGCTGGAGCCAGCCAGATCGAGCAGGTGATCCTGAACCTCGCGATCAACGCCCGCGACGCCATGCCGGCAGGCGGGGTGCTATCCATTCGCACGGCCAACATCACGGTGGGCTTCGAGCTGGTGGCTGACGTGCCGGGGATTACTCCGGGCGATTACGTGCTCCTCTCGTTGAGCGACACTGGCACCGGTATGGATGACCACACCAAGGAGCATCTATTCGAACCGTTTTTTACCACCAAGGAAAAAGGCAGGGGCACCGGCCTCGGGTTGGCGACCTGCTACGGCATCATTACCCAGAGTGGAGGATATGTCGCCGTCCACAGCCGGCTGGGCAAGGGCACCACCTTTGATATTTATTTTCCCAAAATGACCTCCGAAAGTTCGCGCGAAACCACCCGTATTCCCGAGGTAAAAGTGCAGGGGGGCAAGGAAACTTTGCTCGTAGTGGAAGACGATCCAGCGGTGCGACCTTTGACGACCAACATCCTCCGCACCTTGGGTTACACGGTGCACGAGGCAGGCAACGGAATCGAGGCCCAGGAATTATTGATAACATTGGCGGGCACAAAAATCGATCTGCTACTAACCGATGTGGTAATGCCCAAGATGGGAGGCAAGGAACTGGCCGATTGGATGAAAGTGGAATACATCAGCACCAAAATTCTTTTTGCCTCGGGTTATCTGGAAAATATGCTCAGCAGGGAGGACATCGGCGAAAACGAGGCCTTCTTCCTTCGCAAGCCGTTTACCGCACGCACCCTGGCAAAAAAAGTGCGCGAAGTGCTCGATCTGGAAATCGCCGAGTCGGATGGCGAGGAAGCCAGCCTCTCTGGCTAACATTCAGGTTAGACCGGGCCTGGCGTGGTATGTTCGCGTTCGCGAAGTTTAAAAATCACCGGCAACCCTTCATACGGGGTGTGCTTGCGAATCTGGTTTTCCAGATATTTTTCGTAAGTGGGCGTAAGTGCATCCGGTTTATTAACAAAAAGCAAAAAACGCGGCACTGGAATAATGTCGCGCCGTTTGTCGTCAATTCGCGTGGCGTAATAAATTTTCAACCGCCGATTCCCAACTGCTGGGGGGGAATGCAGGGTAAGCGCCTGTTTTAGCAAACGATTGAGAGGTCCGGTGGACATCGGTTCGCGCGATTGTTTGACGACCCGATCGATCTGTTTGAACAAATCGTCGATCCTGGCTCCCATTTTTGCCGAGACGAGGGCACGCGGGGCGTGGTCCAGAAAGAATAGTTCTTCTCCTAACATTTGCAGATAATCCCGCCGCGCCTGCTTGCCCGATTCGTCGAGAAGGTCCGATTTGTTAATGACCACGATGCAGGGTTTCTCGGCTTTTTGGATGAGACCGGCGATTTTTTTATCCTGGGTCGTCAAGCCGGCGGAGGCATCAAGGACCAGAACGCAAAGATCCGCCCGGCGGATGGTTTTTTCGGAGCGCATCGCGGAGAAAATCTCCACCGAACTATCCTGTTTCGATTTATGCCTAATCCCGGCGGTATCGATGAGAAGATACTGGATGCCTTCGCGTTCGTAGGGAATGTCGATGGCGTCGCGGGTGGTGCCGGCAATGCTGCTCACAATCGTGCGCTGATCGTTCATCAAGGCGTTGATGAGGGAGGATTTGCCGACATTGGGTCGTCCCACCAGCGCGACTTTTATCGGGACGTTGGCCGTGGTCATTTCGCCTTCCTCCACCGCTGGGAGCAGGGCTTCGATCCGCTGGATCACGGTGCTGATACCCCGATTGTGTTCCGCGCTAATGGGGAAAACCACGAAGCCGAGATGTTGGAAAGCGTCCTCTAATTCATCGCGATTCGGATGATCGATTTTATTTACCAGAAGCAGAACGGGTTTATCTGCCCGACGCAGTAATTTAGCCAATTCTTGATCCGCCGGGGAGAAACCTGCGGTGCCATCGACGACGAATAAAATAATGTGGGCAGTGGCCATCGCGATATCGGCCTCGATGCGGACGGCGGCATCGAATTGATCGTTGGTCGTGGCGATGATGCCCCCGGTATCGATGATTTCAAAGGGCTGATTTCCCAGTTTGCAGACAGCGTTGAGCCGGTCGCGGGTCACGCCGGGTTGATCATGCACGATGGCGATGCGACGTCCGGCAAGACGATTGAAAAGGGCCGATTTTCCCACATTGGGGCGGCCGACGATGGCGACAAGAGGATTCATTTCTCAGGAGAATGCTTCATTTGCCGCAACCCGTCGAGGACGTATCCCGCGCCGGAGATAAAAGTCACCGCCCCCGCTGCCACCACCGGCCAGAAGAGGTGCGGTAATTGGAGCATCGTCCAGCCCAACACCGTCATTTGCAAGACTGTCGCCAGTTTGCCGAACCAACTTGGACGTATCGTTACGGAGCCATAAATATGGTGCAAAAGCAGACTGCCTGTCACGATTACCGCGTCGCGTGCGATCACCAGCACGCTGAACCAAATCGGCAGGCTATATTCCCATTTGGCCACCGCCAGGGTGATGAGCGCCGCCGTGAGCAAGCCTTTGTCGGCAATGGGATCGAGGATGACGCCCAGGCGGCTTTTTTGGTTGTAACGCCGGGCAATGTAGCCATCGAGACCGTCGCTGAGCGAGGCCAGGAGAAACACCGCGATGGCCGCATAGCGCAACCGTTCATCGGGTGCTCCCGCGTGGACACTTTCGCCGTAGTAACAGGCAAAAAGCACGAAGACCGGAATCAAAAATATCCGCACCAGGGTGATCTTGGTGGCTGTGGTGATCGTCGGCGTGTCCATCACTTTTTAAAATAGAGCATCATTGGGAAAGTGCATACCTGGCGAGAAAATTCTAACCATTTGGGCTATGATTTTTTATTTTTTTCTCACTGTGATCAATTGCGAGGAATCAAACATTACAGACGGCGCGATGACTTGCATTTCTAACGGAATTTTTTTGCCGTAGCGCTCGCGCATGATCTGTCGCACCGAGGGATGATCGAGCTGGAAAGCGTTGGATCCAACTCGGCAGGGGAGATCTCACCACGGGTTGTATCGCCTCATAAACAAAAGGTTGGTTATTATCGAAAAAGATGATCCCCATATGCGTGTAGTCCGATTGGGTGGCAGCGGCGATGGCTTTGGCCTGGCGGGATTGCGAGCGTTGAAAAATGATGTCACCATCCTCGACCTCCAAATCTTTGTCGGCGGACGTAAGTAAATTCAGCAACAGAAATATGCTAATGCGAACAATCACGAGACCGGGTAGAATCTTGGCAAAAATTGTCGGTCTCCTATTTTTTCCAGCGAAACGCGATGGTGGCCAGCGGGGGAAGTTCGATCTGGATGCTGTGTTCGCGGCCCTGCCAGGCTTGCGAATCGCTGGGGACACCGCCGCGGTTGCCCATGTTGCTTCCACCGTAAGTTGCGGCGTCGGTGTTGAGAATTTCTTCGTAAAATCCTCCGTGCGGCACCCCCACCCGATAACCGGAACGCGGCACGGGAGTGGCATTGATCACAAAAATCAGGACGCCACCACTCCGATCACGCCGCAGAAAGGCAACGACACTATTGTCGGCATCGTGGAAATCGATCCAGTCGAACCCTTCATACGAATCATCGATCTCGGAGAGTGCAGGTTCGCTCTTATACAAAAAATTCAGATGCTGCACGAGACGTTTCAGGCCGTCGTGTTCGGGAAACTGACACAAATGCCAGTCCAGACTGCGCCCGTGGTTCCACTCGTCCCATTGACCGAATTCCTGACCTTGGAAAAGCAATTTCTTGCCGGGATGACCATACATCCAACCATAAAACAGTCGCAGATTGGCAAATTTCTGCCACATATCGCCGGGCATTTTTTGGATCAGCGAACCTTTGCCGTGCACCACTTCGTCGTGACTTAAAACCAGCACGAAATGCTCGTGAAAAGCGTAAACCATGGAAAACGTGACGTCGCCTTGATGATGACGCCGATACACGGGCTCCTTCTGCATGTAGCTAAGAAAATCGTGCATCCAGCCCATGTTCCACTTAAAGCCAAACCCGAGACCGCCGAGGTAAGTGGGCCGGGAGACCCCGGGCCAGGAGGTGGATTCCTCGGCCATGGTCATGATGCCGGGATGCTGGGCATAAACCACTTCATTGAAGCGTTTGAGGAAGTGAATGGCTTCAAGATTTTCGCGTCCGCCATGCACATTGGGGATCCAATCGCCAGCTTCGCGGGAGTAATCGAGATAAAGCATGGAAGCAACCGCATCCACCCGCAGGCCGTCGATATGGTATTCGTCGATTAAAAATAAAGCATTGCCGATGAGGAAGTTACGAACTTCGTTACGGCCATAGTTAAAAATTAGAGTGCCCCAGTCGCGGTGTTCGCCCTGGCGCGGATCCGAGTGTTCGTAAAGCCCGGTGCCATCAAATTTCGCAAGACCGTGGGCATCTTTTGGGAAATGACCGGGCACCCAGTCGATAATGACACCTATGCCAGCTTGATGGCATCGATCCACAAAATGACGGAATTCGTCGGGGTTGCCAAACCGGCTCGTGATCGCATAATAACCGGTGACTTGATACCCCCAGGAGCCGTCGAAGGGATGTTCGGCGACGGGCATGAGTTCGAGGTGAGTGTAGCCCATTTCGAGCACGTAAGGGATGAGGCGATCTGCCAGTTCGAGATAGCTGAGCGGGCGGTTGCCTTCCTCGGGCACGCGTTGCCAGGAGCCGAGATGCACTTCGTAAATGCTGACGGGTTTTTTCTGCCAGTCGGTCGCGGCACGATTCGTCAACCAGGCGCTGTCGTTCCAAGTGTAACGCCCCAAATCGAACACAAGCGATGCATTGGGGATTTGGTGTTGGCCGTAAAAGGCAAAGGGATCGCCTTTAAGCTGAATCTGACCGTGGAGACCGCGCACTTCGAACTTGTAATGGGTGCCTTCGACGATGCCGGGAATAAAAATCTCCCAGATACCAGCTTCGATGAGCTTGCGCATGGGGTGCAAACGGCCATCCCATTGGTTGAAGTCGCCGACCACGCTCACGCGCTGTGCGTTGGGTGCCCAGACGGCAAAAGTGACACCGGAAACACCGTCAATAATGCGCAGATGAGCACCGAATTTTTTATAAATCTGATAATGATTGCCCTCAGAAAAAAGGTGGGTGTCGATTTCGCCCAGGACGCGGTCGAAAGAATAGGGATCGTCGATTACAAATGCCTCGCCGTGCCAGGGTGTAATGCGGAGACGATACGGCGGGAGGGGGCTTGGCACGGGCGCTTCAAAAATGCCATCGTGATGCACCTGGGCAGCATCGATAAGAGGCGTGCCAGTGGCGCGATCGATCACCGTAATGGCTCGCGCATCGGGTCGGAAAACGCGAATGAGGATTTGGTCGGCATCTTTTTGCGGACCAAGAACGGAAAACGGGTCTGGATGCGTGGCAGAAAACAGCAAATGGACCGCGTGAGGAGAGAGGGACATACTCATGGCAAAACTGAACGTAACAGGGGAAGAATGTCCCGGCGATAGATTTCCTGCCAATCAAAATGCTCCCGAACGGTTTTTCTCCGTTGCGTGGCGGCATCGGAGGCAAGGAAGTCCGCGATGTTTACTGCCAGTCGCCCGGGTTCCAATTCGAGGGGGAAGGAAAATCCGTGTTCGTCGGCCAGCGAAGCCAGTGGTTGGGTGTCGGACGCAAAAATGGGCAATCCAGCCAGGGTGGCCTCCAGCATGGGTATGCCAAACCCCTCGTGTTCGCTCGGGAAAAATAGGGCATCGGCGATGGAGTAAAGCTGCCCGACATCGGCTGTGGCAAGTGGTGCGTTATCGCCGAGGAAATGGACCTCGTTTGCCACGTCTAACGCGGCGGAAAGGGCGTCCAATTCGGCGCGATAAATCTGTTGATCGCCCGAAAACGGTTCCGGCGCACCGGTAATGAGCAGGCGCGGAGCGAGCTGATTTTTCTTTAACCCAGCAACGACCCGAATGCCCAGCTCGATATTTTTCCTCCGCAAAATCCGCGTGGGATGAAAAAGAATCGGGAAAGCACCAGTCAAAACTTTCCCCAGGTGCGGATGGGATTGGGGCAGGGGACCGCGCATTCCGCCGAAGGCATGGATGCCATTGGGCACCACTTGCACCTGGGAAAAACCAGTGACGGCCTCATAGCTCGCCGCTCGTTCCGGGGAGATCGCCACCACCTGCGCACCTGCTGGATGCCGTCGAAGAATGGAATCGGTCGGCACGAGGTAGCGGGAATTGGTCGCAGCGATATCGTGTATCCACGAGATGACTGGCAGATTACTGGCAGCCAGCACATGACAAGCCCGCGTGGCCGAAAGGCAGAAGGGCATCGTAAAAACATTATGCACGATGAGGAGATCGAGCGATTTGGCTGCGAGAAAACGCACGATTTGCCCGACCTGCACGTCGTTATTGGAGTCGGGAACAAAACCCGGCACAGTTCGACAAAGCGATGAGGGGAGATTTTTTTCATCACAAAACCAGACCACTTCGTGCCCGTGATGACTTAAAAGCTCATGGTGCGCGGCGATAATGTGTTCCACCCCGCCCACCGTGGGTGGCATGGAGTAATGCAGGAGGCCGATTTTCATGGGGCAAGTGTAGCTCATCCCGCCTGGATGGTCAGGTTTGGTGGCTATTTTTTTGCGTTAAGGTTTTTTTACCCTGCGGAGGTAGGTCTTATAGGACCGATTGGACCGATTGGACCGATTGGACCGATTGGACCGATTGGACCGATGCCTATGTGTTTCGTCACGAAAATGTAATACAGGCATTTTTTCGTTTTACCTTGCCATCTTTAATAATAATCCCTTTTATTTGGTTCCGATGAATCTGCGCACCGCAATCTTCGGCCCACGATTCTGGAAAACTCCATCCCGCTTGGCCTTCTTGGCCACATTCGTCGCGGATTTAGCCCTAAGAAACTGAGGTTGATCACCAGATTAGCGGCCAAAAATGGTAACAAATTTCTTCATGCTATCGAATCAATCATATTGGTGTCGTTAGACGTCAATTGCGCACTCCCATGAATGAGCGGTTGGAACTCTATTCTCCACTTTCACCCGAGGAGTGCGCCAGGCGAATCTCTGATGCGATGGATTCCGAGCGTTCGGCTCTCTTTTCGGATGCTTCGCTCTTTGGTTCGCGCCCCGTGGCAGGTCGTGTGGATGCTTGCTCCATCAAACTCCGCAAGCGCATCAGATATCGTAATGCGTTTCAAAGCTTTCTTACTGCCAAGATGCATCCAGAGGGCTCTGGCACAATTGTTTCCGGCGAGTTCGCCATGCAACCATTTATGCGCGTGATTTTGCGCATCTGGTCTGGCAGCGTCATTCTTATCGGCGGCGCGTTTTTCGTTGCCACCGTCAGCGCGTATCTTTTCAGTTCTACTCCTCGCGGGGACAACGCTTGGATTATCGCTGTTGTGCCTCTGGGAATGATCGTTTCTGGCTTCGCTATTGTTCGGTTTGGACGTTATCTGGCCCGAAATGAGGCCCGTTTCATTACAGACTTCCTCATTCACGCCCTCAACGCAAACGACCGTAACGCCCTTTGATTAACAAGCATTGCAGACCAAAGCTTAGGGACAGGCCAGGGACAGGCCAATTATTTAGGGTGACTGGTTTTACTGATAAAAAAGCCTCGCTGGATTTCTTCACGAGCTTTTCTTTTTGCTGCGCTTTTTCTTTATTTGAAGAGCGCGCTTTGCCACCTCCTTCCGCCTGATCTCCAGCCACTTTTGCGCCTCCAGAATCCATCGTGTCCTTTTTTTATGCAAAAATTTCATCTGCTTTTGGATAAAATTGGGCGGAGTCCAGTTTTTCTTTCGCCGTGGAAAAGGTGCTGTGCGTCCGCCGCTGCCCGAGTCCATCGCCAGCACGCCGTCGAGATACAGGGACCAATTGATCGCAGAGTTGCGCTCCCGCTGCGGAAAAGGGTGGGGGCGCGGAGCGGTGAGATGCGGGTTGGTGTTAATCTCGTAAATTTGCGGCTCCCCAGCGACCAGGCCGAAGTCCACCCGGCCATATTCGATCCCGGCGAGGGCAAAGACTTTGAGCAGCAGTTCGCGATGAGTGTAAGGATCAGAAAGAAGTAGTTTTTCCTCCCACAGATAATCCTCCTCGCCCGCCACTCCCAGTGAGCCGCGTTTTACCAGCCAGCGGGCATCGTGCACGGTGGTGTGGGGAATAATGCGGTCCCCGATGCGAAAAGCCGCCAGCTTGCGATACATGCCTGGGCGCACCTCCTCGGCGGCATATTCCACGACGATGAGATGCTCGAGCGGAAGCCCGCCCCGCACGGCATCGTCAATCACCTTTTGCACTTCTTCCGGGGTCGAGAGCAGATCGGAAAGTGGTTTCCCGTGCTCATGACAACTGCGCACAAAGACCGGGAAGCGGATGACGGCCGGCCACTCGCCAGCCGGATACGCATCGAAGCGATTGATCCCGGCCCGATGCAGACGGCGCAGGAGCGGCAGCCGGTTTAGCACAAGCGCGGGATCATTCACGACATGGCAGCCAGACTGCCCGAGATGTCGATAGAGCCGGGCCGCTTCCTCCCGCTCCCGGTAATGCAACCGGTCGATGTCGGTAAAAACATAGGTGCCACGCCGAAAGCTGCGCTGGTGCAGACATTTATCGTAGGTCTGCAAACTCACCTGTGGAGCAATGCGCGAACCGAGCACTTCGGCGAGGGTAAAGCGATTCGTGTGGGTGGTAAAAAATGTAATCACACAGGGAATTTTATATTTGACGATCACATGCCATTTTGTAAAGTCGCTTCCATGAAAACCACACCCGCAATTAAATTGGATTGGAACAAACTTCTCGGCTTCAATCTTGCCGTCGAGCAACGTAAAAACGGACTTACACCTGCCAACCTCGCCAAAATAGGCGCAAAAGAAGGCAGAAAAGGGGTCTGAAGCAGCTTGACTATTTAGATGGTGATTGACCGGGGGGCGGTCCCACCTTTCTGCCAGGGTGTTGCGATTCTGGTGGGGCAATAAAAAATGTAATCATCCGAAGATTTTTATATTTGACGATCCCATGACATTTTGTAGAATCATCTCCATGAAAACTACACCTGCAATTAAATTGGATTGGAAAAAACTTCTCGGCTTCAATCTCGCCGTTGAGCAACGCAAAAACGGCCTCACACCTGCCAACCTCGCCAAAATAGGCGGAAAAGCAGGTTTAAAAGCTGCGGGTATCAAAGGGTCTTAAGTAGCCTAGCTATAAAAGATCGTGGTTGACCAAGACGCAGGCCCTCTTTTTTCTTTAGTCACCTCTTTTTCACCTGATGCAGACCGGGTCCGTTTTTTGGACCGGCAAATGCGGCGTCACCTCGCTGACAGCCTCCGCCACGTTCACGAGGTGACGTTCGAGGTTTTCGAGATACCGAATGACGAAGTTGAGGCCTTTTTAAATCGGCTCATCGCCGCGCCAGTGCCCCCCTTGGTCTTTAGTTTTTATTTCGATCTTGTCCTCGCTCTGGAGCTCGACAACCACGCCGAAGCCAGACATCTCTGGGAGCAGATTATCCGCGCTCCACTTACGGTAAGTGATTTGCTCATTCAAGATCTGGAAGATCCAGAAACCAGTGCGACCGGGGCCAGGTATGTTCGTTTTTTCCTCTCGGGAGCGGGAGCCGATTTCCCAGTTTACCCGCCCCGTCCAGAAGAGGCGCTCGCTTGTCGCAAACACATTGCCGAAGCGCTCGAACTCCTGCATACGGGCGACCCACTTCTGGCAGGCGAAATCTCCGAATTGGTGCGCGAAATCACTTTAGCCAGCGGCTCCACCGAGAAAACAGCCTACACCTTTGACGGCTCATCCAGCTTCATGATGTGGGGTGGCATCCTCCTCAACGCCCGGCGCACGGGCGGCGCCTTGGAAATGGCGCAAATGCTCGCGCACGAAAGCGCGCACAACCTTTTGTTTGGTATGACCACGGAAGAACCGCTTACTTTAAATAACGATGAGGAGCGTTACAAATCTCCTCTCCGCGTGGATCCCCGCCCGATGGAAGGCATCTACCACGCCACCTACGTCTCCGGTCGGATGTATCGCTGCGTGAAAACCCTGCTGGAATCGGGCGCCCTCGACCCGGCGCAGCAGGAGCAAGCTGAAAAAGATTTGCAGATCAATGCCAAATGTTTCCGCGATGGCTGGCAGGTAGTCCACGAGCACGGACGCCTGTCCAGGCTTGGAGGTGAGCTGATTGGTTCTGCGAGGTCCGCGTTAAATGAACTTTTCTAACGCTTTTGGGCAACGCGTTACGTTATTGAAAATCGGCAGTCAGCGGTTTTTTTACGGCACTTGTAGGTTGGCGGAAAACCAGCCCCATTTTTGAAATTAATCTGCAACTCCTTAAGCTTGGAAAAAAACCAGGAATGGACGCGAATGGACACAAATCGATCGCAGAATAGCATTTACGGCCTCCATTCGTGTCACTGGGTGTTTATTGGTGTTTAAAATAAATGCAGTTAACTTTGGGAGAGGGGGTTAGATGGATTGGCCGCGGAAGGTGCGTGGATCTTTGGGCTGATCGCCCGAGTTTTCTTCTGCCGGGGTGGGGGCGCTGCGGGTGTCGCGTTTGGGACGGTCTTGCTCGGCTTGTTGACGCTGCTGGCGTTGTTGTGAGGCTTCGCGTTCCGCCGTTTTTTGTTGCTCGCGTTGGGCTCGTTCCTGACCTTCCGACTCGCGCTGACGGGCTTTATTTTCCTGGTTGCGC
>JBBRFA010000051.1:0-22753 GCA_038225185.1 Chthoniobacterales bacterium
TGTTAAATATAAAACAACATGAAAATAAAACATACATTGCAAGCATTGCTTATCGGAGGAAGTATTCTTTCCGGAGTAATCCAAGGTAATGCCCAGTCCATTACCACTACCCAAACAACGAATACGGCAGGCACAATCAGCGAATTTGGTCCCGACACCCTGGTCATCCGGACAGAAAGCGCGGCTGCTCCAGTTCGCTACAGTTACACCGAGAAAACCACTTACACGGACGAGGCGGGCGTAGCCGTTTCGCGCGATGTGATCAAATCCGGCGCACCCGTGACGGTCTATTACGTTCTCGATGGGGATCGCATGGTGGCAAGCCGTGTGGTGTTAGGAAAACCTGTCGCAATTGTCCCCGATAAAATCATCGAAAAGAAAACAACCACCACAAGCACTGAAACCGAATGAAAACACTGAATATTAATCACATCAAGTGCCTCGCAACGATTTGCGCTCTAAGCACGCTAACACTCCTCACCTCCTGCACCACAGTGGTGGAGGACAAAAAACCAACGTTCCGCTCGTCAACGACCACGTCGGAGCAAACGAGTTTGCAAACCCCCGCTCCTTCGACAACGACGCAGACGCGGGTCGTTTACTAACAGGTAGAACACAGTGACATTTTCCTTTCAGGGAAAGTGTCTGATTTAAAATGCAACCCTCGCAGGCCTTACGCCACGAGGGTTGCTTTGTGCGTATGCTTATTAGCGCCTGTAAGCGGCAGACGCAGTATCAATGGATGTTAATTTTAAAAGGGCTAACGTTTGCCGGTGACGTCGATGCTACGAAGGTCCACACCGGAAAAATTCATGTCGCCAGCACCTTGGGCGCGGACAATGATGAGAAAATCGGCAAGGGCTTTGCAGCACCCGGTGGCATAGAAACGGACGAGGCCCACGGTGGTCTGGCTACCGAAAACGGTGATCATGATCGTGTCGTCATCGACCGAATTCATAAAAATATGACTGCCGTTACCCTGATGATAGACGGCGTTGAATTCGACCTCGCCAATGCGTTTGGCAAGTTCCTTGGTGGCAGCAAAAGACCCTGCGGCAAGAGCGGCGATGATGGTAACGTCCATTACATCGGAGTGGCCTGTTTGAGAAATGACGTTGCCGCCCTGATCGACGATGACAGCGAGGTCGGATTCGCTTTTGTCGAGGTAATTTTGTAAAATGCCATCGATTTTTTGCACCTCTTCGATGCCTAATGAGAGAACTGTATCCATATGAATGCGGGTAAAAACGTGAGGTATTTGGAGGTTTTTAAACCACAGCAATTTGCGGAGGTGAAACGGATTTCTGGGAGGCATTGCTGGCCTTGTTAAATTTGTGGAGGAGAAGTTGGGAAACGACGTTGAGAGAGCTGAAAACGTTTTGTCCTGTGCTGGAGATGACCTCGAAACTTTGCACGCGTTTTTTGCGGTTGTTGAGGAGGAATTCCATGTAATTGATGGGGGCGATGTTCGGTAGATCGCGTTTGTTATACTGGATAATGTAGGGCATCTCGTCGAGCGACATGTTCATTTTATTAAGGTTTTCCTCCAGATTTTTGAAGGCTTCGACGTTTTCCTCCATTTTATCCCACTGCGAGTCGGCGACAAAAACGAGGCCATCGACGCTGCGGAGCACGAGTTGGCGGGTGGCATTATAAATTACCTGGCCGGGGACGGTGTAGAGTTGGAATTTTGTCTTGAATCCTTTAATGACGATGGCGCTCAGGGGTAGGAAATCGAAGAAGAGAGTGCGATCCGATGCGGTGGCGAGGGAAACGAGGTCGCCGCGATTGGAGGGATCGATCTTGGAGTGAATGTAAGAAAGGTTCGTCGTCTTGCCGCAGAGGGCAGGTCCGTAGTAAACGATCTTGAACTGAATTTCTTTGCTGGCGTAGTTGATGATGGACATAGGAAATTACCTCAGAGCAAAAGGTTAGTGAGCCGACAGCTCGGGGTTGTATTGTCTGGCCAGGCCATCGACGATGGCGACGAATTTTTCTTTGACACCGTGGCCGAGATCGGACTGGTTTTGGTGGATGACGGCAATAGTCATGGGGCCGCTGGTAAAGATGGTCACGGCATGGTTTTCGGTGGTAAAAGAGAGGGTTTTAAGTTCGCCTAATTTAAGGTCGATGGTGTGCCCGGCCATTTTGCGATGAAGCTGCGGGGCCATGGCGGCGAAGCCTTCGGGATTCATAAAGCTAGGCAGGTTGCCGGCGAGGCTAAGGCCGTCTTCGGTGATGACCGTGAGACTGGCAACACCTGGGAGGGCGGAGGCGAGTTTGACCACTTTTTTCGCGTCGAGCGATTCCTGGGTGCCGAGGGCGGCGTGCATTGGGCTGGGGAATTTGCCGCCGACGCTATTGAGTTTGCGAGTGGTGTAATTGGCGATGGAGGGGGTGATCTGCGGCTTGGGTTTGATCGGGGATCTGGGTGCGGCCGGGATGGCGAAGTCGATGGCGGCAGGCTTGACCTGAGGCGTTGAGACGGTGTCGGGTGTGGTATTGAAAGGGGTCTCAAATTCGTTGGGATCGACTTCTTGTTCGTGCTGATCCTCGCGGAGTTTGATGGAGTCGGTAGGCAGATTTTTAACGATTTCGGAGAGGGAAATCGGCACTTCGGCACCCTCGAAACTATCGGTAAACTTCGAGCGGATGGCGGGATTAAGTAAGGCAGCAAAGGTGGCGAGGGGCAGGAAAACGCGTCCGCTGGGGAGCTGACCTTCGATTTCGTCGAGAGGAAGATCGACCTGGCTGTCTTCGGGGATGCTGCCGAGGAGGTCTTCGCGTTGTTTGATCGGCATGGCCTGGATGAGCGGGCGCACGCGGACTGTGATCTGGCGACTTTGTTTCTTGGGACCGGCGATTGGAGAGCGGGCGGCGGGAACGGTTTTGAAAACAGGTTCGGGTGCGTCTTCCTGGGTGGGTGTTGGGATGGGTCTGACGACGGGAATGGAGCCGGAAACTTTATGGATTTCCTCGTCACGTTTGGCGGCCTTGAGAAAGGGGGTCTCAACTTCCTCGAAGGAGTCTTCCTCTATCTGGTTGTTGCGGGTAAGGAGATCACCCATTTGGGCGACTATTTTGGGTAGAGGGAGCGGGATTTCGACGTCTTCCTCGGCCGAAATGCGGCGTTTAAAAAGCGAGGGGAGAGCTTCGGCGATCACCGAGAGGGGGACGCTGGCGCGGCCTTTGGTCATGTCGGAGTAAAGATCGGCGGCGTCGAAGCTAACTTTTTGCGAGGCATCGACGGATTTTTCGTTGAGGAAATTGGCGGGGATCTTGCCGAGGAAATCGGCCACGGTGAGGAGAATTTGGCGGCTGTTGGAGGCGGCTGGAGTGGGGATATCGATCTTGATGGGAGATTTTTTACCGCCAGAAAGTTGGATGGTAGCGGGTTTGCCGACGGGTTCGGGTTCTTCGGCAGGAGCTGGAGAAAGGCGGACGACGGGAGGGGCGGAAATCATAACTTCCTCGTCATCGTCATCATCGATGGGGAGGGTGATGGTTTTGGCAGGTTTCGGAAAATTCTTGGGGAGCGGAATGGAAGTCGAGTGGGCGGCTTCTGCTTTGGCGGAGGGCAGACTGGGCGGGAGCGGGGGCGGGACTTCGGTTTCGGTCTCCCTTTGGCTGGTGGGGATGATACGCTTGACCACGCGCGTCATCCGGGGAGCGGAGGAATTTGTGGGAGTTCCCGAAGTCGGAGCTGAGGTGGTGGCTTCCGGACGGATTAGATTTTTAGTGAGGTTTTTGATCCAGTTAAACATGGCGGTTAAGTATCTTCTGAGGTTGTGCGCCACACTTCATCGAGTGTGGTAATTCCTTCTCTAGCTTTATCCATACCAACCATGCGCAAAGTTTTCATTCCTTCGACAACGGCTTGATTTTTAATCACGGCGGCAGACGCACGTTTGATAATCAAACGTCGAATGGATTCACTAATGGGAAGAACTTCGATGACGGGGGCGCGTCCGACGTAGCCGCGATTTTTGCAGCGATCGCAACCGGTGCCATGATAGAAAACTTCGCCGTCGTCGGGATTGATCCCGAGTTTATCGCACATGTCGGCGTCTGGCGTCATTTCCTCACGGCAATTGGGACAGATTTTGCGGACAAGCCGCTGGGCGCAGGTGAGGAGAACGGAGCTGGAGATCAGGAAAGGCTCGATGCCCATGTCGTCGAGACGGGCGATGGCGCCGGCGGCGTCGTTGGTGTGGAGGGTGGAGAGCACTTGGTGACCGGTGAGGGCGGCTTTGACGGCGATGTCGGCTGTTTCGTTGTCACGAATTTCACCGATCATCACGATATCAGGATCCTGACGGAGGATGGAGCGCAGGGAGCTGGAAAAATCGAGGCCGATGTCGGATTTAACGGCGACCTGGTTGATACCCTGGAGTTGATATTCGACCGGGTCTTCGACGGTGACGATGTTGTAGATGGGATTGTTTAGTTCGGTGAGAACGGAATAAAGAGTGGTGGTTTTGCCGGAACCGGTGGGGCCGGTGACGAGGATCATGCCGTGGGGTGCGTCGATGGCTTTTTTGAAGCGATCCAGGGTAAAATCGTCCATCCCGAGTTGATCGACGGAGCCGGCGAGCGCTGATTTATCGAGGATACGGATAACGATTTTTTCGCCGTAAACGGTGGGGAGAAAGGAGATGCGCAGATCGACATCCTTGCCGCCCACGGTGATGCGGAAACGTCCGTCTTGGGGAAGGCGGCGTTCGGCGATGTCGAGGCCGGCGAGAATTTTAATGCGGGAGGCGATGGGAAGTTGGAGAGCTTTGGGTGGGGAACTGGCTTCGACGAGGGCGCCATCGACGCGGTAGCGGAGTTTGAGGGTTTTCTCGAAAGGTTCGAGGTGGATGTCGGATGCTTTTTCCTTAAGTGCTTGAACGAGGATGAGGTTGACGATTTTAATGACGGGCGCGTCTTCGCTTTGCGCGGCCATTTTATCGAGGTCGATTTTATCCTGTTTACCGGAGGCAAATTCGACATCGTCGCTCATGTTGGCGGCGGTGCGCATGGCTTCGTCCATGGCTGCGGAACCTCCACCGTGGACACCGCTGAGGGCTTCCGAGATGCTTTTCTCGGTGGCGATCATGGGGATGATTTCGAGCTTGGTGCGCTGGCGGACGTCGTCGATGGCGAGGACGTTGAGCGGGTCGGCCATGGCGACAAAAAGTTTGCCGCCCAGTTTGCAGATTGGCACCAGCTTAAAGCTCTGGGCCATGTCTTTGGGAATGAGCGAGAGGGTGGCTTCGGGCACCCGTATTTTGCTCATGTTAATGGGCGGCGTATCGAGGCAGCGCCCCATGCCGAGAGTCATGTCCTGCTCGGTAACAAATTGTTTGTCGGTGAGAATTTTGAGCAGTCGTCCACCGGTTTTTTTCTGGATGGTGACAGCTTCTTCGAGCTGGCTGGGAAGCAACAAGCCGTCGTCGATCAAGACATCGGCGATGCGTTCGCCGAAGGATTTGACTGCTACTTTGGTGGTTTTTTTAGCGGTTGCCACGGTCGAGTTTGTAAACGTCGGTTAATGCTTTGATGATTGCCGCCGGGGTGGCGACATACCATTGGATATTGTAGTCGAGCATTTTTTGAGCGGTGGACTTGGATTGCACATCGAAGGGATTGCAGGTGGCAATCATGATGGTGCGGCTCATGAGGTCGAAAGGGAGCATGAGATTGCCGATGGTGAGTTCCTCGGGTAACATTTTTACGATGGAGCGGTCGATGTCGTAGATTTCGAGAGGGACGTAGGCGAGTTTTACCTTGTCGAGAAGATCGCAATAAAGGTTATCGATCTGGATTTGGGCGACGGTGCAGATTTCTTCGAGAAGAGAAAAGGGAAGGGTGCCTTCGGGACGTTCGGAGTTGCGTTGTTTGACTTGTTCGAGAGCGGTTTTGGCAGATTTGTTGGGACAAATTCCGTGATAAATGAGGAATTTTGTGAGTGCCGTGTCGCCATCCTCAGCTGCGGCGCCGGCCTGGCGCAGGGCGGTTTCGTTGCGCTGGGTTTCGCGCACTTCGATGAGGGAGGGTTCGGCGGAGCGTCCGGAACGGGCATTGATGACGGTGGAACCGTTAATAACGTTTTCGGTGAGCGAATTTTCGTTAAAGGAACGATGTTGGCCGCTTTGAGCCATTTTTTCTTCGACTTCCTTCTTTTTGGAAAGGATTTCCTTGTTGGCGGGATCGCGCTCGAGGATCCCTTCGTATTCGAGCAAGGCAGAGGAAAATTGGCCAAGTTCGATGTAAGTTTCCCCGAGTTTTTTGGAAATCTCGAAGGCGTCGGCCTCGCGTCCCACTTTCAAGTAGGCGTCTTTAAGGATGTCGAAAGATTGATAATCGTCGGGATTGCTCTGCGTGATCAGCTCGAACATCTCTATCGTCTGCAGGATTTGCTCCTGCTCAAGACTGGAAAGGGTCGGATTCATTCGAGTCCTTAAAAAGCTACTCTTATGCCCCGTATGCGAATGATTTGGATTAAATCGCGTTTTTGGGACTTTTTTCGCCTGTTAGAGCCATCGCCGATGATAAACTTGGATGGCATTGATGAGTCCGCCGGGGTGATACCAGGTTTTTTGGTAATAAAAGCTGCGGGTGGAGGCATCGAATTGGAGCAGGCAAATTTTGCCCGGCAGATTGGGGTCATAGACCAAAAAGTCGATTCCCCGTGGGGTTTTCTCGTAGGAATGGACGACGAGACAGTGTTTAAGAGGCTTGAAACGTGTGATGTAAAGGGCGACTAGCTGGCCTTGATCGATATTTTGCTGGATGCGGCGGGATAATTTTTCCTGTCCAGAGCGTGGAAAAGGGAAGGCCATGCGCCAGTTGCCGAAGCGAATTTAGGTCGGCCACCAATTTCCCAAGTTTTCCTGCAACAATGCCCGATATGCTTGGGAAAATTCTTGCAGATTTGAGAATCCGGGAATTTTTAATCGGCTGCACTTTCTTTTATGAGAAACCGGGACGCGGGAAAGTTGGAGAATGATTTTACGATATTCGGCTTCGCTCAAACGGGCTACTTGGGGATTAAATTCGGCAAATTGATGAAATGGCATCACCGCCCGGCACAACACGAAGCAACGGCGTGTGTAAGGTCGCTCGGTGAGTCGCGGTGGCGTGGAGGCATCGCGATGCTGGTTGCCATAAGCAAAGAGAGTCTCGTTGCCAAAAGCAAAATTATCCTCGATGGGATCGAGGGTTGTCTGTCCCAAGGCAGGATAAAAATGGAAAAGCAGACAAAGCCAGACAACCCAAAAGGCTTGAACTTTGGGGGGCGAACACTCGTTTGCGTGATCTATTTGCCCGCGATAAGGAGTGTCTCAAGATGTTGCACGCAGATTTGCGACCAGCTTTCCAGCCGGTCGATTCGGGATCGCAGTTGATCGGGCGAGAGAAATTCCAGTTCGGTGATCATGGCTTCGCGTTTTTCCACCGCGGCACTTTCCAATTGCAGCACATGCACCACCCCGAGATGCACCTGGCCGACTTCGTTGGAATCGTCATTGAGCAAGGCAACAATGTGATTTTGAAACATCGTGGAAATATTCAATTCCTCCTCGACCTCGCGTTTGACCCCGGCCAGATAGGCTTCCAGATCGAGGGCGAACAAACCTTCATCCTGATCGTTCATGTGACCGCCAATTCCGATGGAACCTTTGCTGACCAAGCGTTGCTCACCGGCTTTTTTGCCGCGCACATAATGCAACACCCTGCCCTCGTGAGCCAGGATCGCATACGGGATGATCTGTTTAAAACGTGGATCTTTTTCAGCCTCCGAACGAATCATGAAAAAATTATTCTGCCGGGCAAGCAGTTGAGGCAGATAACGTTCGACATTAAAATTCAGCCCTTGAAAAGCCCCGATCGCATCGAACGTCTCCCGTTTCACCACCAATATCATTTCTTCAGTTGCCATGGCGAAAATTAATCTTTTTTTGTTTGGGAGAGAGCAAGCAATCTTTTGTATTCCTCTTCGCGCAAAGGCATTACCGAAAGTCGGGATTGCCTGAGCAAAGAAATTTCTTTCAATGCGGGATCGGCCTTGATCTCGGCCAATGTCACCGGACGTTTCAACGTTTTTTTTGGGATCAATTCCACCGAACTCCAGTCTCCCTCCGTTGCCGAGGGATCTGGGAAAGACACCCTGGATACTTCGGCTACACCGACCACTTCCTTGCCGACCACGCTGTGATAATACAGCACCGTATCGCCTTTCTTCATCGTGCGCAGGTAATTTCTCGCTTGAAAATTACGCACCCCCGTCCAGTCCGTGCGCCCATCTTTTACAAATTGCTCCCACGCATAGGCCGTGGGTTCCTGCTTGACCATCCAATACTGTTTCATCAGATCGTAGCATTCCCCGACGTAATGGCGTGGACAAGACGAAAACTTTCTTTTTTCATAGACCACATTCACATGTCACACGGATTGTTTATTACTTTTGAAGGTTCCGAAGCCTGCGGCAAAACCACGCAGATCGCCCGATTGGCCTTGCGACTTGCCGAAATAGGTCGTCCGCCGCTCGTCACACGTGAACCCGGTGGCACCGAGGCAGGCGAATCCATTCGCGATCTTCTACAATACTCCAAAAAAGGGCGCAACCTCACTTCCGAAGCGGAGTTGCTACTTTTCGCCGCCAGCCGGGCGCAGTTGGTGCGCGAAGTGATTCGACCAGCTTTGGCGGAGGGCAAAGTCGTCATTTCCGACCGTTTTATGGACTCCACCACGGTTTATCAAGGGGTGGCACGTCGGATCGATCCCTCGCAAGTCGGCTTCATCAATCGATTTGCCGTGGGTGATTGTCTGCCAGCGTTGACCTTTCTTTTCGATCTCGACCCAAAAATGGTTGCAGCCCGGCTGGCGGCCAGGGCGGGGGAAAAGCCCGATCGCATGGAATCGCAGCCGCCTGCTTTTTATGAAGCCGTGCGCGAAGGTTATCTGGCACTCGCGCGGCAGGAAAAAGAACGCTTCGTGCTCATCGACGCAGCGCAGAGCGTGGAGGAAATCACCGCAATTATCTGGGAGCGAATTTCCGAAAAACTAAACCCGCAGTGCTAAATTCGCCTTCCTCCTGGTGCCATCGCTTTACTCTGCAAATTGCAGGTTATGCAGTTTGGAATAAAGGCCGTTTTCCGCGATCAATTCCCCATGTGTGCCCTGTTCCACCACCCGTCCGCCATCCATTACCAATATTTTGTCTGCCTTGACGATAGTGCTGAGGCGATGCGCGATCACGAGGGTCGTTCTGCTAGTCATTAAACGCTCCAGCGCCTGCTGAATCAAGCGCTCCGAAACCGTGTCCAGCGCCGAGGTGGCCTCATCGAGAATCAAAATGCGGGGGTTTTTTAATATCACCCGGGCAATGGCGATGCGCTGACGTTGACCGCCGGAGAGCGACACGCCGCGTTCGCCAATCTCGGAGTTGTAGCTGCTGGCAAATGTTTCGATAAACTCATGCGCGTTGGCTGCTTTGGCGGCATCGATCATTTCCTCCTCCGTGGCATCGGGGCGTCCGTATTTGATGTTATCCCGGATCGACCCCGAAAAAAGGATGTTCTCCTGCATCACGATGCCCACCTGACGCCGGAGCGATTGCACATTGTAATCGCGAATATTTTTTCCATCGATCGTGATGTCGCCCTCGGTCGCATCGTAAAACCGTGCCAGCAAAGTAATGATAGTGCTTTTTCCCGCGCCGCTGGGTCCCACCAGGGCCAGCATTTTACCTGGTGCCACCGTAAAGCTAACATCGCGCAATGTCGCCTGATGCATCCGATAGCCGAAGGATACCTTGTCGAAGCTCACCTCGCCCCGCACTGCGGGCAGCGCCGGCAGTTGCTCATTATCGGGCACGGCTGGCTTGGTATCCAGCACGGTAAAAATTTGTTCCAAAGCCACCACCGCCTGCTGGATCATCGCATTGGTATCCACGATACGCGTAATCGGCACATAGAGCAGACCGAGGAAACCGGTGAAAGCCACCAATGCGCCCACGGTGAAGCCATCCACGGCATGATAGGCCAGCCAGGAGCCGTAGGCCAGCACGATCAAAGTGCCCAGCCCCGTCACTAGTTCGGCACCTCCACTTAGGAGAGTGTTCCGCCAAAGGACACGGGTAAAATTACGCAAATCTTTTTCGATCCGCACGTTAAAGCTGCTCATCTCTGTCTCCTCCGTCGCAAAAGCCCGGATCAAACGCGAGGAGGCGATCCGCTCATTGAGGAATCCCATTACTTTTTCCCAATTGCGGCGATGGCGTCGCGCCTCCACCCGCAGCCTGCGTTTGTGCCAGTTAAAGTTCAGGATAAAAAGTGGCAGCACCAGGTAGGTCAGCAAAGCTAGTTTCCAATTGGTAAACGCCAGGATCACCAGCACTCCCAGCACTGTGACAACATCTCCGATGAGATTCACCGAGGCACCCGAGACCAGGTTAAACATCGCACTCGTATCGTTGGCCACGCGGCTAACGATTTTCCCGGTCTGCCGTTCGTCGTAAAACCGCAGCGAAAGCTTTTGCAGATGCGCAAAAATCGTCATTCGCATATCGCAGGTGACCCGCATTCCCACCTGTTGCAGCAGAAAATTACGACCGAGCGTAGCCAGAACCTTAAATAAAATCGACCCGGCAAAAAACGCCAGCAGCCACAAGATGAGATCCCACGATGTCCGACGCGTTACCCCGTCAATAATCGAGCCGATAAGATATGGCCGCACCAATTCCAGGCCCGTCACGGTGAGCAACAGAATCAAAACCACGATAAACCGGCTTCGATACGGCACCAGATAGCCGAAAAATCGACCGAGAATACGCAGAGTGTCGTCGCGAGAATGGCGTTTACGCATGGGAACTTCCGCATCTCATAACAGTTTCCCGCCCACCCAGCACTACATTCCACATCTCGCCCCCAAAATAATTCCCCACTTTCCCTCTCCCGCCCTGCAAATAAAGTCGCCCCCCGCGCCACTTTTCTTTATCTCATCACTTGCCCCGATTTTCAGCCTCGTATCTTATTCCTCATGTCCTTTACGCCCCAAGCCGCCCTCGACCTCATCAGCCGCGCCTGCGACGATGCCCGCCTCGGGCACGCTTACCTCATCATCGGACCCGCCGGGAGTGGCAAACGCGCCCTCGCCGAAGCCATTTTTCTCCTCGTCAACCGGCTCCCTTCCACCGACGACAACACCCTCGAAGCCCATCCCGATGCGCATCCCATCTCCGCCGAATCCAAATCGCGCCGCATTGTCACCGAGCAAATCCGCGAACTCGAACGCTCCCTCCACATGAAATCCTCGCGGGCCGCAAAAAAAGTCGGCGTCATTTTCGATGCCGACCGCCTTCAACCCGCCGCCTCCAACGCCTTTTTAAAAACCCTCGAAGAACCTCCCTCCGATTCCCTCCTCCTCCTTCTCACCGCCTCTCCCGAGAGTCTCCTCGACACCATCCTTTCCCGATGCCTCATCCTCCCCCTTCAACCGCCCGCCACCGTCCAGCGCAGCGAATGGGAGATTCAGCTACTTAACCTCCTCAGCCTCTGGTTTGCCGATCCTGCTCCCCGCGATCTTCCCCGCATCTTTGGTCTGGTGCGCGACTTCCAGGAAATCCTTCAACGCTGCAAGGAAACCATCGCCAGCGAATACGCCGCTGAATTGAAAGCCGAGGAAAAAGCCCTCAAAGGCGTTGCCGAAGCCCGTTATCTGGAAAAAATCGAAGAACAATACGACGCCCTCACCAGTGCCCGCACCCTTCGCGAACGTTCCGGCCTGCTCGAACTCCTGACCACTTGGTGGGCCGACGTCGCCCGTCAGCACACCGCCTCGCCTCATTTGGATCTGCCCGATTTTGCCATCCAGACCGCCTGGCTTGCCACCCAGGAGGATGCCATCGCCACTTTGGAACGTCTCGAAGCCCTCGAAATTCTCAAAGAAAACCTCAATTACAACCTCAACGAACCGCTCGCTTTGGAATCCGCTTTTTTAAAGGCTTTTCGCTAAGGGGAGGGCGGTGCTTCCAGCCTGCCTTTTTTTGGCGTATCGCTGGCCAGCATATCCAAAATAAGAGACACCCAGATGCGATGCCCCCGAATGCAAGGCTTGCCAAAGCACCGCTTGGGGACCTCCAGGTTGTGATCGACCGGAGACTGTGCTAACGGGTCAGAGTGGGATTTTCTACCATTCGAAATACCAATTTGCTTCTCACCGCCCTTGCCCCAGCCGTTTGGGGGAGCACCTACATCGTGACGACCCAGTTCTTGGTGGGCTGGCATCCTCTCACCCTCGCGACCTTGCGGGCGCTGCCAGCCGGGATCCTGCTGTTGATTATCGTTCGAGTCCTGCCGAAGGGCGAGTGGTGGCCAAAGACCCTGCTGCTCGGCGTGCTGAATTTTTCGCTGTTTTGGTTCATGCTCTTCGTCTCTGCCTACCGCTTACCTGGCGGCGTGGCCGCCACCGTAGGCGCGATCCAGCCTTTGTTCGTTATCCTGTTTGCCCTGCCAATGCTCGGCACCCCGATCCGTCTTATAGGCATTCTCGCGGCTTTGGTCGGCATGGGCGGAGTGGGCCTGCTAGTGCTGGCGCCCGGTGCGAAACTCGATGCGGTTGGGATCGCAGCGGGGCTGATCGGGGCGGTCTCGATGGCCTGTGGCACAGTGCTCAGCCGTCGCTGGCAGCCGCCGGTTTCGCCGCTGATCTTTACCGCCTGGCAGCTCACGGCCGGTGGACTGGCACTGGTTCCTTTTGCGATCTGGTTGGAGCCACCCCCGCCCGCACTCACGGGGCAGAACCTTATCGGTCTCGCTTATCTCGGACTGATTGGCGCGGCGGGCACCTACATTCTATGGTTTCGAGGGATTGCGAAATTAGAACCCTCCACGGTGGCTCCACTCGGACTTCTGAGTCCAATCGTGGCCGTCATCCTTGGCTGGTTTTTTCTCAGTCAGCATCTGACGATTCTACAGTTCCTGGGGATGATGGTGGTGCTTGGAAGCATCTTGGCGAGCGGTCAAATTGGCCCCGCGCAAAAGCACGCGGTCAAAAAATAACGGGATGCGCTATGAAACCGGGCGGACCTCCCTTCCTTGCCTAGAGCTTGATGCCCTTTACCTGCGCGTATTCGGCGCTGGTCGCTTTGTATTGGCTGCGAACGGCTTTCTTGATCGCCTTCATCCTGGCCGAGAGGCCGATGTCTTCGTCTTTGTAAAGACTGGACCAGGTGGCAATGAAAAGCCGGGAAGGCTGTGAAGCTGAGTGGTAGAGATGGGTATGTCAGCGGAAGGCCCCTGCTCACATTACCGAAGCGGGCGGAGGCGGGCTTTTCTTTCGCGATTATTTTGCTTTGCAGGCAATTTCGCAAAGTTTAGCGTGCTCCCACTATTATGAGCACCACCCTTGACCAACTTTCCCAACTTAAACAGTTCACCACCGTCGTCGCCGACACTGGCGACTTCGAATCCATTCGCGAATTCACTCCGCAAGACGCCACAACCAATCCCAGTCTCATTCTTCAGGCGGTCAGCAAACCCGAATACGATCACCTATTGCAAAAAGTGCTTACCGATCTCGGCCCCGATGCCTCGGTGGAATCTGTCATCGATCAGGTCCTGATTGCGTTCGGCCTCGAAATTTTAAAAATCGTTCCCGGTCGCGTTTCCACCGAGACCGATGCCCGCCTCTCTTTCGATACGGATGGCACGATCAAAAAAGGGCGCGAACTGATTGCTCTTTACGAAAAAAACGGCATTTCCCGTGATCGAATTCTCATTAAAATCGCCTCCACCTGGGAGGGGATCAAAGCGGCCGAAGTGCTGGAAAAAGAAGGTATCCATTGCAATCTCACCCTGCTCTTTTCGCTCGTGCAAGCCATCGCATGCGCCGATGCCAGAGTGCAGTTGATTTCACCTTTCGTCGGTCGCATTTACGATTGGTTTAAAGCGACTAACAAACGCGAATACACCGGTGCCGAGGATCCCGGGGTGCAATCCGTGACAACGATCTATAACTATTACAAAAAATTCGGACACAAAACAGAAGTGATGGGTGCCAGTTTCCGGAACATCAGTCAAATCATCGAATTGGCGGGCAGTGATCTTCTAACCATCAGCCCGGCATTGCTGGCCGAATTGAAAAACAATACCGGCACAGTCGAGCGCAAGCTTAACGAAGCCGACGCCAAAGCCAGCGATTTGGAAGCAGTGCAGCTTGATGAAAAAACCTTTCGTTATCTCCTGAACGAAGACGCCATGGCCACCGAAAAAACAGCGCAAGGCATTCGCGCCTTCAGTGCGGACATCGTCAAGCTGGAAAAACTTATCGCCTCCAAACGCTAACGACATAGCGGCCATTTACCAGGGACGCACCTCGAACCAGGTTCTAGCCGTTTTTCCTGTCGAAAGATCGGTCACCATCACCTCATGTCTCCCCTCGCGCAGGGCGATTTTCGGGCCATCCAAAGATCGCGGCATCGTCAGGCCATCGGTTTGCCATTGCAATTCACCGACCCCTTCGGCCAGCAGGCGGATTTGTTGCTCTGCAAGGGGTAAATCGGGATCGAGAAAATAAACGGCGCCCTCCGCAGGTTGGGTTATGACGAGACCGCTGATCGTGCTTCCCAGTGTCGCAAGTTCGCCCAGTTTGTTTTCGCGACTTTTAAACCAATCCGAATACACCGGAGGCAGGATCACGCGCCCGAACGCATCATAGCTTTCCTCATGGGCGATAATCGGACTTATAGAATTTTCCTGCACCGCACCTGGACGATCCGGGTTGACACGATAGCCCGTCAATGGATCGATCCACTGGCGCAGCAACTCCGGGGGACGTGGATACCAGGTGGTGCCAAACTGCTGGTGCAGATGCTCAAAAATTTCGTGAAACGCAGGGGCGGCGCCGGTGACGCCAGTGATCTCGCGCATGGGGGAACCGTCCATATTTCCCACCCAGACGGCGACGGTAAATTCCGGGGTGTAGCCCACAGCCCAGTTATCCCGATAATCCGAACTGGTGCCCGTCTTGCAGGCTACGGGAAAATCAAACCGCAGCCAGGAATTCAATCCAAAGGCAGAGGCGCGTGCTGAATTGTCGGCTAACATATCAGCTAACATATAACAGATTGCCGGATCGAAAAGCTGCCGTCCGTTTTCCAGTCCGCTGGCAGGTCCAGTTAAAAGTCGATAAGGAAGATGTCTCCCCAGGCGGGCCAGAGTGGCGTAAGCGTTGGCTAATTCCAGCAAACGCACCTCGGCATTGCCCAGGGTAAGGCCCAGTCCGTAGTAATCGGCAGGATGGTTAAGAGTAGTGAGACCGAGATCGTGCAAGGTCTGATGCAGAACTTGTGGCCCGCCCGCCAGCTCCAGGGCGCGAATGGAGGCGATATTGAGCGAGTTCCCCAAGGCAAAACGGAGACTGGCCGGGCCGTGAAAGCGGTTATTGTAATTGTTCGGACGATAAAGCCCGGTGGGAGTGGAAAAATCGGACGGCACATCGGGGACGATCGTTCCGGGATGAGCACCCTTTTGCAGGGCCAGCAGATAGGCGAAAGGTTTGACAGCAGACCCGGGAGAACGCGGCTGCCAGGCTCCGTTAACCTGACCTTCGGATCCGTGAAAATAATCGCCCGAACCTGCCAGTGCGAGGACGGCGCCATCCGCGTTATCCATGACCACGGCAAAAGCGGATCCGGCGTTTTTATCGGTAATTCTTTCCAATTGGCTCTGCAACATTTGGGCGATGAAACGGTTGAGGTCACGATCCAGGGTGGTGAAAATTTTTTCGCCCGATTGAATCACGCCTTTGCGGCTGAGTAATAAATCCACGAAATGCGGTGCCTCAAAGTTTCTTAAAGGAGGCGACAGCGTTAGTTTCTCATTTCTAGCGCGGGCTGCCTCCTCGTTGGTTATTTTGCGATTGGCTAACAATCTTTTAAGGACCCAGTGTTGACGTGCCTGCGCCTGGTCGAAATTCCTCCACGGATCCAATCGGGTGGGGGCACGTGGTAGCGCCGAGAGAAACGCAGCTTCGGCCACACTTAGATCCATAAGAGGTTTGCCAAAGTAAAAATCGCTGGCGGAAGCGGCACCGATTTGGAGATTTCCGTAATCGAGACGATTGAAATACTCGGTAAGAATGCGTTTCTTGTCCCATCTGGTTTCGAGGGCAAGGGCGAGCCAGATTTCCTGTATTTTTCTTCCGAAGGTGCGTGGTCCGGGACGAACTAATTTGATCAATTGCTGCGTGATGGTGGAAGCACCCGAGACGGGTTTAACTTTTAGGAGAGTGCCACGAACGGCGCGGGCTGTGGCCAGCCAGTCCAGGCCGCGATGTTCCCAAAAGCGTTTATCCTCGGCGCAAAGAGTGGCATCGATCAAATTTGGCGAGACAGAGTTTAATTTGAGCCGCCGCATGTAGCGCCGTTCATCGACTAGCAAAGTGCGGAGGGGTTGCCCCCGGCGATCGACAAACTCCGTGCTGGAGGGCGCAGGCTCCAGTAATTTAAACGGAAGCGGTGTAAGGCGCAGGGCGATTTCAAAAATCAGCCACCCGATGAGCGGGAGGGCGAGAAATTTAAGCCAGCGTTTCATTACTCAGCCCGGCTGGTGAGACGGGCGACTTCGCCTAGTCCGAAACGTTCCGGACGATACATTTCCTCGACCTTGGTGGCTGGAGCGATGGTTTCCCCGGAGGATCTCACCCGGGCAATATAGCTAAAAGAAAATGCACCGGCAGGGAGCCGGTCGCAAAAGAAAAGCACCCGATCTTTGCGGGTCTCCCGATAGCTAATGGGCGCGGAGGAAAGAGAGCGATCCTGATCGGGATGGGCGAAGTCGGGATTGATCGCTTCCAGGATGGAGGGCAAAGGATCGTCGATGGCGACAAAATGCGCCGGGCGATTCGATTCCACGCGGAGACTGACCACGATCCTGTCTCCCACGCGTAATTCGCTGGCTGCGATTAATTTTCCATCCGTATTGATTTTTTGATAGGAGCGTGAGACAGCAAAGCCGCGATCCTGCCTGGGTTGCCCGGCAAGAGGAGGACGAACCTTAAAGCGGGCTTCGCCAAAAAGCGGGAGTTTTTTAGGGTTGTTTACCAGGAGATCCGGGAGCGGGTTTTCGGGTGAGTAGGAAAAAACGAAGGATTGAATGGGGTTTTTGCGGGTGAGCTCGAAATCCGATTTTTCATCGCCTGCGATTATCTGACCCGAAACGGTTTTGGCCCCTTTTTCCACTTTGGCAAAAACCTCGGTCAAGGCCAGGAGTGCCCAGGCATTATCCTGGGTGGTGTGCCAATGGCCCAGTCTTTGCATGCCCAGCAGTTCTTTGACCAGCGGGGCGACTTGATCGGATTCGGGTTTCCACCGGCTCCAGGCTAACAATTGCAAGGCCCTTTCCCGGCCAGCGCCGCCCACCAGGGAAAAGCTGTCGGGGGCGATTACTTTGGGATCTAACAACGGGGCGATGAGACTGTCGGGACCGTTGCTGGCGATAATGGCCAATGCGAGCAGAGCACGCGTTTCGCGGGTGAGACTGGCGCGACGTTGGAAGAGGATTTCGTGATAGGCGGGCTCGGCTTTTCCAGCCAAAGCGAGAGCGTAAAGTGTGAGGGCACGATCCGAAAGATCGGCTTCGCTTTTATCATTTTCGAGGTCGCGCAATTGTTCGCTGAGCCAGCCGGTGAGCTTGTTCCATCCAGCAGAAGGAGGAGTATTTCCATTTTGGGACCATTGAGCGATGGCTGCGGCGGCATAGGCACTCACGAAAAGGGAGGGTCGATTGCTGGAGGGCCACCAGGAAAGGCCGCCGGAAGGTGTTTGCAGGGCAAAAAGACGTTGCACCCCGGCTTGGGCCTGCCCGGCGACGTTGCTAACGTTGGCATCGGGCAGGACGGGGCGGAGAGTCTCCCAGACCAGCCACGGAACTAGGCGGGAAACAGTCTGTTCGCCGCAACTGTAAGGATAATCGCGCAGATAAAAAACGGATTCGCGAAGTGAGGTAAGCCGGGTGTTGGAAAGGGATACGGCGACGGAACCGGTGCCCTCGCGAAGCTGGGGATTGATCCTGGAAAAAACCGGGTTGGTTTTACCAGCGAGGTTTGTTAGAATTGTTTCGCGCAGGAGAACGGATGGCGATTGCACCTGGATGCTGGAGGCGACCCGGTCCTCAAAAACCTTGCCCTCGACTGCAAGGTTCGCGGTCCACTGCCAGTGCGATTCGCCGGTGTCGGTAAAAACCACCGGAAAATCGACGGCGCGTGACTCACCATTTTTAAGGGTGATTTTTTGGACGTCATCCGTTTCTTTCCTGGCAAGGGCATCGGTGGTGAGTTGCACGGTGACCTCACCTGTGGAGCCTGTGTCGTTGCGCACCACGGTGCGGGCTAACAGACGATCTCCGATGTGGGCAAATTGTCCGATGGAAGGTAGAAGCAGGAGCGGTTTGCGAATGACAAAAGAAGATTCGCCGGAACCAAAAAAATCTGCCGCGGCCTGGGCGACAGCGACGAGGCGGTAGCGGGTGAGGGCATCGGGTGCGGGGAAGCGCACTTGCACGCGCCCCTGGGCATCCGTCCGCAGATTCGTGAACCAGGCTGCGGTGCCGGGAAAATTACTGCGCAGCTTGATGCCGGGGCCTTCCAACCCACCGCCGCCGATGAGATAGCCTTTATTGGCAAATTCCAAAGCGGTGGAGTCTTCGGCTAACAATTGATAAAGACTCAGGCCCGTGCGCACTCCGAGCGGGATGGTTCGATGAAAAAGTTCGCCGGGCTGCGGACGTTCGTAGCCGGTAAGGGCAAGAATACCATCATCCACGGCAAAAACAGTCACCTCGGCATTCTCCAGGGGAACACCGAGACCGTTGTTAATACTAACATCGACCACCACTTCCGCGCCTGGCTGTGTTTCGGGTGTTTCGGGCTGGATTTTTACTAGCAAAGAACGGGCGGGATGAGCGACTCGTAACTGGATCAAACCCTGGCGATACTCAGGCATTTTAAATTTGCGCGGACTGGCCTCGGAGCCGCGCAGGAGAATGAGTGAGACGAAGACATTGGGGGCGTCTTTTTCTGTGAGAGGCACTTCGACGACAGGGGCGTTGCCGCTGAGGGTGATTTTTTCGGAGCGCACGATTCGATCCCCCTGTTCGATGGTTAGGAGAGCCTCGCCAGCGATGGGGGTTTTTACTAACAAACGCGCGGTATCACCCGGTTGATATTCCTCTTTATCGGGGATCAGGTCGATTTGTGCCGGGTTGCGGTAGTCCCAGACGGTTTCCTCGGGGCCGGCCACGTAAAAGCTCCATTCCGTGACAGTTTTGCGCCGGGCGGAGTCGGTCGCGGTCATTCGCACGATGTAGCGTCCCGCGCGGTCAGGTCGAAGCAAAGCAGTTGCGCCTTCACGCACTGTCCACCGTCCATTCTCAAGGATGGGCGGGAGGGTTTTGCCCTGCAAACGGGTGACAGGTTCCTCGGTGAGGTCGGTGCGAAAGGAAATGGCACCACCGGCTCCTTGCACGCGCACGGTCTGAAAACGGGTGCGGATCAGTTCTGTCTCGACGGCGACAGTTTCCGTGAGTGGTTCGCCTGTGGGACGCACGCCGACTACGCGCAGTGGAATCTCGGTGCCCGCGCGGACGACGGATTGCGGAGGAATGGCAAGCCCGAGGTAAAAATCGGCGGCGTCGCGGGTAAATGTGCGCGATTCGGAGACGGTTTGCTGGTTGAGATCGGTGACGTCCAGAGTCCAAACGCCTTGGATGGGGGAGGAGGCTGCCGCGGGGACTTGAGGTCGGATGAGCCAGCCTTCTTTGGAAAGAATTTTTCCTTCTCCACGCAGTGTTTGGGTTTTGGAAGAGGTGGAAGTGTCACCCAGAAAACGAAATTCCTCGAAACGCGGCGGAGAAAATCCGCTTTCCTGGGTTTGCAACGTCCAGCGAACGGTGGCATCGGAGACAGGTGCGCCAAAAAAATAACTGCCCGCGACAGTCAGTTCGACCGGTTTTTCCGGGGCAAGACGGGCTGTTGAGTCGGCGGTGATGGTAAATGCGTTGGGTTGATAATCGGCGACTTGAAACGCGGTCGAAGCTCCGGCGATGGAAAGGGTGTGACGTCCGACATTTTCGGTCGGGAGCGTGATGGCCAGGTCGAAGGCACCGCGTTTATCGCTTTCGATGGTGCTTTCGAAGACTTTTTCCCAGCGGGCATTGTTAAGGATCACTCGTGCCTGATGTAACTCTTTGATTTTCAACTGGTTGCCATCCAATTCGCGGATGTAACCTTTGATTCTCACCGTTTCGCCGGGGCGATAAAGCGGGCGGTCGGTGAAGATAAATGCGCGGGTTTCGGGGCGAACATCGGCGCTTTTCCAAGGGGAATAAGTAATGGGCACGCGAAAACCTGCCGAGGGCAAATCGAGCGTGCCGTCACCGAGGGGCAAGGCTTGGAAATCGTCGTTGGTTTGCGCGGTTAACCAAATAATGTCGGGAGGAATGGGGAGATCGATTTCGCCATTGGCATTGGTTTTTCCGGTGACGGATTCGCTGGGATCACGATCTTGCAGACGCACTTGCACATCGGGTAGAGGGCGTCCGGTGCTGAGCGAAAAAACGGTGGCGCGCACGGTTTGACGTTCTTTTTTCCAGAGGATACCGAGATCGGTGAGGACGACGAGTGCCTGGGCAGCGGGGCGACGACTTGCGAGTGAGGCGACAGGTTCGCCGGTGACCGTGAGAAAAACGGTGCCGGATTTTTGCGGACCAACGATTTCATCCCAGTCGAGGTCAAACTCGTGGCGGGTGTCAATTGGGTTCGTAAGATCGATTGTTTTTTCGGCAATGACCGTGCCTGGAATGGTCTCGGGCGCAACGGGTTGGAACTGTTCGTGAGGATTTTTCTCGTCCCATTCCACGCGAGGATATTTGGAAAAAGCTTCAAGAGCGGCAGGCACATTTGCGGGATCAACCAGCCGGGCGGTGACTTGGAGTTGACGTAAATTGATCGTGCGCACGGTGAATTTGCGGAGACCGCTGCGGATTTGGTGACTGGTGATTGCGGGCAGATAGACGCGTGGTTTGATTGGCTCGAATGCAAAGGAACGTTCGTGATTGCCCGAAAAGGGGAGTCCGCTTTGGGAAATGACGTTTTTTCCCACGCGCACCATGTATTCCTGGCCGAGGGCAAAGTCGCCGCGGAGCGTGAGCGATTCGTAGCCGGGTTCGACGCGAAGATTGGCCACGGGCGGCTCAATTTTAAAAAATTGGGTGCCCCTTTCTGCATCGATATCCGGGGCGAGGGAGTGGGAGAAGTCGAGAGTGACGCTGCGCCCGGTGTTGAGGAGATTGTCGGTGGAGACTTTGGTGAGGGTAAAAGGGGTGACCTGGCCGAGAGGGATTTTGAGGGATTGGGAGAGGGGTTGTCCATTGGCGAGGGATTTAAGGCCGGGTTGCATTTCCAGACGCCAGAAACTGCCTGGCGTGAGAGCCTTTTGCGGAGTGACGATCAGGCGATCCTGGAGAAGAATTTTACGGCGTTCCTCGAAGTTCATCTCATTTTCCTCTTCTTCTGGAACTGGTGAGCGGGCGGCCTGCCAACGGGTTTCCCAATCGCCTTCCTGGGATGCAACGGTAAAATAATCGCCTCGATTTGCTAAGCGAGGAAGGGCGGGGATGATTTCGCCGGCATCGTTGCGAAACTGGAAAACGGCTGGGCTTTTTTCCAAATCGATCTTTTGGTTGAATACGAGACGCACCTCCGGGAGCGGCGGAGTGATGCTATTTTTTTCATCGATATCTTTGGCTAGTCCGGAAAAAGGAGGAGTGGTCAGCCGGGTGAGAAAACTTTTTCCAATCGCCATGCCTTGCAGATCCTGAAGTTCGGGGCGCAGTGTGACCGTGTAAGTGACGCCCAGAGAAGGGGCGGCATCGGGAACGTAAACTCCGCTTTGCGAGGAGAGCCAGGTGAATTTCCCCGGCCAGGCGGGATCGAAAAACACCGGGGATTGTGCGGCCAACCCGACATTTTCCTTGGGAATCATCGGGCGGACAAAACGAAATTCAAGCGTGGTGGAGGGCCTCAACTCGGTGGATTCGACGAGAAGCTCAACTTCAGGGGAGGTATCCGCCGCTTTAAGGTGGAAAGAAGAGAAAAACAGCAACCAAAGAAAAATCGGACGGGTTAGCTTCATGGGTGACCTCCTGGACGAACGATTGGAGTGTTATCTTCAAATCCGGTGAATTGAAAGAAGGAAAGTCGGACGGGAACTTCTTTTACGCGCCTTGGAAGCGATGAAAGGCTGTCGCTGCGTTAAAACAAAAAAGCCGCAGAATGTATCCGCGGCTTCGTTTGTAAAGGATTTTGGAAAGGCTTGGTTTAGCGTTTGGAGAACTGGAAACGCTTGCGAGCACCGGGCTGGCCGGATTTTTTACGTTCTTTCATGCGCGGATCGCGTGTGAGGAGACCGTCTTCTTTCAAGGTGCCACGGAGAGCGGGATCGAATTGAATCAAGGCACGGGAAACGGCAAGTTTGACGGCTCCAGCCTGACCATTGACGCCGCCGCCGGAGGTTTTAACGCGGAGATCGAATTGATTGATCGTTTTTGCGGTGTGAAAAGGGTGCAAAATCACGTTTTGCAGATTGAGAGTCGGGAAATATTCTTCGAAAGATTTGCCGTTGACTTCAATTTTTCCGTTGCCGGCGACAAGTCGAATGCGAGCGACAGCGGTTTTGCGGCGTCCAGTGGCGGTGAATTCTTGGATCATA
>JBBRFA010000052.1:0-22684 GCA_038225185.1 Chthoniobacterales bacterium
GCCGATGCGATCAAGGAGAAAATCTATGCCCGGATGTTCGATCTGAGCAACTACATGAAACTGCTCAAAGGACGCTTTACCCAGTGGTATAACCGCAGCCAGAAACGGGTGGGGACACTCTGGGAAGACCGCTTCAAAAGCGTGCTGGTGGAGGCACGCGGCGAAGCCCTGACCATGATGTCAGCCTACATCGATCTCAACCCGGTGCGTGCCGGGATGGTGGAAGATCCAAAAGATTACCGCTGGAGCGGCTACGGAGAAGCCGTGGGAGGGAAAAGAGAAGCGCTCACTGGTCTCAAAACGGTGGTGAACACCTGGGAAGCAATGTTTGGAAACACTCGACTTGCCAAAACAGAAAGCGCGCAGAGCCCAGACGAACTGACGCGTGAGGAGCGGGACTGGGTTTTATCCCGGTATCGATTGCTTGCTTACAACCAGGGTCAGGAGGGGGCGTTGTCGGAGGAAGGCAATCCCCTCCGTCGCGGATTTACCGAGGAAGAGATTGCAGCGGTGATCGCTCATAAAGGCAAGCTGAGCCGCTGGGAATTGCTGCGTTGCCGGGTGCGCTATTTCAGTGATGGTCTGGTGTTTGGCGGGAAGAGTTTCGTCAACGAGGTGTTTGTGACGGAACGAAGTCGATTTGGAGCAACCCGGAAATCGGGTGCCAAGTCCTTGCGCGGACTCGACATCGGCGAGCTGAAAACAATGCGGGACCTGCGCCGAAACCCCATCGGACCGCGCTGAGTCGGATCCAGCACAAGGCTGATTGATGGTGCTAGTCGCAACAATGGGGTGATCTTGCGCGTGATCGTGAAACTGTGCGCTGCGAAAGGATTTACAGATCGGAAGAAAGAGGATAAATCGGGGTGCCGGTGGTCTGGACAAATTCGCGGTAGGCGGCGATGAGGTGCCTGGTGACTGGCTCTGGGGTGCCGCCGCCAATGGGACGCGAATCGAGGCTGACGGCGGGGAATAAGAATAAGGTGTTTTAATCTCCCACAACCTGAGAAAAAAATTATGCATCGCAAAAAATAAAAATCGTCACACGCCTAAACCTTCCACCGCAACTTGCGGCAGAGCGGCTTAGTTCACCACATGGATCTATGATTAGCAATAAAAGCACGAATGAATTTTGATTGCTATTTCGTTGCCAATAATCCTGATCGAAATAAATGTTAAAAACTTTATCTCTAGGAGTGATTGAAGAAAAACTGGCGGTGCTGTCATTCAAAGAAGCGGGGGTTGCTCGTCCTGTGGAATACCCCTTAAGTTAGCGCACCCACTCGCCGCGTCCGAGCAGGGAGTAGAGACCGTAATAGATGAAAATTCCGAATCACGCCCATTGATAGCAGGCTAATTTAATTCCCGGTCACCCGCTCCAGTGGGCCAGCGAAAAATGGAGGTTGATTTCGGCATCATTTCGCAAGCGTCGCGCAATACCAGAGCTTCGGCTCTTTTTTTTCCGCAAAGCCGGGACGCCATTCCAGATACTGTTTTCGCGCATCGAAGTCGCTGTCGTTCACGAGCAGATTTGTGAAAAACGAATTCTTCCCGATGACTCCGCGATCGATCGAGACGCGATAGACCGTAAACGCAGGACCTTCGTCCGGGTGCTCCTCACGCTCGATGGAAGCAGTGATTTCGGCATTGTCCGCCGCGAGTTCACCTTCTGGCAAACCATAACGGGAATGCGTTTTGACGATGGCGGCTTTGCCATCCTTTTGTCCGATGAGGTATACATTGAAATCATTGTCGCCGTCGCGCGAAAGCCCGAGTTGTAGCGAGTCGCGATCCGGCGTCACGCCCGGCTGGGATACGTCGTCGATCGCTTTCACGATGAAATACACCCGCCGCTCATCGCACGCTAGCCATGCTCGTCCGGAGAGGTCGTTGAGCCCTTGCCACCACCGCGTCGCGTCCGGGAATTTGTCGAACAAGTTATGCACGCTGCTCTCGTCGAACACGGTGGTCGGTTTGCGGCTTTCCCATTGCGCCAGCGGACTGTCGGGACGGATCCCTTGCAATGTCGGAATCGGGAGGGTGTATTGCAGCGGGAGCTTTTCGGAGGCCAGGGTATTTCCCTCGGCGGAAAGCACTAGGTCGATGTGATCCACGCTCGTCCCGGCCTTCTTGGATTGAGCTAGAGCGTCCGGCCCGGCAACGGCGAATTTCCAGCCGCCCGAGCCGCTGAGGACTTGCACGGCCAGCAGATTGCGACCTTTCCGCAAGGTGATTGGGAAGACGTGCGACGTGGGCAAAGCGACGCCGCCGTTCCCGGTTTCGAGGTTCTCATAAGCGGGTTTGCCATTCACAAACCAAGCCATCCACCAATCCGCGCCAGCCCCTATGGTGACGGTGCGGTCCGCGTCTGACTCCACCTCGGCGAAGACGACAGTGGCCGCGCGTTCCCGAACACCAGATCCGAGTTGCGTGAAGTCGATCTGATTGTTCCGGGTAAAGACGCGGTCACCGCGCACGGGCGTCCCTTTGGTTCCCGCAAGTGTCGCAGGGATCGCGCTAAACTTCGCAAGGTCCAGGTCTTTGTTCTCCACATTCAGGAATACGGTCCAATCATCAGGCCAGGCCAGGGTCTGACTGGATTTCTCCAATCGGACGATCAGATCGACCCGTTTGGTCTCGCGTGCTGCGAGGACGAATTTTTTTTGTGCAGGCTCGACAGTCGCCGGGATGGCGGCCTCGATTCTACTATCGATCACAGCACTCAAAGGATGGTCCGTCGGATTACGGATGTTTAGGCTTACCCGGTTGGCGGCGTCGAAAACCAATTGTGCGGCTGGCGGAAGATCAATGATCGAGGGGGATCTTTTAACGAGGAAAGCAGGCTCGGCAGTTTCCCATTTTAAGAAAACCGGATCCTCACTTACCGGAACGCGCAAGACGCCGTCATCCAACAGATCTGCCGATTTGGCATTACCAAACATGTCGATGAGTTTCGCATTTTTTACCGCACCAGCGTCGTTACCCGCAGCGAGATACGCTGTGTAAAGCGCGGGTTGATTTGTCCAGAGCACGCAGACGCGACCGGGGCCGCCATTTTCGGTGAAGAGGTAGGCTTCAACTCCTTCGCGGCCGATGTCGATTTTTTCGGCGAAGCTATAACCGCGCAGGTTTTCCACCATCGTGCGATAGGAAAGAATGACTGGACGCGGCTCGCTCTCGGAGTTCAGGCTGCCGTAGTCCTCCTCAAACATAAGCAGACGGAACCAGATTAAGAGCGGCGATTTCTCGGATTGCGCGAAGACCATTTTTTGAATCGCGGTGCGAGCCTGTTCCTGCTGCTGGGCGGGCGTTTTGGCTGCCATGCCGGATTCGGTCTCGATGAATGGTTTGCCGGTCTTCCCGAACTCCACCGTTACTTTCTGAATGCGGTTTAAAGCGTCGCGCTCCGATTCCACACCCGGTCCGTGCCCATGATATGCAAATGCATCGATCTTTGCAGGATCGACCAGCTCCACAAAACGCCGCGCACGCGTGTTACCCTCCTCGCCGAAAAAGCATAGACCGCCGTTCATCACCACCGTGTTCGGATTGCCCCGTTTTACCGCGTCGTAAAGTTTGGTGTAGTCGGCCACGTAATTGTCCATCGGGCCACCGTAGAAAAATTTCAGGTCCGGCTCATTACCCAGCTCGTAAAAACGAATCTGAGGAAATGTGCCCGCCAATTTCTCCAAGAACTCGGACCGGTGCTCGATTATCCTCTCACGTTCGTCCTCGTTTTCATTCCAAGGTGCGCCGCAGATGAACATCACTTGCAAGCCCGCCTTATCGTAAATCGGCAGCGCCCTCGCGACTTCGTCAAAATTATCCTCGGCATCAAATCCGTGCCGCAGGATGTCGGCACCGATCAGTTCCATCCAGCGTAACAGGCGGGGATTGTTATACGATCCGCCGAGGCGTCCGTCAATCCCATAGAGAAACTCGTCCGGTTTGGCCTTGGGAAGGACAGTCCGGCTCGCCACCCCGAGGCTGATACGTTTTTCGATCAGTGGTTTCGCCTCATTGTCCGATTTTTCCCAGAGCTTGTAATCCACGTAATAAATTCCGTAGGCAAAGCCCTTGGTCTCGAATGTGAAGGGAATCTTCGTTCCTGCCGTCCCCTTGAATGCTGCCTCGCCTTTGGTTTCGAACAATACCTCATCCGCGCTGTTTCGGATGACGAACGAATAGCGCCCCTCGAAAATTTTGCGCGCACCATTCTTCAGGTCATATTGAAAGATGACCTTTTCGTCGGGATGAAATAGGAATACATCATCCGGCTCAGTGTTGATCGATTCAATTTTGAGCAACCGCGCAAAATCGGGGTTTTGGTCCAGATCGTAGCCGCGAACTTTGATGCTGCGAATCTCGAAATCGTCGTTGAAGGCATTGATGCGCAGATCGAAGCCGTCGGTCTGCATTTTGTCTGGCGGGTTGCCAAAACTGCGACCTCCAAAAAACGCGTCATCTACCCGGATCCGGGCGATTTGCAGGTCGGTTTGTTTGCCGTAATTGCCACCGATCCGGACAGAGCGACGCGCGGTGTCAGCCAGAAATTCCACCGGCGCGTTCGAGTTATTTCGATAAACGATCTCAATATCGACCGAGGGCATTTTGCCGTTTTTGAAACGAGGATCGGTGATCGACATGAGAATGGCCCGGCCCCAAGGCACACCCGGAGAGGAATTATGCTGCGCAGCCCAGACCTCCTCGGTTTTACCACGACTGGTAATCGTCGAAGGCCGCATGGAGTCCCGCGAAAAAGTCATTCCCGTGAGCACGGGTTCTTGGTTAAAAATAATGGAAACCTCGGGTTCCTCCGACCAAACCAGGATCGGAAGCATACATAACAGAAAAGTTAAAAAACGGGATTTGCTCATAAAGAATACACGTAAATGCTTTGTCGGCAAGGAATCCCCGGCGAAGATTACTTGGCTGCGCCTAACGTAGCGACCTCGACGCTGCCGAACGTGGCGAACCCATATTGCTGGGCAGCGTCGTGAGAAGTCATGGCGAGACCGATGAAAATTTTCTCTGGAAAATCCGTCGAGATACTCTCCACCTCGCTCCAATCCGCCCCGTCTTCGGAGGTGGATGCGGTAATGATGTCACCCTCTCGCTCCAGTTTCAACCAGAGCCCCGAGCCGCCGACTGCGGAACTGAATTTCCCATCCATCAACTTGGCCGCCGTTGGATTTCCTTCTTTAAGACGTTTTTGTAAGATGGCACCATTCTGCGAGGTGACGGCCAGAAACACGTTCGCCGAATTGGCATCCAGGTTGGAGCGAATCATAATCCCGGCCTTGGCAAAGGGATCGACGAAGTTCAGCCCATTCTTGAAATGAGCGATGATCGTCCCGTCCTTTTCGAGCGGCTGATACATAAAATGAAAGCTATCGCTCGAATCCCAGATTTCGGCGCCGGACCCGTTGATTTTATAGTTTTCCCCGTCGTAATCGACTCCTCCCTTGTGGTTGACCTCTCCGACGTCTTGACTGGCCCAGGCATCGGGCAGCGGCTCGGCATGAGAGAACGAGGTGACGATGACCAGCAAACAGCCAGCCAGCAAGGGTAGGAGCTTTTTATTCATGGGGTAATTAAGTATTTTATATGATCGATTCCCGTCAAAATCGAACAAGTGGTCGTTGGATTTATCGTTAAAACGCAGCCTGGATTGTAGCGGCGCGCATCCACATTAAATTCTTTTTTTATTTTCCCACATGATACCACAAACTCCCGCCTGGTTAGCCTCCTCCATTTTCTACGAAATTTACCCCCAGTCCTTTCTCGACACCAACGGCGACGGCATCGGTGACATCCCGGGTATCATTGCCAAACTTGATTACATTCAATCCCTCGGCTGCGATGCGCTGTGGCTCAATCCGTGCTTCGCGTCCCCGTTTGGCGATGCCGGATATGACGTTTCGGATTTTTACCAAGTCGCGCCGCGTTACGGGACCAACAACGACTTGGTGCGCCTCTTTCAGGAGGCCAAAAAACGCGGGATGCGCGTCTGCCTCGATCTCGTAGCAGGCCACACCTCCAACGAGCACCCTTGGTTCGTCGAGTCGAACAAAGTCGTGCCCAACAAATACACTAACTGGTATGTCTGGACCAACAGTGTCTGGGAGCAGGGCTGGGCGATCATCAACGGCTACAGTCCGCGCGATGCGAACTATTTAACGAATTTTTTCTGGTTCCAGCCATCCTTGAATTACGGCTACGCCAACCCCGACCCAAAGAAACCCTGGCAATTACCCGTAACCCATCCCGACGTGCAGGCGGTCCGCGTCGAACTCATTAAAATCATCCGCTTCTGGCTGGATCTCGGCGCGGATGGTTTTCGGGTGGATATGGCCGGATCGCTCGTCAAAGGCGACACAGATCTCAAGGAAACCATGGCCCTCTGGAACGAGGTGCGTGCCATGTTCGATCGCGAATATCCCGACTGCGCTCTTATGTCGGAATGGTCGGTGCCCGAGAAAGCCATCGGTGCTGGTTTTCACATCGACTTTATGCTCGCTTTCGGGGATCCACCTGCCTACAATGCACTTTTGCGGTGCGAGGAAGGCCGGGACCTTAGCCCTTTTACCGAGAAAGGACACAGTTTCTTCGACAAGGAAGGCAAGGGCAACATTCTCGATTTCCTCGACACGTATCTGCGGCATTACGAGGCCACCAGGGAGCACGGATTCATCACCATCCCCTCGGGCAACCACGATGTGCCCCGTCTCTCCATGGGGCGCACGCAGCAAGAGATCGAGCTCGTCTTTGCACTAATCATGACCATGCCCGGTATTCCGTTTATTTATAACGGCGACGAGATTGGCCTGCGCCAGGTGGAAGGATTGAACTCCAAGGAAGGCGGTTACAGCCGCACAGGCGCCCGCACCCCGGTGCAATGGAATCGCGAGAAAAACGCGGGCTTCTCTTCTGGCGACGCCGAGGACCTATATCTGCCGCTCGACCCCGACCCGGATCGTCCGAACGTGGCCGATCAGGAATCCGACCCAGGTTCCCTGCTCAATGCCGTCCGCCGCCTTGCCCTTCTCCGCAAGGAACACTCCGCGTTGCAGGGCGAGGCTGCGTTTCTTCCGATCTTTGCCGAGGCCAATGCCTATCCCCTTGTTTACCAGCGCACCGACGCCACCGGGAGTTTTCTTATTGCCATCAACCCGGCAGAGCGCGTTGCGCCGGTTGCGTTCGCTTGGGAAAAGGGTGATTTGACATCTGTGGCTGGCAGCCAGATTTCCAAAGAAATCTATGAAGGTCAACTCCACCTTGTGTTACCACCCGTTTCCTACGCGATCATGCATATCGACGCCTAGTTCCACACGGGGCGAAGCAATTTAAAACGCCCGTTTCCATCATTGAGACTGGCGTTTGTCAATTCATCCCAGCGCCATGAGTCGCAGGAGGCTCTTGCAAAAAAGCCTGTTTGGGATTGATCTGGCATGCACCCGGCTTCGGGTGCTGTTTCTTCACCTTCCCAAAAAAAAGACCTGCTGAGGGCGACAGTCGCGAAGTTCAAGTTCCTTCGACGCGAAATTTGGCAGCTGGTGTTAGCGTTTGCTGAAAAACCACGCGAAAGCGCGCGGGCTTCCCAGAGGATTAGTCAAATGTGTGCTCTCAAGTCCCATAAGAAAACGACGTTTACAACAACCTTAAATTTTAACGTTAAAACGAAACCTTACATGCCGAGAAAGATAGCAGGTGGCATAGATTTAATTCTTCACCCATGCAAGTCATTTCCATTTTTTATCTCTTTTCGTCAGAGATGCCGCTCTTTGCAAGAATCGGAGGTAAGGCGTGTTAATCGAGCAGTTCGCGGGCGAGTCAGTGCTGACCTATTTCGCCGACGATTTCTGCTTGCAGATCGATCGCGACACGGGCTTATGGATCGGGCTTGAATTTGAAGGCGAAATATTGCTGGAGGGCGGCGCGGATTTTACCTTTAGTCTGGATGGCTGGAAAATGGAGCAGCGGAGGTTTGTGTCCTCGGAACAAGTCGGAAACTGCGTCATTCTTCTCTACGAATTGACGGAGGAGGATGGCAGAACCTGTCAGGCCCGGCAAACACTGGACTTTTCCCCGAACCGGATGGAGCGCGGTCTCACACTTCGGCGGGACGAGTCCGGCTCGCGTGAACAGCTCCTCTCTGTGACGTTAATGTGCGAAGGTCTTAGAGCGGGCGACCAGTCTGAAACGTTGGTCTCCATGCCCATGACCCGCAGCCAGCCTGCGCTACCTCTCGAAATGATCGCTGGTCGCACTGCCGGTTTTGAAAAAAATGGCACTGGTTACGCATTTGATCCCACAGGATTGGATATCAGTCTCGCAGTGGCCATGCTTGCAAGAAAAGATGGCTCGCTACACCTAGGCATCCTCCCGATCCCCAATGAGTGCCCGGTGAAGGTGCGTCTGCACGGTAAAGCCGGGCGGCTGTTTCTGTCGCATGAATTTGCCTGCGAATCGTGGCTAGAGGGTGGGGTGCCTCTCAAGGCGGTCCGACAGGTTTTTCAAATATCCCGACAGGACTGGCAGACGGCCGCGCGGGCGGTTGGCGATTGCTGGCTGGATTACAACTACCAGCCTCCCAAAAACCGATCCACATGGGCCAAAGAAGCCATTATTCTCGAAATCGACCTTACTTTCTTCGGCGGGTTGCAGAAACTCATTACCAAACTGGACGAGATTCGCGATCTGGGTTTTAACACTCTTTATCTTCTGCCCTGGCATCCTGGCCATTGGAATGGCTACGGGACCTATCGTTACGACCAGATCAATCCCAGCTACGGCACCTTTAAGGATTTGCGACATTTGTGCGACGAAGCCCGCCAGCGCGGTTTACGGGTTCTCTTCGATTTGCTGGTGAATGTGGCGGGCGAAGACAGCCCGTATCCAGCGGATCATCCGGACTGGTTTTATCGCGATGAGGCGGGCACCATTCTGCGTCATCCCACCTGGAACTCGTGGTGTCTCGATCCGGCCTCGCCGGGATTTCGCAGGGCGCTAATCGAATACTCCGTGCGCTGCTGCACAGAATGGGGGGCGGACGGCTTCCGCGTCGATGCCGCCGCTTATCGAGGTGGCAATTGGAACAACCTTCCTGGGCTGCAACCGCATCAGCACGCCCACGCTATTTTTACCTTGCTGCATGATATCCGCGATGCCATCCGGGAACATCACCCCGAGGCGATCTGCCTGGCGGAATGTTTCGGACCGGGCCAGGTACCCATCAGCGACACAGTCGCCTACCAATGGGTGGCCTGGCTGGATTGGGTGAATGAAAGCCTCCTCTCCGGCGCACTCAGCGGCACCTCGCTGGGACGTCTCCTCGGCGAACATTTTCTCGCCATGCCGCGCGACACCTGGCTGCTCGGCTACACCCATACGCACGACACGGTAGCCTTCGAGCATCGCGAGCTGGACGGGCCCGCGGTCGATGCCCTTCTCGCCACGCTCACCTTTTTGTGCGCGGGAACCATGATTTTTGGCGGAGGCTGGGAGATGCGCAGACGGCCCGGCTCCGAGACGGAGGTTAATCAATTACGCCAGCTTTTCACCGCCAAGTCCAAACTCGGCGGCATCTCATGCCATGAATTATATTTCGTGGAAGATTCAGACCCCAACTTGTTGATCGTCGAACGCCCGTCGAAGCTGGGCCGAGTCCGAGTAATCTCCAATTTTGGTTCGGTGGAAAAAAGCATTCCCCTTGAGGGACAACTCATCTATTCCCGTCTCGGAAGTGCCAGTGGACAGCTTGCCCCTTTCGATACAATAGTCGTTACACTGTGATGACGCTGGTTTCCCCCCTTGCGGCACTGCTCCTCTTGGCCATCCCTTGTGCCTCGTTTGGCTTACCCGTTCAGACCGTGCCCCATGCAAAGTTAAAACCAGTAATGGATGCAGCAGCGGACGATCCCGCCTGGAAAGATGCCGCCCTCATCTCCACATTGACTCTGTCGCGGGGAGACGACGCGAAAGGCTTGGAACCAACGCCAACAACCATCCAATTTTTGTGGGATGCGGACGCGCTGTATCTCCGCTTCACCTGCCGGGATAAGGAAATTGAAACGCCGTTCCAAGGCCGGGACCAGCCGCATTACAAAGGCGATGCCGTCGAGTTTTTTCTGGATGTCGTAGGCGATGCCAGACGCTACATCGAGATCCAACTTAGCCCTGCGAATCAGATTTTCGATCAGCTTATTTCCCTCGATGCCCCGCCGGAATCAAAAGACGGGCGACTAACCGATGCGTTTTTCATGAAGCACCTCAAGATGGATCCGACGTGGAACTTCGAGGGGCTGCGCTCCGCCACCCGCCGCATCCCGGGCGGCTGGATCGCGGAGATGGCTCTTCCCCCCGCCCCGCTCGGCCTGCCGCATTGGAAACCCATGATGGTGAGGGCTAATCTCCTGCGCTACGACTGGCTTGTCCCTGCCTCGGGCGAATCGCGTCTCGTGGCCATGAACTGGGCTCCCGTATTTTATGGCTGTCCGCATATTTCGCCCGAGGCGATGGGCATGCTTGAATTGCTTCCTGAAGAATGAAACCGGGACTCCAGACATCAGCGAGGCTGCTCTGCCTGACGTTTTTGCTAGTCGGTTGCGATCAAGAAAGCAGCGAAACCAATAACGAAGCGTCCCTTGAACAGGCTTGGCGTCAATATAGTTTTGGAGCCTATGAAGCGGCGACGAAAACTTTCAGCCAGATCGCCCGTCGCGAACCTGAGAAAAGCCCGCCGCAGATCCTAGCCCTCTACGGGCAGGCCACTGTGTGGGACCTGCGCCGACCTGGCCAGAATCCCCAAAAAGCCACTGCTCTCCACCAGCAAATCATCAAACTCAATCCACAGGCGGAAGTTGCCGCCTGGAGCAGACTCGCCCTCGCCCGCATGCAGGCACTCGTTCCCGTCGGACAACAGCCCGATCTCCAGGTCGTCTCTTCGGCATATCAAAGCGTGATCGATCTTCACCCCGGAACTCTTGCTGCCGACGAAGCCCTCCTCCTCCAGCAAACCGCCCTCCTCCTGACCTATCGCCCAGAGGATGTCAGGTCTGCGATTACCACTTTGGGAAAATTCATCGTGACCCGCCCAGAGTCGCGGTTTCTTTTCGCCGGGCACACTATCCTGGCGGAATGCCACCGTGCACTCGGGCAGCCCGATGAACGCCTCGCCGAGGAGATCAAGTCCCTCAATGCTCGGGAAAAAATCGCTCGCAGAGAATGGGAAAAAAATCCAACAGGCGATTTCCAATTCGCCGACCCGGCCGCCGCCTTCAAGATCGCAAACATTGCCGAGTTTGAGGCTGGAGATTTTGCCACGGCGCGATTTTACTACAGGCTTTTCATGAAAGGGAATCCCTTGGAAAAACGGATTTTCTACGCCCAACAGGCACTTGAACGCATGGACCTTCTGGAGGCCAAACTCCGTGCCCAACCCCCGTATCCCAATCCTTCATGATCCGCCGTTTTTCAACTTTCGTGCGGTCGTGGTATCCCTTGCTCGCCATTGGGGCGGCTACTTTGTGGGCCAGCGTAACCATCCTAATTAACCGCGTGGAGGAAGCGCCTCCAGGAATCACCGTCATTCGCCTCGGCCATTGGCAGTTGGAGGCCGGGGTTCGCGACGCCATCAATGCCATGGCGGAGGATTACGCGAAGCTGCATCCTAATGTGCGCATCGTGCAGGATGCCATTCCTGACCAGGTTTTCGCGCAATGGGCCAACACCCAATTGCTTGGCGGAACCGCACCGGATTTGATTGAGGCGGGCGGGATGATGTCGCCACCGCTCTGGCTGAATCTTCAGCGCCGCTACCTCATGCCGCTCACCGAGGTTTACGGCAAACCCAATCCGTATAACAAAGGTACCGATCTCGAGGGCGTGCCGCTCGTTCAGACCTTCAAGGCCGGCACTGCCGTCATTCCCGAATTGCAAGAAAACATGGACATTTCCCTTTCTCGCCTTTCGATCAGGGTTTTCTACAATAAAGACCTGCTCAAGCAACTTACTGGCGTGGAAACTCCGCCTCAGGATTTGCAAGCCTTTCTGAGTTTGTGCAGGGATATACAGTCCAAAAACATCACCCCCATCGTCGGATCGAGCTACCATTTTGGAATGTGGAATCAGGTCTTCGACGCACTCACCTATCCCGCTACCCGTGAAGCCGATTTCAATCGCGACGGTTATGTTGGTAATGATGAAATGTTCGTCGGCTTTGAGAAAGGCCTCATCGACTTCAACTTTCCCGCTTATCGCGCAAAGTTCCAATTGATCCGCGAGATGTCCCAGTTTTTTCAAACTGGCTTCACCGGCCTAACCCGCGAGGAAGGTGTGCTGCTTTTCGCGCAAAAGAAGGCTGTCTTCATGAGCACCGGACTCTGGGAGGCGCAGGGTATTGTCGAGCTAGCCGCAGGCAAATTTGAGGTCGGAGTGATGAAGTTTCCCGAGCCTGCCGCGAACGATCCCGTTTATGGTCGTTATCTGGAGGGGCCCATCTATGAGGAACCGCGCAATTCGCTCGGATTCTCCGTTTCACGTGCCAGCAAAAACCCGGAGATTGCGCTCGATTTTCTCCTCTTCATGGCGAGCCAGAAGCAGGACCAAAAACTCAACCAAATCATCGGTTGGATCCCGAATGTAATCGGTGCCAAAGCCGAGCCTGCTCTCGCGGTTTTTGAGCCTAATATATCGGGTGTCTATCCTGCGATGGATTTCAACCTCAGTGGCGACACCATGATCCGCTTTAAACAAGACTCCGACCTCTACATGGTGGACCAGATTTCCTACGACGATCTCGCTCGCGATTTTACTACGTTTTACAACGAGCGCGGCGCGGTGGGTTTTGCCGACGCCCGCAAAAACTGGCAGCGCGGCCAGTTCCAAGCCGAGCAACTCCGCGCCGGTCTGCGGGCGGACGCCCTTCTCGCTTCTCCAGCGGAATCGGACCACTTGTGGAACAAATACTGTATTCTGACCTCCGCCGGGCAGATAGGCAGCATTCTCGACCAGACATTCCTGATCAAAGTCTCCGAAGGCGTCACCCCACCACCCGCTGCCGGTGGATCTTACAGCCCTGAGCTGATCGAAAAAATCCGCCGTCGCCTCCTCCCATGAACGCGAAAACCATTAAATGGAGCCACCTCCGGCATCACTGGGAGATTTACCTTTTCATCCTCCCAACGCTGCTCCTCATCGGACTTTTCCAATACTATCCCGCCGCCAGCGGGGTCTACCACAGTTTCTTTCAATGGAACGGCGCAGACATCTCCGAATATGTCGGCTGGTTTAACTTCCTCGATCTCCTGAAAAACAGTGCCTTCTGGGATTCCTTTAAAGTGGCCTTTATCCTCGGCGCTTGGAATGTCGTGAAAATGATTCCTGCCCTGCTGGTGGCGGTCTGCATTCATCGTTGTCGCAGTGTGCGGATGCAATTTTTCTATCGCACCCTCTTTGTGGTTCCCATGGTTATTCCCGGCTTGGTCATTGCCCTGATTTGGCGTTCGTTTTTCTTTGAATCGACCCAGGGCTATCTCAATCAATTTCTCGACGCCACACATCTCATGAGTCTTCTCCAATGGCTCGACGCGCAGTTCCATTGGGGTGGCATTTTTGTTGCGGGCAAACCGCCAGCCTGGCTCGGTGATCCGCGACTGATTCTCACCGCCTGCATTGTCTGGGGCTTCCCGTGGGTCGGCTCCTTTGCGGTTCTTACTCATCTTGCCAAGCTGCAATCGATCAGCAACGACATCTACGAAGCCGGTGACATCGACGGCGCGAACTGGTTCTCCAAATTCACAAAAATCGAACTGCCCCTCATCATGGGGTCGATCTACATCCTGCTCGTTTTCGTCATCATCGACACGATCAAGGATGCGGGCATGATCCTCGCCCTGGCCGGGATTGAGGGCGGCCCCGGCGGCAAAGTCACCGTGCCCGCGCTCTTCATGTTGCGCAAAGCCTTCGTCGAGCAAAGCATGGGCTACGCGTGCGCCGTCGGACTCATCCTCACCGTCATCGTCATCCTGCTGCAAAAAATCAGTTCCGGCCTGCTGGAATGGAACACTTTGGGCCTGGTTCGCCAGCGCCTCCTCCGTTGCACTTTTCTCACAATCGGTATCGCGCTTCTGGCTTTTCAACGCTATCTACCACTGGGCTGCCTGCTTCTCGTCGCAGGAATTCCATGGCCAATCCTGACGCGCAAACTCTCTGCCATCTTTGCCCGATCTCAACCAAATTCGCCCCCAAATTGGCAACCGCCCGTGCCTCGACCGCCGAATCCATTGCGAGAAACGTTAAGTCGCCTCACCTCGCTCGGTTTGCGCGGACTGAAGCATCTGACCATTTGGACTGTCCTCGCCTTCGCCTTTCTGCCGCTTTATCTGATGCTCGTAGTAAGCTTGAAAAACAACCAGCAATTCTATACCAACCCCACCACCATCACCAGCCCAGTCCACTGGGAAAACTGGGCCTCCGCCTGGGAAACCATTACGCCCACTCTGGCGAATAGTATTTTCATCGCCACGTTCTCGACGCTCTTCACCGTTTTTCTGGCCTTGGGTGCTGCTTATTTTTTCGCACGAGCCAAATTACCCATGTCCGGTTTCCTCTGGAACGCCATTTTGATTCTGATGATGATGCCCACGATAGCCAACTTGATCCCTCTTTTTCGGCTCTTAGGCGATCTTAATTTGCTAAACACACTTTCCGCGCTGATTATTGTGGGAGCTGCATCAGGGCAGGCGTTCGCAATCTTTGTTTTACGGAATTTCGTGGCCGATATTCCGCAGGATTTGTTTGAGGCCGCCGAGATTGATGGCGCGAATCATTTCAAGCAAATGATGATTATCGTTCTCCCCCTTTCCGGTCCCATCTTGGGCACAATCGGAGTCATGAGTTTCTTAACCAACTGGAATGACTTCGTATTACCGCTCATCGTTATGCGAGACCATGTCCGACTCCCGGTCATGGTTGCGCTGCTTCGTCTTTCCGGGGAATACATCAAGTTCTGGGGACCTTTAATGGCGGGTTACGGATTGGCCAGTCTGCCGATCATATTCTTGTTTGTTTGCTCCATGAAATTGTTTGTTCGCGGTCTCACCGAAGGAGCCTCCAAAGGATGAAGAAACTTCGCAAAATTCTGGTGGGATTGGCGTTTGCCTGCATTCTTGGCGACGGAGTTCTCCATGCCCAAGCGCCGGATGCCCGGACGGTTGCGCAAATCTACGCCGACGGCATGAAAGCCTTTGAAAGTGGTGATTTTAAAACTACCCTTGAAAACTTGGAAAAAGTCATCGTGCAAGCAGCGCCCGATGCTCAGTTGGAGTCGGTTTTTTACACCTTGGGCGCGGCTTACTTTAACCTGCCGGATTATCCCAAGGCGATCACCGCATTTCAGATTTACCAGACCAAATATCCCAAAGCGGCGCGTTTTAACGAGGGATCTCTAGCGATCGGTCAGGCCCTTAGCCTGAGCGAGAAATTCACCGAGGCTGCCGTCCACTATCAAACTCTCGAAAACGTGCCCGAATTGCGCGAGCGAGCCCTCGCGCTGGAGGCCGCCGCCTACGAGAAGGCGGGTGATAACGAGAAAGCCATCGGAGTCTTGGAGCGTCTGGTCCTACCCCAGATCAAAAGTTCCGCCGCTGCTGCCGGAGCGATCCAACTCGCTACCCTTTACGGTAAGAACCAAGCCCCCGAAAAAGCCTCTGCCCTCCTGCTCGATATCCAGAAGCATATCGATCTAGTCGAAAACGTCGTCCAACTCAACAGCCTCGCCATCCAGTTGGGCGATAATTTTTTAGCCGCAGGCAACAACCAGGAGGCGCTGGTCTGTTACCGCACCGCCCGCAATCGCGAGGAAGTAATCCGATTCCAAAATGAACGGCTTGCGTCGATGCAAAAAAAGCTTCAACAGAATCTGAACACCATTCGTTCTAGTCCGGCCACCTCCGCTGGCCTCGTGGGGGTCAATACTCAAATCCGCACCCAGCTCGACGAAAGTAAAAAGCTTCTCGACGAATTCCAAAAACTTCCTGACTTCGCGCCCGCCCTGCTCGCCCGCCTTTCCCGTTGCTATTATGCCATGGGCAAAAAATGGGAATCTATCGTGATCAACCGGGAAATTCTCAATCGTTATCCTGCCGGACTTGAACGTGAGACTGCGCTTTACTCCATCCTGGTCGCATATTCGGAGGTTAACCGGCCCGATTCCGCCCGAGAATTTTGCGATTTATACCTTAAGGAATTTCCACTAGGGGCCAACGCAGAGACTGTCGCTTATCTCATCGGCGCCATGGCCCTGCAAACTCAAGATCACGCCAATGCTGAGAAATATTTTGGCGATCTTCTCCTCAAACAACCCACCGGCAAATTCCGCGACGAGATGATTTATCAGCTCGGTAACGTGCAATTTGGGCTTGGCAAATTCGAGGAGGCGGTCGCGCAGTATCAGACTTACCAGACCGACTTCCCCGCTGGCTTGCACACCGAGGAAGTGGTTTATCGATCGGCTTTGGCCTTGTTGTTTGCTGGTAAATTCGAGGAGGCACAACCCGCCATCGAAAATTATCTGGCGCGTTATCCAGCGGGCGAGTTCGTGGCCGATGCAGATTATCGCATCGCAGTCTGCAAATATGGCCAGGAAAATTATGCCGAGACACTGGCCGACTGCCAGGCTTGGGAAATCAAACATGCTGGCAACGCCCAGCTCGGCGAGACCCTTGCCCTGGCGGCAGACGCGCTTATCGCCCTCGATCGTGTTGACGAGGCATTGCCAGTTTATGTGCGTTCCTACAAGGCCGCCACCACTGACGAAGTGCTCAATTACTCGCTCTTTGAGGTTAACAAAATTCTTACAAAAAAAGGCGACTGGGCAGCCATCTCCGCCTTGTTCGAGGAATTTGTCCGCGAAAAACCCGATCATCCCACGGTCGTCTCCGCGCTCTATTGGATTGGCCGCGCCCGCGTCCGAGAAGGCAAAATCGAGGAGGCCAAAGGTTTCATCGCCGACACCATTAAAAAATTCATCAAAGAGCCCAACCGTCCTGCAGTCGAAATGCTCCTCACCCAGCTCGCCCAGATTTGCGCAAAGAACAAAACGACCGCCGCTGATACAGACCCCGCGGGAGAACTGGTTGCCCTGCTGAAAACAACCGATGCCAACCCGACTGCTGATGCGAGAGTGCTCTTTGCCAAGTCAGAGCTGGCTCGTTTCCGCCGCCAGACAAATATCCAGGAAAAGGAACTGCAAACCATTGCCGACGGCTACAAAACCGAAGATCTCAGCCCTTACATTCTCGCCCAGCTGGGAGACTTTCTCATGAAGAAAAACCAAGTCGAAAAAGCGAAAACCGAATTCATCGCTCTCTACGAAAACCACCCCAAAAGCGACTACGTGGATTATGCCTACGCCGGGCTGGGCGAAATCGCTTACCAGTCGAAAGACTATGCTGCCGCACTCACCTGGTTCACGGATGCGATTAACAAGATCGGCGCGACCACCAAGCTCAAGGAAGCCACTCTTGGGCAAGCCAAAACCCTGCTCGCCTTGGGCAAGGATGCGGAGGCTAAAAAACTATTCGAGCAGGTCGCCTCCGTTCGCGAATGGCGGGGCGACGCCACCGCTTTCAGCGTCTACTCGTTGGGTGAGATCGCCTTCCGACAGGGTGATTTTGCGGGAGCCAATGCATTTTTCCAGAGAGTCTTCGTAGCCTACCAACGCTTCCTGCCTTGGGTGGCCAAGGCGTATATAATGAGCGGGGAAAGTTTTGAAAGACTGGGTAAAAACACCGAGGCGATCAAGACCTACCAGGAAATGTTGCGGAACGAAAAACTATCGACGTTTTCAGAAACTGATATCGCCAAAAAACGTCTCAAAGAGCTTGGAGCCGGATGAAACGCCTGAGTTATCTTTTCATACCCATGTTGCTGGCGTCTAATCTTGCGGCGCAGACCATCATTTTTAAAGATGGCAGGACTGTTGTTGGCACAGGTCTCCGTCGTGCTGGCGATTCCATCATGAACACCGTGAAGCTCGGCGCCAACACGGGCGAGATTGGCTACCCGGTAGCGGCCATTGCCAAGATCGAATTTCCCGAGCCGTCGCAGATCAAGGCCGCCTCCACTACACTGGCCAATGGGCAGCCCACTCAAGCCCTGGTCGAGATCGAGCCAGTCATTCTATTTTACGCACCCTTCCGGGGCATCCCAGGCGGTTGGTGGTCGCAAGCCGCGCTCGTGAAAATTTCTGCTCTCATGGAATCTAAAAAAGACACCGAGGCGGAAATCCTCATCAACGAACTCTCCAATTTCTCCGACGACCCCCAGATCGCGCTGGCGGCGAAAGTTCCGCTCGCCGCCAGTATCCTCGCCAAGGGCGACGTGGCAAAGGCTTTGGAGACTTCGGAATCTGTCATCCGCGCGGCCACCCGTCCGGAGACCCTCGCCGGTGCCTGGCTCGTCAAAGCCCAGGCACTCCTCGCCAAACGGGACTATGAACCTGCCCTGCTCGCCTTCCTGCACATCACCGTTTTCCAACCCGAGCAAATCTTGCCACAATCCGCCGCCCTTCTCGGAGCGGCGCACTCTTACAAGGCGCTTGACGATGTCGCAAATGCCCGTGCCTCTCTCGAGGAACTTCTGCGGGTTTACCCATCTTCCGCCTCAGCCGCCGAAGCAAAAGTGTTTCTCGCCACTCTCGCAAAACCCATGAATAAATCCTAACAACACACCCTTATGAAAAAAGCACATCATTACATTGCAGCACTCCTCGCTCTTGGCCTGCTGGCCCTCGCACCAGCCGTTTTTGCCCAGGAAAAACCAGCCACGCCTGCCGAGGCCGCCGCCCAACACAAAACACTCTGGGAGCAAATCAAGGAGGGCGGCTGGGTTATGTTTCCCATTGGCGCATGTTCCATTTTGACAGTCTATCTCATTGGCGATGGCGTCACCCGAACCAACCGCAAGCGAGTCGCCCCGCCGGAGCATGAGCAATCCGTCAAAACTCTTTTCCAGCAAGGCGATTATGTGGGTGCCTATAATTTCTGCAAAGAAAACAACTCCCCGCTAACCAACGTCCTTCGCGTTGGCATCGGGCTGCTCGGCGACGGCAAAGCCAACTCTGAAGAAGGCATGTTGGGTGAACTCTCCAAGGAAAATGCGAGGATGAACACCTACATCAGCTACCTCTCCGTCATGGGCGTTTGCACACCCATGATCGGACTTTTGGGCACCGTCACGGGCATGATCAAAGCCTTTGCCACGCTTGGGAGCTCCGGCATCGGCGATCCCTCCAGCCTCTCTGCCGCCATCGGCGAGGTGTTGGTCGCCACCGCCAGCGGTCTCTTCATCGCCATCCCGGCTTTCGGCGCCTTTTACTTCTTAAGAAATCGGGCAGGGGATGCGATTCACCACATTCAAGACATCATTGGCAGCCTCTATCGGAAAATGCCTTACGAAGCTCTCGCGGGCGCACATCTCGGCGACGAGGAACTTTACGCCGCCCTGCCTAACTGGATCCAACCCGCCCCCGAGCCCATTGGTGAACCCGTCATCGAATCATGACACCCTTGATATCCATGAAAAAAGGAGGCGGCTAACATGGCTGGCGGAGGAGGCGGTGGAGAAGGCGAACCGGAATTCCAGATCGCACCGATGGTCGATGTCCTGTTGGTTATCCTGATCTTCTTTATGACGATCACTTCGGCTCAGGTATTAAAGGTGGATCAATCCATCCAGTTGCCCCTCGCCCCCGATGCGGCCAAGAAGGATAACACCCGCTCCGAGGCCATCGTCAACGTGCGCTGGGATGTTGCCAAAAAGGCGGCCACTTTTAACTTTAACGACCGCGATTTTTCCACTTCGACAGAGCTGGTCCCCCTGCTCAAGGCAGCCCGGATCGACGGGGAAAAGAAAATTACCGTCGGTGCGAATCCCACCTATCGCGTCGTCATTCGTGGAGACCGCGAACTGCCCGCACTCCATGTTTCCCGCGCCATGAACGCCGCCGCCGAGGCCGGAATCTCCGATATTTCCTTCTCTGCGGTCAACAAGGACTAACTCCACCATGAAACGGCTCCTCTCCAACCCCAACGAAGGCAACGCAGGCTTTCAGATCGCACCCATGATCGATGTGGTCTTCGTCATCATGCTCTTTTTCATGGTCATGGCTGGCGCAGTCAAGGTCGAAAATGAACTTAACACCACCCTGCCTGGAACCGCTGAAACCTCCGGCGCGACCGATTTCGTGGATGAGATCATTATTAACATCGCCGAGAACGGCGAGATCATGCTCAACGACGAGCCCTTCGATTCTCCGCAGAGTAGTAACCTCCCGCAGCTCAAGGGAACTCTCATGCGCTTGAAGCAAGGCTCCGACGCAGCCAAAACACCCGCCGTCGTCACCATCGTCAGCGACGAAAACGCCAAGTATAGCCGCACCATCGAGGTGCTCGACGCTCTCTCTGTCGCCAAAATCGAAAGTGTCACCTTTACCGTCAGCGAGGAAGAATGAGCGACTCCATCTCCCCAAAGAAAAAAGACTGGCGTCGTTTCTTCGCCGGCAAGTTCCTGTTTATCAGCATCCTTTTGCACATTCTGGGCGGCTTGGGTGCCACCTATTATGTCGTGCAAACCATTGAGGCCAAACGAAAACTCACTTTCCAAGGCGGGCCCGCCTCGCCAAATCGCAGCACCCGCGCCCTCGAGCACAAGGTCCAGATGGCGCGGAAGACCAACAGCATGAGCGCCCCAGCGCAAACCAGACGCATCACCACCACCGGACTCTCCAAAGTCTCTCTCCCCGACATGCCAGCCATGCCAGGACTGAGTGAGGTTCCCCCCACAAAAATGGCTGGCATGGGTGGCAGCGGTATTGGTTTTGCAGGCGGCTCCGGCGGTGGAGGTGGAGGAGGGCAGGGGAATGGACGCGCCCCATTCTTCGGATTCCGTGAACCCAAGGGCGGCGGCTCGCTCATCGGCACTTTTTACGATCTCAAACAGGGCGTGGACGGCAAACCCACCGGAATGAACGAGGAACAATATGGCTGGGCGGTCAGTTCCTTTGTGACCAAGGGCTGGAAAAAATCGGAACTCGACCGCTTTTTCCACGGCTCCAAGCCTCTTTACGCCACCCAGATCTATATTCCTTTGCTTGATGCAAACGAAGGCCCAAAGGCGTTCGATCTCGCCGACAAGGTGCAACCGAAAATGTGGGTCGTCCATTACAAGGGAAAAGTGATTCCCCCGGAAAGCGGGAACTACCGATTTGCGGGCGTGGCGGATGATTTGTTAGTCGTCCGTTTTCGAGGAAAGAATATTTTAGATTCGGGAAGTTTCTTCCCAACAGGCAATGGCCCTTCCCAGTTTTATCCCAGTGAGGGGACGGGTATCGGGCCGCATTTGGGCTGGTATAAAGGCTTGGGAATGAGCGATACATTCAGCGTCGTGGCGGGAAATAGTTATGAACTGGAAATCCTTATCGGCGAGCGCCCGGGTGGACAATTCAAGGCCTATCTGCTGATCGAAAAAGTGGGGGCGGAATACAAGAAAGATAACCGTGGCCAGCCTGTGCTTCCCATCTTCAAAATTGCCGCCAGCGAAGTGCCCACCGGCAGCCCGGATGCGCCCGTCTTTGAGGAGGACGGTCCGATTTGGAAAGCCGAGAAAGAAGCCGGTCCCGCGAAATCCATATTTAATAGTCTGCCCAAGTAGTCGGGCTGCACGATGGAGCCTGTGAGAAAGTATCTTTCCACTCCGCCTTACACGGGATTGGACGGCACATCCAGCATTTACCCTAAATAGGGAAATGGGCATGGCGATCTGCCGCTGAAGATATTCGCAGCTCGTCCAGGTATTTTGGGGTGAATTTGTGGCTGCTTTCAGCCGCTCAGGAGTAGAGCGGCCTCGGGCGGGGGGCCTGGAAGCCATTTGCCGCCCAACCAACGACAAAAAAGGCGCATCAAAAGCAACGTCCAGCGTTGTCGGTTGGCCATCGCTCCGTGATGGCCCCGATCCCTTGAGAGGATTCAGAGCAAGGCTGTTTGCCTGGTCGGTATCCAGTTTGGAAAATTCTCGATCAAGATACATATAGGCTCTCTCAAAGGTCCGAAAACCTTTCCGTTTTTACTCCCAAAAAAAACAAAGTAAGTGCCAAATTTGTCATTGGCTCATTATTTGATTCGACTTGCCCTGCCGTTTTTTTAAAAACGTAAGGGAAGCTGACCTTGTTCCGTGTTTTTTTCGCGGCATTATCACCAGTCATTATGCACTGTATGCTTAAACCCGCGAGAGAGAATGGGGTCATTTTAAAAAACACGGAAAACCTATATTCGTGCGCAATCGCCTAATTGGAAGGCTTTAGGGTTATTTTGTGACCAAAAAAATGGTGGAGCCTAGGGGATTCGAACCCCTGACCTCCTCAATGCCATTGAGGCGCTCTACCAACTGAGCTAAGACCCCGCGAAAAACAGGACCGCAAAAATACCCGGCATCAACGGTTTGTCACGCAGTTTTTTTAGCGAAATATCCACCTGCCAAACGGAAAAATGCCACGTTTATAAACTTTGCGCCCGCAAATGCCTGGACTTCCCTCCTGCTAAGACGCGAGGACAGCGCTCTCTCGCCTCGGTGTCTGGCCCGGCACCACTGTGGGGGATGTCCTCGGCGACTTGGAGATGCTCAA
>JBBRFA010000053.1:0-22088 GCA_038225185.1 Chthoniobacterales bacterium
TTTACGGAATCACCGATGCCGAACATCCCGGAATGATTATCTGCACCCGTCGCCAGTTTGGGACCATTCTCAACGCCGCCAAAGGTTTCGAGCATCTCACGGTCGCGAAACGCGATGAGATGACTGTTCATCTGGAAACAATCAAAAAAGAATTGATCGTTGAGGAAAAACCCGACGGTGGAATCGTTCTCAAGTCTGATGCAGGCCAGTCGGATTACCTTCTTCTCGTTGAACACGTGCAATGGGCGTTGAAAGAGATGACATGGCAGCAAATCGAACCAGAACTTCCGGCGGCTTATCAAATATTATTTCGTCAACCCGTCGAAATCCCTCGCGATGCTGTGGAGAATTTCCGCAACGCTGAATTGCCAACATTACAAAGATTATTCAATCACCATGACGCGTCATCAATAATGGAAGTGGAGAAACCTGCCGTGCCCGCCATTGAATTATCACTCGAAGGCAGTTTCAATCAGCTTCAAGCCATCCTTAAATTTATTTATGATAACCAGATCATTACTCACGGAAGTAGTTCATCGAAAACTCTTAGTCATGTTGTCATAAAAGGAACGAGGTTGAAACGTCATCATATTTTAGAGCAATCGCTTATCGACACTCTCAAGTCCTCCGAATTCAGCCCCGTTGATGGAAATTGTGTGATGCATCTCCGGGGCGAACACGGCGTTTTGCGCTTCCTCTCCACCCAACTTGCCTTGCTCCAAAAGAAGGCCACCGTGCAAATCGGTCCACGCCTTAAAACCCTTCTCGGACGTGCGGAAATCGTCCGGCCTAAGCTCGAAATCCAAAGCAGCGGCGAAAATTGGTTTGATCTACATGTTGAGATGACCAGTCAGTCTGGCACCCGCTTTTCCGGAGCAGATATCCAGAGGTTGCTCACCGCCGGTAAATCCTACGAAAAGCGCTCCGACGGAAGCGTGGTTCTTTTCGACACCGGTGCCCTCAGCGAACTTCAAGAGATCCTTGTCGATTGCAATCCCCAGCAACGTCAGCCGGGGGCCTATCGCATCGGCAACATGCACGCCGGATTTCTCCAGGCCGCGTTTGCCGATCAACTTAATATTCCACTTAAAAAGATCGATTCCATCATTCCCGATCATCTTCGCGACATCCTCCGCCCCTACCAAGCCGAAGGCGTGCAGTGGATGCATTTTCTCGCCGGCAACCGTCTCGGCGGCATTCTGGCCGACGAAATGGGCCTGGGCAAAACCCTCCAAACCCTCGCTTTTCTTCAAGCTTCCGGCGGTCAATCACTCGTCGTCTGTCCCTCGTCGCTCGTCTTCAACTGGGAACGCGAAGCCAAAAAATTTACCCCCTCTCTGCGCACCCTGGTCATCGAAGGCAGTCAGCGCGAACCCCTTTTTGCCAGAATGAACGCCGCCGATCTCGTCATCACCAGCTACGCCTTACTCCGTCGCGACATCGCCCGCTACGAGGCGCTCACCTTCCGTTCCGTGATCCTCGACGAAGCCAATCACATTAAAAATCCCGATACCCAAAACGCGCTCGCCGCGCAAAAAATCCGGGCCGACCATCGTTTCGCACTCACCGGCACCCCGGTCGAAAACTCTGTGCGCGACATCTGGTCTCTGGCTAATTTCGTTCTCCCTGGCTACCTCGGACGCCGCGACGATTTCAAGGACCGCTACGAAATCCCCATCCAGCGTGGCGGTGCTCCCGAAGTCCAGCGTCGCCTCGCCAATCGTCTTCGCCCGATTATGCTTCGCCGACTCAAACGCGACGTTGCCAAAGACCTCCCCGAACGCCTCGAACAAGTCGCCTGGGTCGATCTTTCCGATGCGCAAAAATCTGTCTATCGCGAACTCCTCGAACAAGGTCGTCGTAAAATCGAGGAAGCCAGCAACGAGCGCAATGCCGGCAAAAGCCGCCTCGCCGCGCTCACCGCCCTCTTGCGCTTGCGCCAGGCCTGCTGCGATTTGCGTCTGCTCGGACTCGAAAAACCCGACCTCGCCAACGCCTCCTCCAAGCTGGAAATGCTCGACGAACTTCTTCAGGAAGCCATCGATGGCGGCCATCGTGTCCTCGTTTTCTCGCAATTCGTCACCATGTTAAAACTCATCGCCGACCGTTTGCGCGCCTCCGACATTCCTTTTGCCTATCTCGACGGCTCCACCCGCGACCGGGCAGGGGAGGTCGATAAATTCCAAAATAGCGACACCCTGCCCGTCTTCCTCATCAGCCTTAAAGCGGGCGGCGTCGGCCTCAACCTCTCCGCCGCCGACACCGTCATCCACTTCGACCCGTGGTGGAACCCCGCCGTCGAAGCCCAAGCCACCGACCGTGCCCATCGCATCGGGCAAAAACGTGTCGTCACCTCCTACAAACTGATCGCCCGTAACACTGTCGAAGAAAAAATCCTCAGTTTGCAACAACGCAAACGCGACATTATCGACGCCACCGTCGAAAGCGAGGAACCCACTTTCGCCGCCCTCACCCTCGACGAAATCCGCGACCTGATGAGTTGATCGGTGTTCCCGGCTCTTTGATCGTGCCTTTTTGCTTCCTGGCGCGCATTATACCGGAATGAAATCCGACCGATCCGACCGATCCGACGGATCCGACGGATCCGACCGATCCCGGCTTCGTCCGAGCGGTGGATACCGGGATCTTCGCAGTTTCCAGACGAGCACCCTTGTTTACGATGCCACGGTAGATTTCTGTGCCCGCTTTGTGGATCGGCGCTCCCGCACGGTGGACCAAATGGTGCAGGCAGCCCGCAGTGGTCGGCAGAATATCGCCGAAGGCAGTCGCGCATCTGCCACTTCGAGCCAGACCGAGCTACGGCTGGTCAATGTGGCCCGGGCCAGCCTCGACGAACTCCTCCTCGATTACGAAGATTACCTCCGCCAGCGCAAACTTTCCCAGTGGGGCAAAGCCGACCCGCAGGCAATGGCCGTGCGCGAAATAGGGCGCACCGCCAAAAATACGCCCGATTATTCCCCCTGGCTCTCCCACGCCGATCCCGGCATTGTCGCGAACACTCTCATTTGTCTCATCCACCAGACCAATTACCTTCTCGACCAGCAAATTCGCGCCTTGGAGCGTGCCTTCGTTGAGGAAGGCGGCTACAGCGAGCAACTCGCCACCGCCAGAGTGGCTTTTAGGAGGGAGCAACCGGATCGGGCGGAACCGTCTAATCGGCCCCAAGCTCCGAACTGCCCACTTTGCCGCCAGCCTCTCGTTCTCCGCACCGCCAAGCAAGGCTCCAAAGCAGGCTCCCAGTTTTGGGGATGCTCCGCCTACCCGAATTGCAAAGGCACACGGCCACTCACTTAATCGGTCGGATCGGTCCGATCCGACCGATGCAATCCGACCGATCCGACCGATCCGACCGATTCGACCGATCTTAAGCAAATCTTCGCTGCCTATGCTTATTGGCCCACCCAGAAGCCGCCGGGGGTGGAGATATAAGGCAATTCGTGGGTCATATATTGGGTTTTGCCTTTGGCACCGATCATTTTGATGCCGGTGGCGGAGCGGAATTTTTGGCTCATGCTTTCGCCGGTATGGCAGCCCCAGCTTTTGACGTAGGCGCCGGAGGCGAAAATACCGCGGCGGAGGCGTTTGAGTTCGTTTTCGTGAAGCCAGACTTTGGAGGCACTGCCGATTTCGTTGCTGTAATCGAACATCAGACAGGCTTTGTTCGAGTGACCAAAGTAATCGAGACCGGCAATTTTATTGGGACGATTGTTCAGGATGTCGAGGAGCTGACTTTGGGAGCGGAAGAAAATGAGTTTGACCTGATAAGCTTCTTCGACAGAGCGGATGATGCCGAAGAGGTCGTCTTTTTCCTGAAATTGACCGCGCCGCCGATACGCTGGCTCATAGACGAGCCAGGTGATGGGGTAGGTGGGTCCGAATTGGCTGCGGAGTTGTTCCATGCGGATGCGGGAGGCGCGGATGAAGTTGAGCCACCAATTATCGTGAGGTTGCGCCTTGTGTTTTTCCCACATGTAAAGCGAAACTCCGCCGGTGAGAATGACGTATTCGCCGGGTGGAAGTTTGGTTTGAGCCTGGGTCTCGGGCACGATTTGCACGAAAAGAGCGACAAGAACGAACAATAATAGTGGACGCATGGGATGACGGGAAGATACGTGATCCGTAGGGATGGGAAAGTTGAAAAATGCTGCTTTTACCGAGGGTGCGTCGATGGCGAAATGGGACGAAAAGACGCGGGCGAGTCTTTACGATTCCATCAGGGCGAGGATGTTGGAGAGTTTGGCCGGAACTTCGCGGATGGGCGGGCATTGTTTGAGGGCGATGTCGGGATCTTTGAGTCCATGCCCGGTAACGATGCAAACCACGGTGCTGCCGGGGACGATCTGCGGACGCGGACAGGCAGCGCAACGGTTGTGGCCGAGGCATTTGAAGAGTCCGGCGATGGAGGCGGCGCTGGCGGGTTCGACGAAGATGCCTTCATTGGCGGCGAGCCAGCTTTGGGCGGCGAGAATTTCCTCATCGGTGACGAGATCGATGCTGCCACGGGAGGCGCGGATGGCCTCGGTGGCACCGGCCCAGCTTGCCGGGTTGCCGATGCGAATGGCGGTGGCAAGGGTTTCGGGTTTTTCGATGACGCAATTATGGACGATGGGAGCGGAGCCGGCGGCCTGGAAGCCGGTGACGCGCGGGAGTCTGGTCGATTTGCCGAGGTGAAAAAATTCCTGATATCCCGCCCAGTAAGCGGTGATGTTGCCAGCATTGCCGACGGGAAGAATGTGCCAGTCGGGAGCGTCGCCGAGCTCGTCGATGATCTCGAAGGAAGCGGTTTTTTGTCCTTGAATACGGAAGGGATTGATGGAGTTGACGATGGCGACGGAGCCTTGCTCGCCGACTTCGCGCACGAGGCGGAGAGCGTCGTCGAAGTTGCCCTCGATGGCGATGACTTCGGCGCCGTAAATGAAGGCTTGGGCGAGTTTGCCGAGGGCAATTTTACCGGCGGGAAGAAGCACGAAACATTTGAGACCGGCCCGCGCGGCGTAAGCGGCGGCCGCGGCGGAGGTGTTGCCGGTGGAGGCACAAATGACTGCGGTGGCACCGATTTCCGCGGCTTTGCTAATGGCCATGGTCATGCCGCGATCTTTAAACGAACCGGTGGGGTTCAACCCCTCGTATTTAATAAAAACGCGGCTTTCGAGTCGTTCGCTCAGTTTGGGAGAATAAATGAGGGGCGTGGAGCCTTCGTTAAGCGAGATAATGGGGGTGGCGTCGCTGACGGGCAGATATTGGCGATAGCGTGAAATGACGCCCCGGTCGTGGAAATTGACAAACATAAGGAGATCAGGAAAAAGTCTCGACGCGAAGCAGGGCAGGGGGAGCTTTGACGACGGCGAGGTCGGCGATTTGTGCGAGTGCGAGACGCATGCGGCCTTCGACGGCGAGGTGAATCATTAAAACGAGGGGCACAGAATCGCTTCCGCAGGGCACCTCGGGTTGGATCATGGAGGAGATCCCGATTTCGTGATTGCCCAAAATCCCTGCGACCTGGGCGAGGACACCGGGACGATCCTCGACTTGCAGACGCAGATAAAAGGAGGAGACCACTTCCTCGATTGGTTTTACGGCGGCATAGAGGCTGTGGGCGGTAAATCCGAACGAACTCCGTGGTGCTTGCAAGGCTTGGGCAGCCTCGGCGAGATCGCTGATGACGGAGCTGGTGGTGGGATCCTGCCCCGCGCCGCGTCCATAAAAAAGAGTGTCGCCGACCACGTCGCCGCGCACGGCAATGGCGTTGAAAACTCCGCCCACGGAGGCGAGGACGTGGCTTTTGGGGATTAAAGTGGGATGAACGCGCACTTCGACGCGTTGATCGGGGTCGGCTTTGATAATGCCGAGGAGTTTGATCGTGTAACCGAGATTGGCGGAAAACGCGATGTCGGCGGCGGTGATATTTTCGACACCTTCGACAAAGATTTTATCCGATTCGACCCAGAAACCATAGGCGAGCGAGGCGAGGATGATCGCTTTATGGGCGGCATCCCAGCCGTTGACATCGAGAGTGGGATCGGCCTCGGCGTAACCGAGCGATTGCGCCTCGGCGAGGGCCTCGGGAAAATCGAGGCCTTGCTCGACCATGCGGGTGAGGATGTAATTGCTCGTGCCGTTGATGATGCCGTGAATGGAAAGAATATGGTTGCCGACGAAGGCTTCGCGGATGGCCTTGATGATCGGGATGCCACCGGCGACGGCGGCTTCGTAGAAAATTGGCACTTTTTTTTCGGCGGCAGCGGCAAAGATTTCGCGTCCATGCTCAGCGAGGAGCGCTTTATTGCCGGTGACGACCATTTTACCAGCGGCGATGGCGGCGAGAACGAAGCGGTGCGCGGTGTCGATGCCGCCAATCAATTCCACGACGATTTGGATGGAGGGATCGTCGATAAGGGTGAATGGATCGGTGGTGAGAAGTGCGGGAGGCACTTCGACGTCGCGTTTTTTGGCGAGATCGCGCACGGCGACTTTGCGGATGGTGAGTTCGATTCCGAGACGTTCGCGAAGGAGGACACGGTTGAGAGCCAGATGTTTGTAAACACCTGTGCCTACGTTACCGAGTCCGGCGAGTCCGATGCCTATCTGAGTCATGTGCGTAATTATTCTTTGAAAAAGGTGGCAGATCATTCCTGCAATCCAACGAGTCTGTAAAGGTCGGAGTTGCGCGGGAGAAGAATTTTTCTCGGCGCTAACTTGGGCGGACGAATGAGAAATTCGCGGTGAGCGAGGGATGCGGCTATTTCTCGGCAACGCGTTCCGTGCTGCGACGGGCGCGTTGGACGAAGGGATTGTTATCGCCGTAACGGGTCCAGGGGCCGGGAGGCACGTCGCGGAATTCGACGAATTTCCAATCGGTGACGTCGCTCCATTTCATGCCGAGATAATCGCGCACGGCGGGGGAAACATCGAGGCCCGCGCCTTTGTTTAGATTCCAGGAGGGGCGTTCGTTGCCAAAAACGTATTGCCAGTGATCGGTGCGAAAGGGGCCGCAATCCTCCCATTGGGCGAAGGCGATGCGATTACCTTTGCGGACGGCGACCCAGCGGCCTTTAAGGACGGATTGCTGGTTGTTATTGTAGGCGCGTCGGAACCAGGGGATGACGAATTTGGCCTCCGGTTTGTGGCCGGTGAGCAGTTTGTCGTTATAGGGGAGGGCGATGTAAAAAGGGTTTTGCCGGGGAACAAAGGCGACTGGAATGAAGTTGCGGCGCATCTTGGGATCGGGATGATCGTAGCCGCCGTAGTTTTCCTTCCAGTTGACGTCCCAGGAACTTTTATGGTTGTGGACGGGATTGTTTTGCGCGGCATCTTCGCCGACCCAGAAGGTGGTGGTCACGATGTTGCGTTTCCAAGGAAAACCGCCATTGCCATGGATATTGGCGTAAGTGGAGGTGGAAGGGATGACGACCTGGGGTTGAATCCGGGAGATGGCGGTTTCGCGAAGTTTCATCGCGTATTTCTCGAAGTCCTCGCTGCTTTTATACGGGGATTCGGCCTGCAAAAAAAGGGGCAGGGCTAGAAAAATCGTGAAGAGGGAGAGGGAGATTTTCATGCGGTGGGGAGCCGGGTTGGAGTAGGAATAAAGCTGAAGAAGACTCCGAGTAAACGTAAATCGAAAGTTAAATATGATGGAAGCGGGACTTTCATAGTTTTAATAAAAGCAGTTAGCAAGCCAGTCGGTGTTTTTTTTGGGATCAATAGCGGCGGATGAGAGTGTCTTTTTTCCAGAGCAAATCGTCGGTTTCGGGATAATCGAGATTAAAATTGAGGCCGCGACTTTCCTTGCGGGCGAGAGCGCTATCGACGATGAGGCTGGCGACGGTGACGAGGTTGCGGAGTTCGAGAAGATCGGTGGTGAGTTTGAAATTCCAATAAAAATCCTGAATTTCGCGTCGTAAATTGCGAAGCCGGGTGGCCGCGCGCTGCAAACGTTTATCGGTGCGCACGATGGCAACGTAATCCCACATAAGGCGGCGGATTTCGTCCCAGTTGTGATAAATGACGACGAGTTCATCGACATTTTGCACATTGCCGGCACGCCACTCGGGGATTTTATATGCGTCGTAAGTGCTTGAGTAATTGATATTTGAGGATTTATCGAAGGCACGCTTGGCGAGAACGAGGCCTTCGAGAAGGGAATTGGAGGCCAGCCGGTTGGCGCCATGGAGACCGGTGCAAGCGACTTCGCCAATGGCAAAAAGCCCCTTTAAAGTGGTGGAGCCGTTGAGGTCGGTTTTTACTCCACCACATTGATAATGGGCGGCGGGCACGACGGGGATGGGCTGCTGGGTGATGTCGATGCCGAAGCGCAGGCAGGTGTCGTAGATGTTGGGAAAATGCTTGTGGACGAAATCGGCGGGTTGGTGCGAGATATCGAGATAGATGCACTTGGCTCCGGTGCGCTTCATTTCGGCATCGATGGCGCGGGCCACGATGTCGCGCGGGGCGAGTTCACCTCGTGGATCAGCATCTTTCATGAAGCGAACGCCTTTTTCGTTGAGCAAAATACCGCCTTCGCCGCGGACAGCTTCAGAAATGAGAAATGATTTGGCCTCGGGATGAAACAGACACGTGGGGTGGAATTGGATGAATTCCATGTTGGCAATCGTCGCTCCCGCCCGCCAGGCCATGGCCACGCCGTCGCCTGTGGCCACATCGGGATTGGTGGTGTAGAGATAGACTTTACCGCAGCCGCCAGTGGCGAGGATTACTCGGTCGCAACGGACGGTCTCCACTTCGCGAGTGGCTTCGTTTAGCACATACACGCCGAGCACGCGATCTTCGGTGGCGTAACCGAGCTTGCCCGTGGTGATGAGATCGACGGCCATGTGATTTTCAAGGAGATCGATATTGGGATTTTCCTCCACGGCAGCGATGAGGGCGCGTTCGATTTCTTTGCCAGTGACATCGGCCGCATGAAGGATGCGACGTTTGGAGTGGCCGCCTTCTTTGGTCAGGTCGATTTCGCGTTGTCCATCATCATTCTCGCGTTCGTCGAATTGCACGCCGAGGTCGATAAGTTCCTGGATGCGCTCCGGGCCTTCGGTAACGATTTGTCGCACGGCGGCTTCGTCGCAAAGTCCCGCACCGGCGATGAGCGTGTCGCGCACATGGAGATCGAAGGAATCTTCGTCGCTCGTCACACAAGCCACGCCACCCTGGGCATAGGCGGTGTTGGATTCTGCGCCGTTGCGCTTGGTAAGCACGGCCACTTTGCCATGGGCGGCAGCCATTCGGGCAAAAGTCAGTCCAGCCACGCCACTGCCGATGACGACGAAGTCATATTGTTTCATTGAACGAATAAAATGACACACTCCCCGCAGTCGGTCCAGAGCCAAGACGGGGGCGCGTGCAGGTGGCAAAAACTGGCGTATGTTATTTATATGCGTATCGACCGTTTTACTTCCAAAATGCAGGAGGCGCTTCAGGCCTCCCAAGACCTTGCCTCCCAATCCGATCATGCCCAGATCGACAATGAGCATTTTCTCACTGCTTTGCTCAATCAGCCGGAAGGCGTCACCCGACCCTTGCTCGAGAAGCTCGGCGTCTCCCTGCCCTCCCTGACGCAAAAATTGCAGGATGTTTTATCCAAACGCGCCCGTGTGAGCGGCGGTGCCCAGCCGGGCCTGACGACTGAACTGACCCAAGTGCTGAATGCAGCGGAAAAAGAAATGGCCGCTCTCAAAGATGAATTTACCAGTGCCGAACATTACCTGCTTGCGCTGGTGGATGCCAGGAATTCCGCGGCGCGTCTTCTGACCGATTCTGGCGTCACCCGCGCCCGGCTCATGCAGGCTTTGGCCGGTTTGCGCGGCTCGCAACGAGTCACGGACCAAAATCCCGAGGGAAAATATCAGACCCTGGAAAAATATGGCCGCGATCTCACCGATCTTGCCCGTCGCGGAAAGGTCGATCCGGTGATCGGACGTGACAACGAAATCCGCCGCGTGATGCAAGTCCTCCTCCGCCGCACGAAAAACAACCCTGTGCTCATCGGCGAACCTGGCGTGGGTAAAACCGCCATCGCCGAGGGGCTTGCACGACGTATCGTGAGTGGCGATGTGCCCGATTCCTTAAAAAACAAACGCATCGTTTCGATGGATATCGGCTCAATGATTGCCGGGGCAAAATTCCGTGGCGAATTTGAGGATCGACTCAAGGCTTTTTTGAAAGAAGTCACCGATTCCCAAGGTGAAATCATCCTCTTTATCGACGAACTGCACACCATCGTCGGCGCTGGAGCCAGCGAAGGTGCCGTGGACGCCTCCAACATGCTTAAACCCCAACTTGCCCGTGGGGAACTCCGCACCATCGGCGCGACCACCTTGAATGAATATAAAAAATACATCGAAAAAGACGCCGCCCTGGAACGTCGTTTTCAGCCCGTAATGGTCGGCGAACCGAGTGTTGAAGACACAATCGCGATCTTGCGTGGACTTAAGGAGCGCTATGAAGTGCATCACGGCGTTCGCATTCAAGATTCCGCTCTCATCGCTGCGGCCAACCTCTCAAATCGCTACATTTCCGACCGTTTTTTACCGGATAAAGCCGTCGATCTCGTCGATGAAGCGGCTTCCCGTCTCAAGATCGAACTCGACTCCATGCCCACCGAGATCGATGTGATCGAACGCGCCATTATGCAGGATGAAATGGAGCGTCAGGCTCTGCTCAAGGAGACAGATCCTGCTAGCAAAGAGCGGCTGGCCATCATTGAGCGTGAACTGGCCGATCAACGCGAAACAGCCAGCGCCCTTAAAGCCGAGTGGCAGAAGGAAAAGCTCGTCATCGATGCCCAACGCCAGAACAAAGGGCAACTCGAAGCTCTCCGCACCGAACTTGAGCAGGCCCAACGTCAGGGTGACCTCGCCAAAGCGAGCGAGATCCAATACGGCCAGATCCCCGATCTGGAACGCAAACTTGCCGCGGCGATTGCCCCGGCCATTCCCAACGTCGCTGCCGCGCCTCTCCTGCGCGAATCCGTCACCGAGGAAGACATCGCCCAGGTGGTCGCCAGTTGGACCGGCATCCCCGTTTCCCGCCTTCAGGAAGGAGAACGCCAGAAACTCGTCCAAATGGAGGAACGCCTCGGCAAACGCGTGATCGGTCAACGCCCCGCCATCACCGCTGTGGCCAACGCCGTGCGCCGTTCCCGTGCCGGTTTACAGGATGAAAATCGCCCCATCGGCTCCTTTATTTTCCTCGGCCCCACTGGTGTCGGCAAAACCGAACTCAGCCGGGCTCTCGCCGAATTTCTCTTCGACGACGAAAACGCCCTCATCCGCATCGACATGTCCGAATACATGGAAAAACACACCGTCGCCCGCCTCATCGGAGCTCCTCCCGGCTATATCGGCTACGAGGAAGGCGGACAACTCTCCGAAGCCGTGCGGCGCAAACCTTATTCCGTCGTCCTCTTCGACGAAATCGAAAAAGCTCACTCCGATGTCTTCAATGTCCTCCTTCAAGTGCTCGACGATGGACGCATCACCGATGGTCAGGGACGCACGGTTGATTTTAAAAACTCCGTCATCATTATGACTTCTAACATTGGCTCCCAACATATTCTCGAAGCCAGCGATAACGTCGAGCAACGCGAAGCACTCGTGCTTGATGCCTTGCGCCACCATTTTCGCCCCGAGTTCCTCAACCGGATCGATGAGACCATTATCTTCGATCGTCTCAACGAGGCCGATCTTACCCAGATCGTCGATATTCAAATTACCCGACTCGAAAAACGCCTCAGCCAACAAAAACTTACCCTCACACTTACTGACGCCGCCCGCTGCTTTCTGGCTGATGACGGTTACGATCCGGTTTACGGCGCGCGCCCTTTGAAACGAGCCATCCAGCATCGCATCCTCGATCCTTTAAGCCTGGAAATTCTCGATGGCAGATTTCTACCCGGCCAAACCATCGAGGCCGACGCCGTCGATGGCAAAATCACCTTCTCCACCGCCGCCTAAGTATATTTTGCCTCTTGAGCGCTCTCCTCGGTAAAAGAAATGTTGATAAATTCTGTCTCCGCCTTAGCCCGAAGCGGCGAAGAACGTAAGACTGGTCGATCCACCAATTCGCGAAGTTGTTCGACTGAGCGCGCGATTTCCGCCAGCATCGCAGCGGCCTGGGGATTGGCGATCCGTTCGTCCGAACTCGTTTGCCGATTTGTAAAATTATCTGGCCGCGCATTTTTGCGAAAATCTTCCTTAAGCCGGGATATTTCTTCCTCAAAACTGCGTTTTTGACTTTCTAGATCGCTCTTCAATTGATCCCGCTCCTTCGTGATCATTTGCAGGGTAAACTCCAGCGCAGTCGCCTTCATCGCCTCGTTGGCCAGACGATGGCGTTCCTCGCGCAGTTCGGTAATGTCCCTTTGCAAATGATCCAGATTTTTGCTCGTTTTCTCAAATACATGCTTCAAATGGGCAAATTCATTCGATTTCCCAGCCAGTTGACCATGGAGTTCCAGAGTCATCGCATTGGCCTGCTCCAAATCATTCTCCAAAGCCACAAAATCTGCCCGCAACGAGGCGGTAAGTTCCTTATTTATGCCAATACCGGTGGCACTACCCGAAATAACGGCTGGACTGGGGGCATTATCATTCATAAGCAGAAAAAATAAGTTTGAGTTGTTCTTGCCAAAAAAGCACGTTTTGGGCCAGCTATTTTATCCTCCTAAAAAAAATAAAGGTCGTCCTCACTTCGAAAGCCCTCTTCAAAAAGGTTGACTCCACCACTCAAATACGCTTCCTTCCTCCCGCACCCAATGAATACCCATTTTCTCCTTTTTCTTAGTTTCGCCGCCGTCTTTTCGGGCTGCAAGACCTACGATTCCCGCATCGCCTCACGCGAAACCGAATACCTCGACGGACGCGTCAGCGTGGCCAAACCCTTGAATGTGAAAAATGATGGCTATGACCCCGTTTCCTACTGGGATGGCGATGGCGTGAGTGGCTCGCCCAGCATCAAAATTTTCCTCGGAGAACAGCGAGCTTATTTTTACAAAAGCGACAAACTCGTCGGCGTATCCCAGATTTCCTCGGGACGCGAAGGCTTCATAACCCCCACCGGCAACTATAAAATCATTCAGAAAAGCAAGGATCACATTTCCAATCTTTACGGCGATTATGTCGATGCCGGGGGCAATGTGGTCAAAACCAACGCCTCCTCGCGCGATCCCAAACCGCCCGGCTCAAAATTCCGTGGCGCGCCGATGCCTTACTTCATGCGCATCGTCGGCGGGGTAGGAATGCACGCGGGGTTTCTGCCCGGTTACGCTGCTTCGCATGGTTGCATTCGCATGCCCGAATTCATGGCCGAGACCTTTTTTGCCAACGTCCAACACGGCACACCAGTCCAGCTCTTAAGGTAAGCAATGTCTCTCCCGTTTGAGATTTCGCCCGAGGAACTGGACTCTCTCCGGCGCAGTGAGCATCCGCCAGTTCTCATCGATGTGCGCGAACCCGACGAATTTGACACCGCCAAAATCGAAGGTGCCCGACTTTTGCCCCTCGGAGACTTTGCCCAATCGCACGTCGCCGAATTGCCCGATCTCCACGCCCATATCGTGGTGCATTGTCATCACGGCATGAGATCGGCCCGCGCAGTGGAATTTCTGCAAGCGCGCGGTTATACCCGTGTGCAAAATCTCGCCGGTGGCATCGATGCCTGGTCCGAAAAAATCGATCCGCAAGTCCCCACTTACTAACAAAGCAAGTGGCGAGGTCCGGGCTTGACTCCGTTTTAACACCCAAAAAAACAGGCGTCCCTGCATCATGGAACCGCCCGGGTTAAAATACTGTTTGCGCCCAGCCCAAAGTCTGTCTATCTTCACGCCCCTTAAAAAACCAGCTTTCATTCGATTATGTCACAACATCGCAGTCTCAAAGGTGCCAGCAAAATTGCGGCAAAACGTAACGTCCTCAAACGCTTCGAACGCGTCGATCTCTTGAAAAAACGCGGTCTCTTCAAAGACGGCGACAAAGTCATCGGTCTTCGCAAGACGACCCCCGACGCCTGATCACTCCCTTTTCGATGCCATCCTCATGCGCTTGAACCGTTTTCTGGCCTCGGCCGGACTTGGCTCACGCCGCTCTTGCGAGGGCCTCATTACCGAGGGCAAAGTAACCATCAACGGGCGGGTTTGCACCGTGCTTGCCACCGACGTGTCTCCCAGCGACCACGTAAAAGTCGGCTCCAAACTTCTCCGCGTCGATCCACCCACTTACGTCGCGCTGCATAAGCCGCGCGGTTACGTTACCACGCTGGATGACGAATTTGGGCGGCGCAGCATCGACGATTTATTGCCCCGCAACTGGCCGCGACTATTTCATGTCGGACGCCTCGACAAGGATAGCGAGGGCCTGCTTTTACTCACCAACGATGGCGACCTAAGCCAGCAACTCACCCATCCCAAGCATAAAATCGAAAAGGAATACGAAGTCCTTCTCGATAAACCCTTTAATACCGACCTGGTCGATAAACTCCGGAAAGGCATCGTGCTCGAACAGGGACGCGGAAAAATCGAACGTCTTCAAATTGTCAAACCCAATCATGTGCGGGTCGTTCTCGCGCAAGGCTTGAAACGCCAGATCCGGCTCATGTTTGCCGCCATCGGCTACGAAGTCCTCCGCCTCTGCCGCACCCGCGTCGGCCCCATTCGTCTCGGCGAATTACCCGTCGGCGGCTATCGCCTGCTCACCACCCGCGAATTGCATCTGCTCCAGGAAATGCTCGAACAAAAACCAATCATCGAGCGTCTCCACCGTTCCGCCGGGGAACCTGTCTAAACTCTCCGAAAACCTCACTCGCTCACCACCGAAGAACGCGGGATCAAGTATTCATCGCCCACTCGCACCCGGTCGTAATCCTCACGATCCACCCCGACGTGATACACCTCGCCATCACGGGATTTCACCTGCAAAATATAAATCCCGGCAATGTCCTGCGCCTGCACCTGGCTTCCGCCCAGCGTGATCTGTCTTTCTTCCCGCGGGGTAAAGTTTTTCTCAATCACAAATCCGGTAATACCGCTTTTGGCAGAGGACGAACCCAACGAAAATATTCCGTAGCCGACCGCGCCCAACACAAGGATGGCAACGACCAGGCCGATCACCCAATCGCGACGGTTCGTCGCGGGCACGATTACCCGGCGCGGTTCAGGAGAGGAGGGGACGGAGGGTGTGGACATAAAAAACAGCGAAATCAGGCGGTATCAGACACAATTAATTGATCCACTGCTTTCTGTTGCCAGACATAACGGCTGAGGATGACTTTTAACATTGCTGTTAGCGGAATGGCAAGGATGGCCCCCAGCAACCCTCCGAGGAGCAAACTCCAGGCAAATATGGAGATAATGATCGTCATGGGATGCAACCCCACCGCGTCGCCCACGATTTTTGGCGAAATAAACAAGCCTTCGATCTGTTGCACACCCACAAAAATCAAGGTCACATAAAGCGGATGCTGCCAATCCTTGAATTCCACCGCGGCGATAATAACCGCCGGGAGCCAGCAGATAATGATGCCGACATAAGGAATGATGCACATAAAGCAAACCAACAAACCTATCAGCAGCGCAAACGGCAGACCCAGAATCAAGAGCAGGATGCCGGTCAATATCCCATCGATGATGCTTACGAGAAGTTGACCCCGGAAAAAAGCGATGATGTAAACATTGATTTCGTCCAGCACACTCACCACTTCGTCTTTGAAACGAGAGGCGCGCAACGGGACGAACCCGGCCCATTTGCTCGAAATAGTATCCGCTTCGACGAGAAAGAAAAAAAGATACACCGGGATGATAAACAGCCCGATGATAAAACCAAAAACCCCAAAAAATCCGCCCACACTGCCTTTGATAATCTCCCAGGCTCGCTGGCCCACGACCGGGAGTTGCTGCTGGAGCCAGGTCTGGAGATCGGAACCGAAAAGCATCGCGAAGGGATCCTGCACCGCCTCCGGTTCCAAAGCCGCATCGGCGAGGGCAGAGGGCGGAGGCACCGTCGGCTCAGCATCGGCTAGCAGCAGCGGTCGGGGAGAAAGGGGTTCCCGCAGTTTTTTAAAAGGGCCGATATAGGGCAGGCGCGACGTGTATTTCTTCACAGCTTCATCCAACATCTCCCGCGCCTTGACCGCATAGACCGGCACTTCCTTCCCAAGTCGCATGGATTCGCGATAGACCGTCGGCACAAGCCAAAGCAAAATCGACACCCCCATCACGAGGACTGTGGCAAAGACGATGATCACAGCTCGCAGCCGCGGAATCCGGTGTTTCACCATCCACACCACCACCGGATCGAGCAGATATGCCGCCACCGCCGCCACGGCCACCGGTATAAGAATCGGCTGCAAAAACGACAACGTCCGACCCGTTATATAAATCAGAAAAACAAAAATACCGCCAATCAACAGCAAACCCAGGCCAGTAAGTGCCGTCCAGAGGGTTTTTTTCTGGAAAGGCGTCGGATACTCCATGCATCCAAGATTACATCCGTTCACTCAAAAAACGCAATGGCAGCTTTTTATAAAATCTGCCAGCCCATGAGCCACTGCCCCGAAACCAATCTCAGGAGTCGCGCCGCACCAACATCCGCTCGACGTATTTTGCCAGAATGTCGAACTCCAGATTCACCGCATCGCCACTTTGTAACCCACGCAAATTCGTATTTTCGTAAGTGTAAGGAATAATCCAGGAAACCAGACTCGACTCTCCAGCTTCTGCCACCGTCAGGCTCACCCCATTGATGCAGATCGAACCTTTATAAGCAATGTAATGAGAAAAATCTGGCGGAAAAATCACCTCCAAACGGTGATCCCCACCGTGCGTCTCCATCGATCCCACCGTGCCCACACAATCCACATGACCCTGCACGATGTGACCATCAAAACGCTCACCCACTTTCATCGCCCGCTCCAGATTCACTGCCGATTCCGGTTTTAAATCGCGCAGATTCGAACGGTTGAGCGTTTCCTCCAGCAGCTCAAAGCCGATTTTATCTTCCCGATGCGAAGTAACCGTCAGGCAACAGCCATTGATCGATACGCTATCGCCACGATGCACACGCTTGGCGAAGCGACTGGTGAGCAGAAGCTGCACCGTTTTGTTCGTGCGACGCAGCCATTGGATTTTGCCTATTTCTTCGACGATTCCGGTAAACATGTGGGTATAAAATGCGGTTGAGTGAACTGGCAAACTATGCAAAACCCATCCCGATGCGAGTGGAAGTTGTGCTTGGGAGCAAAAAAATTCCTTTTTTAGTCCGCCTCGTGCCTGCAGGACCTATTCGAGGCTGTTGGCGATGTCGGCATACCAGCGCTTGAGCGATTGCACAGCTTTTATCACCGCTTTTTCGCGGTCCTCCTTCGTCCAGCTCTCGCTTAAAAGAGCCAGATCAAAGAGCGGCGCACTCGCCTCGGCATTGGTAAAAACCACCCGCGGCGAAGTCACCGGCGCCTGGGTGTTCAACACCTCCAACACCGCCGGCGGCAGCTTCGCCAGATCGCGCGGAGTCACCACAAACACCACCGTCGTCCCCCGGCTCAGAGTCTGATACAACTGCGCCAGCGCACCCGTCGAACCGGGAAGCTTGGCATCGGCAGGCTGATTGAACAGTTTTTCTTCCAGGATAAAAAATGCCATCGCCCGACCATTGGCCAGCGATTCCTTGCTCGCCGCGTCGATCTGATCCGCCGAATACGCGTTCTCTTGCGTAAACGTCACCGGTTTGGAGTTTTCCACCGCCTTCATATCCTCAGCGATCTGATTGATACAGCGCGTGGCAATGCTGATGACCGTTTTGCGGGGCGTGCTGGTATCCTCCAACTGATCCGACAAAGGCGACACCTCCGCCCCATCGGGAGGTGGCGCCGGGGCGTCGGCGACCGGCGGAAGCGTGGGTTTGGGCTTGTAGCGCTCGATCAGAGCCGGCGGCACATCTGTGAGGGGGATGCGCACAATCTCAGTCGCCGTGGAAAAAACGAGTCGATCTCCCCGCACTGCGATATCGCGCACATCAAGATATTTTTTGCCCGAAAGTGTCGTAATATCCGCCCCCTGCATTAAAGCCGCAGGCAGGACAACGAGCAAACCGAAAAGGAGGAAAAAGCAAAAGCGCATCACCCACTATGAGCACAGTGCGTGCCCATAGCCAAGTCCGCTGATGACAGAAAAACCACCGCCCCCGGCACAGCCCCCTTTCGCTCCCGGGTAGAGCAGTGCTTCCAGCCTGCCCTTTTTGGCATCTTGCCAAAAAGATCCCCCTCCACGGCGCCAGCCGCACTTTCTCCCGTCACGATCCCGCATCGGGCAAAAAATCTAAACCCTGCTGCTAAAAAATGGCCGAATCTGACTGCCCATTCAGGTGAATCAATTTCATATCCGGACGCGTCGAAAAGCCACCGGGCCACTCCGCGATTAACGGCAAACTAAGCTTGAAACCTTTCAAAAAAGTTATGCGACGTTCGATTGTGTTGTGGCAGGCTAAAAGACCGTCGGTTTCTTGTCTGCGAAACGGCTAAAACGGTTGGACAGAATAAAAAATGTGGGCGCCCAAAGACCCACAAAGATTGCCAACCTTTCGGCCTGTGCCTGTGACTCCGGTGCATTGTCTCCGACTAAAAACCAGATGGCTATTGATGCCGCTATGGAAGCGAAACCAAGGTAGAAACAGATACTGCTGAGTTGATTGTGTTGTGTGGATTGCATGTTTTTTTGAGGTGAATTAACCGATAAATGATTTTAGTCGTCGAACAAATGATTACGCGAGTCTGGAATTCCATCCATTTTGAGGTGATAACCGATAAAGACGCGCAGTAAAGTGGGTTGGGGTTGAGGCTGACATAATCGTGGAAGAGGGTAATCATTGCGGGGCGCGTTGCAAGGGATTTTATCCAAAACTCGAGCACTTCCCGTGTTTGACCGGAAGTCGGGGAAGCGGCAAGGTTGTCCGGAGTGGCAGCGGAAAATCGTTGGATTCTCCTCATTTCCGAGTTGCACTTGGTCACGCACTTAACCGCGTAGCACCGAAACCTCGGTGCAACCATGCAGCCTGCGGCTTCAATCTTCCTGCCGCCCACGGACGCTCCAACCGCAAACGAGCAGTGCAACTGCCAGGTTACCAAACGTAAAAAGTCTGTCCCCATCTGCCGGGGGCGCTACTTCGACTGCGAGGTTCTAGTTACTGGTAACATTTGAAATCAAAGCGGGTAGGCAATTATCCAGCACCGTCTTGTTCGGTCTTATAGTTTTTTAAATTACCTGCGCCCCTGGCATCATCCATCACGTTGAAGCGCACGGTTCAAAAAATCCACTAGAGACCGCGCCGCCTTGAAGTATTCTGTTACCATGGCCACCGCCTGCTTCGCCTGCACCTCACGGTCGTCCAGTTTTTCCATTGTATAAAAACCTTTCATCTTAAAAAATTCCGCAGCCGGGGAATCCGGACTAAAACCGCTGGGAACCCTCGTTAAAAGCGAGGGAGTATGAATACCAGTGGGAAAGCGTTTTTGAAAATGTCTGTCCGTGATGATTTTCTCCCACTTCGCATAGTCGCTTCCGATTTTTTCACGGAACTTGCGCAGAGGGCCTGGTTGAGGATTATAAACGCCGCCGCCAACAAAGCAATTACCCGGCTCCACGTGCAGGTAATAAAACGCTCTCTCGCTCTTTTTACCGGCAGAATTAAGCACGATGTAAAAATCCGTTTTATAAGGCGACGCTCCCTTGGCAAAACGCATGTCACGGTTTAGACGAGTCAGACATTTGGCTCCATCCAAACCACCCTGCTTGATCGCAGGGTCAATCTTCCCGAGACGGTCGATTAACTTTCCCGCCATGGCAGCCACATCCGCCTTGGCCGCGTGGCTCTCCGCCCGGTGCTGATCCATCCAGGACTTTGAGTTATTTGTCTTCAGTTCTGAAAGAAAATGAAAAGTGCTGGTCTGAATCATAAAATAACGGAGTTTAAGCTGAAATTATTTCCTTAACGTCAAGAACACGCACCGCCATTAGCGGGGGTGCACGTTGTGCCGGGAGTTGGCGTTTATATTTTGTTTGATATTTCTCGTATTGTTGGGCTTAGTCATTCATTCACGGAAGCAGTCTGCACGCAGAAGAACCTTCAGATACTCACGAAGTTTAGCAAAAGCAGCGTCGGAAATTTCGAAGGCAATGTTAAATTCGTGGCCGCGTTCGGAGATCGCGACAACCCTGCTCCGCCACAGTTCGATTCGGTATAGCTTGTCCCCGGCGTAGTCCTTTCCATCGTGAAACTCAACCTGAATCCTATTGCTGAACTCGAAATTCGCCGAAATCATCAGGTAGGGTGATATCCTGTTCTCCTCGTCGAAACTCGAGTCCATGGTATCGAAATTCACCTGAACGATCTCCCATTCAAACGCCTCGCTACACCGAACCGTTGCAGCGGTGAATTGTATTCCATTTCGAGCCGTTTGTCTTAGTTTTCTAGCCAACGTCAAAGTGAATGCAACCTCTCTTTCGAGAGTCAACGTTGATCGCAGGAGTGAGGTTGAAATTACGTGTGATCATTGATAACAGAGGGGTTAGTAGTTGTTGCCATCTAAAGCTTGTCAGGCATATTTTTTCTCTTTTTGTTCTGCAATGTGACATTCGTGATGCACGAGCCGGGTATTCTGCGCTGTTCGGATTTTTGCTTCTCCTCGCGCTTCTGAAGGGCTCGCACCATTGCAAGCACGTCAAAGTTGTGCTTGGCGGCAAGAGCAGTTTTTACGCGACGAACTTCAGTAATGACTGGGTCGGCTTGTGGGATTGAAGGATCAGTTTTCTTCATTGTATTGGAGAAGTTCGTCGGGACTGCATAGAACGGGCAAGTGGAATCCTGCCTCGTAAACCGTCTCGCGCAGGCGATCCCTTATGAAAGGATTGGCGATGTGCTTGAAGTTCCATGTTACAAGGTAGTCCATACCGTGGACTGATGCCACCCCAATGTGGATAGCGTCCGCGGCCGCCTTGTCGGGAATCAAACCGCTGGCCACGAGTTTCTGTGCGAGAGAAGCAACATCGTCACTGATGGGCAATTAAATCGCCCGCTGAAGCAACTCAACCCTCAACCGGGCCATCTCCGAGTCGCCTTCCTGCGCTTCCTCAATCGCTTCAAGAGAGGTGAAAAGATCAAATCCAGAGCATCCGCCATCCCACCAAAGACGGGTGCTTGCTTGTCGGGATGCTTGGAGGAGATTTAATGACGTCCGGGCAACATAGTAGCTCGGGATGGTCGTTTCGATACAGGCGCGTGGCATTGGAGATTATTTAATTAGTGAACGTCCCCAGTCACCTGCCCCGGACCGTCGGTGCGACGGATGCGGGTGAAAAGCGGCCAAGCATCTGGAGTAATGATGGATAGGGGTTAGAACGACTGGCATGGTTGACCTAAGCCGCTCTGAGGCGAGTTTCGATGGAGGCTTTTGGGTGGGGTGACGGTTTTTTGCTTTTTGGGCGCATAGATTTTTTTGCTCAGGTTGTGGGAGTTGAAAGCACATCACTCTTATTCCGCACCGTCAACCAAAGTTCAACCTCAATCTCCAGCCCACCCGGAAGACCTTGGACTGCGGCAGCCCTGGTTGGGGAGACTACGCGACTTCGCGTGGTGTTTTTGGCGACCTCGCCAAAAACTTCCAAAATCACCCGCGCAGCGCACTTATCTCTGGACTTAATCCCACCGCAGACAAATTACGAGATACTAACACAAAATGCACTACCGATGAACTCCCACGCAAGATTAACTTGGAAGTCAACCTGTCACGCTGAAAACGCGGCGTCAGGGGAGTGGACTCCTTTTGCCCTGCCACGGGAAACGCCTTCAAAAACCGCTTGTAGAGTTAGAAAATCCTGTGCTAAAGGACTCTTGGGAAAGAGCAGGCAGAAATTGACGCCTCAAGAAAGGTTCAAGAGCCAACCTGGATCGGCCCAATCTGGGATCGCATCACAGGTTTTGGAGACTGGCGTGAAACACAAGCGCCAATAGGGGGCTGGCACCGGGCCTGCAAAGTCCACCTCCAAACCTCCTCGTCTGTAACCGCGCCTTTAA
>JBBRFA010000054.1:0-21645 GCA_038225185.1 Chthoniobacterales bacterium
TTGTTTCCAGATGAACAGTCATCTCATCGCGTTTCGCGACCGTGAGATGCTCGAAACCTTTGGCGGCGTTGAGAATGGTCCCAAACTGGCGACGGGTGCAGATAATCATTCCGGGATGTTCGGCATCGGTGATTCCGTAAATTACTTTTAAAATGGCCCAATCGCGCTTTGAACAAAGCCAAGGTTCGGAAAATCCGAGAGCGCGAACGAGGATACGCTGGCTTCCCCTTGTTGCTTCGACTCCGAGGGTGACTTCATTTTTTTCCAATCCGGCGAGAAAATTGGGACCGAGGACCAAGTGCAAAGTGATAAAGCGCGGATCGGTAAAGCTGCCTTCGAGGAAAGGAAACTGCGGCGTGGGCGCGGCAATGGTCGCTGAAATCGAAGGTGGCGCGACTTCCACAGGGCGAATCGTGCGGAGGCCGACCGCAATCGAGTGGGCGCAAATCTGCCCGAAATCGCGCGACGGACGGCAGGAGCAGAGGTTTTCGATGTGGGTGGCGGTGACGATTTTGAGACCGGCGCGGTATTCCGTATTTCCCTCGCGAACGAGACCTTTGAGAATCGGCGGCGCGTAATGGGCACTGACGACACGATTGGTTTCGAGAAGGGCTTTGGCCATTTTCATGACCTGCCAGCCAGCGGCGTCGTTGAGAATGCGTTCGGTAAGCGAAATCATGTCGGGAGATTTTTATCGAGTAAACCCTGGCACGTGAGTGACGGCGGTGCGATAGCCAGCGGATTCGGCAACGAGCGGAAAGAGGCGTTCGAGCGCGTGAAGGAGGGTGCCGTCGGTGGCGGCAGGTTCCGCCGGGTAATCGTGCCATTGGAGATCGAGCGCGAAGAGTTTTTCCAAAGCGGCGGTGCGGGCCCAGAAAAAGCTGCCCACGGGGAAATTGATCGAGGCGGGCAAAGGCAGTTCAAGCGGGAGACGCTGGGCCAGATCCTCGGCAAAACCCTGATTTTTTCCCCAGTCAAAAACGCCGGGATCGTCCGGGAAAACGATGCCGATCTGGGGATCGCGCTGCATGGCGGAGAGAATGCTGTCTGCCATGGGATGAGCGCCGCCGAGAGTGTTTTCGAAAAGGAAATCGCTCCAATGCTGGATAAGGATGCCTTTGCTGGAGTGCAGTGATTTCTTGGTATGAACATGGCCCACGATGGTGTATCGGCGAAGGAAATCGCGTCCGGCAGTAAGAAATGGGCCGATGTCGCGTCCCCGATTGGGCACGATGATGACTTCGAGGCGCGAGGAGGGAGCAGAGGCGGAGGGAGCAAAAAGTGTTCGGGCAAGGGCGGCGGTGGCTTCATCGGGCACAGTGATCAGGAGATCGAGCGGGGTTTTATTTTTAGCGAGTCGCGCTGCGATGTCAGCGGCCATGTCGCTATAATATAAATGGAGATGAAGCGCGATTTTTTCGGTGGAAAGAACGATTGCACCGTCTGTGAAGGGGCGAATGACGGGAGCCATCCAGGGACCGGCGGGACGTTCTGCCTGGAGAAAATGAACGAGCGGATCGACTTCGGTGATGAGATTTTTTTCGGCATAAACACCGGGGTGAAACCCGGGAAAAGGTTTGCGCAAATTGAAGCCGGTGGTCCAGGTTCGCACATACCACCACTCGGGATCGGCCCAGGCATCGGGAAGTTGCGGACAGAGTAGAAACGAGAGGTCGAGCACCCCGGCTTCGCGGAGAGATTGTTGATCGTGCAGCTCGCGTTGGGTGCGGCGGATTTGTGCCTGGGCGACGTGCTCGATCCCACTGGCGTAATGCGCGAAATCAAATCGTTCCGAGGCAATTTGGCGATTTTTTTTGCCTACAGCTTCCCGCAGCGAGGGGGCGTCGATGAGACGTTGGATCTGGCGGGAGACACTTTCCACGTCGAGATAAGGATTGATGCCGATGCCGGTTTCGTCGTGATTTTCCTGTATAAATTCCGTCAAGCCGGTGGTTTCCGCAAAGCACAGGACCGGGAGGCCATGAAGCATCGCCTCCTGGGCGACGAGCGGAAGCGGATCGAGCCGGGAACTGAGGAAAAAGATATCGGCTTCTTCGTAGGCCGTGTGTATCTGGGTGGTTTCCTCAAGAATGCTGGCGTGGCCAGGAGGGGCGATTTTTTTGAGTTGATCTTCCAGATAAACACAGAATTGCTGCTCGTATTCGGGACAGTAGCCGGAACCGATCCAGACGAAGCGCACGCTTCCCGATGGATTGTGGGAGAGAACGTGGGCCGCGCATTGGAAGAAGAGATCGACGCCTTTACGAAAAACCACACTGCCCATGCCCAGAACAACGAGGGCTTTTTCCGCATCGGAGGGGGAGATTTTCTGGCGGAGAAGGGCAGAAGCGGCGGAATCGTCATTTTTGGGGGCAAGCGAAATGCCTTGAGGCAAAACGAGGGTTTGCGAAGTCGCAAGCTGGGGATAAACACGAAGCGCGCTGGCCAAAACTGCCTGGGCAGGAAAAACAACGGTGCCCGCGGAGAAGGTGGCCGGAGCAAAGCGCGATTGGGGTTTGATCGTTTCCGCATACTCATGAATTAAAAAGAGGGTGGGCACATTTCTCCTCGCGAGCATCGGCAGGGCACAATCGGAAACGAGGGAATTGACAATGGCAAATGCCGGGCGGCAGCTTTCGATGATGAGGTCCAAACAATAGCCCAGTTGTGCGGGAGGTCTCGGGGAATGGTCGCCAAAAGAAATGCAGTAATCACAGGCCTTGGCGAAGTCATCCTGCAAAGAGCCAGCCCGCAGATCGATGAGAATAATGTGATGGCTCTGGCGGAAATGATGCGCGAGATGGAGAAGAATGATGGGGGCACCAGTGCGGGTGCTTTCGTGGGTGACGAGAAGTAAACTCGGGCGTTCCGGGGATTTGTTGGTATTCCAGGCATCAAAATCAGTCCCCATTAACAGATCGATCTCCCGTTGTTTTAACAAAGAGCGAATATCGGGCAGGAGACGCATCCAATCGGGACGACCATAGGCGCAGGGCCGCCAGTCTTTTTTCCAGCCCCAATGCAGATAATGGGCAAGCGGCTCCTGATTTTTGGCGAGCAGCGTGGGATGTTTCTCCAGATAATAAACGGGATCAAAATAGCGATGCGGAGCCCGGCGCTCCCGCCAGCCTTGTTCGAGATAATGCTGCAAAGGTTCGCCGGTGACCTGAGGATTTTGCCGTCGATACCATGGACCGTCGAAAAGCGGGTGAGGAAGAAAATCCCCCTTCCAACCAAGTGTGCGATAATGTTCCAGAGGAGTGAGCGAGGAATCTGCCGCCGACGGATTTTGCGAAAGATAATAGGCGGGGTTGAAAATGGTGAGGAATCTTTCCGTAACCACATCTTTCGTTGGCGGCAACTTTTTGAGAGGAGAAGGAGATGGTTTTTGGGACTTCGGAAAGCGCGGCGGTCTCCAGCGGTGGAAAGCACGTTTCCACCACGAACGCCGTTGCCAGGCGAGGGCGGAGGCAACGATTTTATCGAGAGCTTTTACCTGGTTTTGGAGTTGTTTTTCACGTTTGGAGACAACCGGTTTGGCGGGTTTCCTGACAGGTTCCTTGACGGGTGGATGCAGGAGGCTTTTCCCGAGACGCGCATACAAAGTGCGCACTTCATCACCCTCTTCCGCAGAGAGCGAAAACAGGGCGGCCAGTGCCCGCGCCTGCACTTTCCCGACTGATAATACACCGAGTCCATGGCCATGATGAAACTCGAAGTGGGGATGGTTGGCGGTCAATTCCTGCCACAACTGCCAGACGCCAAAATCTCTTGTCCGCTCCTGGGTATCGTGAAAAAGAACGATCCCTCGATCAGAAAGACAAGGGAGCCAGTTTTCAAAATCGTTTTTGACTGCTTCGTAAGTATGCAGACCATCGATGTGGAGCAGATCGATCGAGGCGGGTGAAAATTGCAATCGCGCTTCCGCAAAAGTCGCTCGCAAGAGTCGCGAAAAAGAGGCGTATTGGCGGGTATTTTCGCGATCCAAATCATCAAAAATTTTGCCTTCATACCATCCGGCTTGGCTATCCCCCAGCCAGGTATCCACCGCAGTGCAGCGGGTGGGTAGATCGAGTTTTTGCACTGCCTGGCACATCGCTAGATAAGAATAGCCCCCATGGGTGCCAAGCTCGACGATTTGTGCGGGACGCAACTGCTCGATCAACCAGAAAGCGAAAGGCGCATGCTCGGTCCAGGCCGTGACCGAAGGCACCCATTCCGGCGTCCACAAACTTGCAGCAGAAAGGAATCGAGATGCGGTCATTGGTCTGAAAGTTGATAAAAAAATCCTGACTTGTCGCTGTTTATCGTTCGATTCCTCACCAGAGCCAGATTCACACGTCTGCAAACCTCATTCAAGGTTCATGCACCGACAGAAGTGCTTGCGCATGGGGTTTTCGTATTCATAATAAGATTTCCACATGCAAACCCCGGCTGTCGCTGTTCGTAATTTAACCAAAATATATCCGATCCCGTTTCGGCGGGAAAAGTTGGTGGCGGTGCGTGATCTCACCCTGGAAGTCGCTCCTGGCCAGGTCTATGGATTGCTCGGCCCCAACGGTTCGGGAAAAAGCACGACACTGAAAATCGTGCTCGGCCTGGTGGCTCCCACCCGCGGAACGACGGAAATTTTCGGGCGCGACAGCAGTCTGGTTGAAAGTCGCGAGGAGGTGGGTTTTTTGCCCGAGAATCCGTATTTTTACAAGTATCTCACGGGCGAGGAAGCGATTCGTTTTTACGGTCGCATCTGTGGCTTGAAACGCGATTTTTTGGAAAACCGAATCAGCGAACTTCTGGAAATGGTGGGACTCACCGAGGCGCGTCACCGTCGGTTGGGCGGGTATTCCAAAGGGATGTTGCAGCGAATCGGGATCGCGCAGGCGATGGTCCAGGATCCGAAATTACTCGTGCTCGATGAGCCAACGGCGGGGGTCGATCCGGCGGGTTCGCGCGAGATTCGCGATATGATCGTGGGGTTGAAGGCGCGAGGCATCACGGTGCTATTGTGTTCGCATTTACTGGCACAGGTGCAGGAAATCTGCGATCGGGTCGGTATTCTGGCCAGAGGAGTGCTGGTGCGGGAAGGGCCTTTGGAGGATTTGATTTCGATTGAAAACCAGACCGAGGTGCTTTTGCAGGATGCCTCGCCGGAATTATTGAAAAAACTGGAGGCTGTTGTGGCCAAAAGCGGGGGCAAATGGCTGGCCGCGCATCGTCCGCAGACGACTTTGGAACGGCTGTTTTTGGAAGCCACAGATAAAAAAGGATCGAAATGAAGCGCAAACGTTTTTCTTTTTCCCGTGTGCAGGCGATTGCCGGGAACACCCTGACCGAGCTAGTGCGGTTGAAGGTGTTTTATTTTTTGCTGCTCTTTGCGCTGGTGATCATTGGCAGCTCGCTTTTCATGATTCAATTCACTTTTCAGCAGGAGTTTCAAGTGCTGAAAGATGCCTCGCTGGGAGCAATGACGATTTTTACCTCCCTGCTGGCGATCCTTGCGACGGCGAATCTCCTGCCGAAGGATATCGAGGATCGCACGCTTTACTCGATACTGGCGAAGCCGGTGCCGCGATTTGAGTATTTGCTGGGAAAACTGGCGGGCGTGTTTTTGTTGCTTTTGATCTCGGTGGCCTGCATGTCGGTGGTGTTTGTGGCGGTGCTTTGGTTGCGGCAAAGCACGGTATTGGCCAGCGTGGCGAGGGAATTTGCGGCCAGTCCGGAAGATTTGGCGATAAAAATCCGGGAAGTGAAAGCCGCCGGGCTTACCCCGACTCTTTTTCAAGGTGTGGCGTTAATTTACATCAAGGCCTGTCTGCTCGGTGCCTTGACCCTGCTGATCTCGACCTTTGCGACCTCGGCAATTTTTACCACGATTGTCTCGGTCGTGGTCTATTTTATTGGTCATTTGCAATCCACAGCGCGCGATTACTGGCTGGCGGGAGGCGATGTAAGCTGGGTGACGCGGGTTTTCACGGCGTTGCTGGCTTTGATTTTTCCCGATTTGCAATTGTTCAACCTCGTGGATGACATCGTGGCGGGAAATGCAGTGGAGACGTTGTTATTCTTAAAAACAATGGGGATCGGGCTGCTTTACGTGATTTTTTACACACTGGCAGCGCAGTTTATTTTTGTGAAAAAAGAGTTATGAACAAGCGACTGCTGGGACTGGCGGGTTTGGTGCTGGCCTTCGGCGCGGCAAAAATGCCATTGGAAATCGAACTGGATCGACGGCATCACGCGGCGGAGTTTCGCACCGCCAAACTGGATCTTTCGCTCCGCGAAAAAATCGGCCAGGCCAATTTCATCGCTGCATTGAGTGGTTTCCGGTCGCCCATTGCAGACATCCTTTGGATTCAGGCTCACACCGCGTGGGAGCGAACGGAATATGGTGTGATGGCGTTGCTTTTTGACAATGTGACCACGTTGCAGCCGAGGAATTTTTATTTTTGGGATAATGCCGCCTGGCACATGGCATGGAATGGGAGCGTTTTTGCCTACGAAAATACCAAACAACCGCGCATCGCGATTCGTAAGAAAGAGCAGAACGAATTTTTCGATCTCGGGGAAGATTTTCTCATTCGTGGGATTCGTAACAATCCGGGCAGTTATCAATTGCGACAAACCTACGCCCTTTTTCTCGAACAAAAGAGAAAAGATCCTTGCGGAGCCTCCGAGCAATATCGCCAGGGCATGCATTTAAAGGATGCGCCGCCTTATATGGAGCGTGCTGCCGCCATTCATCTCGCCAGATGTCCCGGAAACGAAAAAGTGGCATACGAACAGCTACGTAAACTTTGGCTGCGAGGAAAGGAAGAGCGTAAACCCACGGTGATCACTCTTCTCAAATCGCTTGAAGCCCAATTGCAAATACCCGAAGAACAAAGAATTTACAAAACTTCCCCTTAAACAGATACTTTTTCCCCTTACTCGATGCGTTTTGCCATTTTCGGAGATATCCACGCCAATTTAGAAGCTCTGCAAGCTGTGCTTGAAGATGCGCAAAAGCAAAACTGCACCCATTACGTCTGCATGGGCGATGTCGTAGGCTACAATGCAGATCCCCATGCCTGCGTCGAACTCGTGCGCGATCTCGATTGTCCCGTGGTAAAAGGCAACCACGACGAACAAGCCGCCATGGTCGAAGCCCTCGATGGCTTCAATCCGCTCGCCGAAGAAGCCCTCAACTGGACCCGCGAAAACCTCAACGAAGAGGATAAAAGCTGGCTCCGCGAAATGCGCATGGTGCGGCAGGTGCGCGATTTCACCATCGTCCATGCCACACTCGATACCCCGCACAAATGGGGCTACGTTTTTAATCAACTCGATGCCGCGGCCAGCTTCAGCTACCAGCATACTTCGGTCTGTTTCTTTGGCCACACCCATGCCCCGCGTGCCTACATCCGCGATGGCTCGGTGATCGGTCTGCCTCTCGACAAACTAAAGTTCGAGATGGGCAAAAAATATTTCGTCAATGTGGGCAGCGTCGGCCAGCCTCGCGATGGCGACTGGCGTTCGGCTTACACGATCTACGATGCCAACCGCAACTTCATCGAACTCCGCCGCGTGGAATACGATATCGATAAAGCCCAGGATAAAATCGTCGCCGCCGGCCTCCCGCAACGTCTTGCCGACCGCCTCGCTCTCGGTAAATAATCGGGCGTGAAACCTGCCTTGCCTCCCAGGCGCATCCTTATCCTCAAACCCTCCTCGATGGGCGATGTCGTGCATACCCTGCCCGCCGTGGCCGATCTACGCCGACATTGGCCCGAAAGCGAAATCGCCTGGCTGATCAATCCCGAATGGGAACCCTTGATTGCCGAAAATCCTGCCGTGGATCGTGTCCTCGTATTCCCCAGGCGCGATTTTCGTGGCCTCAGCGGCTGGATCAGATTTTTCCGCTGGCTAATTCGGCTCCCATATCGTCGCCCCGATCTCGCCCTCGATTTTCAAGGATTGTTCCGCACCGCACTCATCGCGCGCGGCCTCGGTTCCCGCTGGCTGGCTGGCATGTCCGATGCACGGGAGGGTGCCACCTTTTTTTATCATCAGACCGTCCCCATCCCTCCACAACCGCCGCATTCGGTCGAACGTTACCGCAGCCTCGTGCATGCTTTGGGCGTGCCCATCTCCGCACCGCCGGAATTTTCCCTGCCCCTGGGAAAAAAAATCGAGCATCCTCTGCCCGCACGTTTCCTTCTCCTGCACCCTTTTTCGCGTGGCGCAGGCAAATCTCTTTCCCAGCCCGATGTGGTGTCTCTCTGTCAGCAACTTGCCCCTCTGCCCGTTGTTCTCGTTGGGTCCGAAAAAATCGACGCCCCCCTGCCCGATCACGTGATCGATCTTCTCGGTAAAACCACCCTGAGCGAGCTGATCTGGCTGATTCGTGAGGCCGCATTTACCGTCAGCGTGGATAGCGGTCCGATGCATCTTGCCGCCGCCCTCACAGATCGGTTGCTCTCGATCCATACCTGGAGCAATCCCTTATCCGTCGGCCCCTATCGACCCTCGGCCTGGATTTGGAAAAACGAAAAATTCCTGCGCATGGCAGAGTATCAATCGGCCAGCAACGAAAGCGTCCAAGCCCCGACACCCCCAGCCACCGCCGCTTTCCTTCGGGAACGTCTGCGCGAAGTGTTCTGAAAAACATACTGCACCAACCGCCGGGCTTGATTTTAGAAAACTTTCCCCTTAAAAACTTAAACCTCACTTTATTATATGCTTATGAAACAAAAAATCGGGTTCGTCGGAGTCGGTCGCATGGGAGCCAACATGGCTCGCCGACTCAAAGATCAAGGCTATCCAGTAGTAGCCGTTTTTGACAGTCACACCCCGCTGGCCGCCAGCTTGGGAGCTGAGTTGGAAGTGGAAGCCGCTGCCACCCTGGCCCGCGTAAACGAACTCTCCGATGTCGTCATCACCGTGGTCACAGACGATGCCGCCATGCGCAAAATTTTTGCAAAAGAAGGCGATAGCCTCCTCACCAATGCCAATGGGAAAATTTTCATCAATTGCGCCACCGTCACTCCGCAGATCCATCTCGACGTCGAAAAAACGGTCAATGAAGTTGGTGCCGAATCGTTGGAAGCCTGCATGGCTTCGAGCATTACCCAGGCTCGTGAAGGCACGCTTTATCTCATGACCGGTGGCGCCCGATCCACCTTCGATAAAGTGGAGGCCATTCTCAAGGATCTCAGTGTTTCCTTGCGGCACATCGGTCCCACCAGTTCCGCAGCCAAAGTCAAAGCCCTGGTTAACATGGTTATGAATATCAACACCGCCGGTCTGGCCGAAGGCCTGGGTCTGGGAACTGCCCTGGGACTCGATCTCACCGTTTTGCGCGAGGTTTTTTCCCAGACTGGCGCCAGCTCACAAGTGCTTAAAACCGATGGCGAAGATATGCAAAATCGCGATCACGCCTGTTATTTTTCCGTGGCACACGCGGCCAAGGACAGCGGTATTGCCCTCTCCCTGGCCAGCGAAGCCAAATTGAATCTTCCTCTCGCGGTGGCCACCAAAATGCAATACGACCGCGCAGTGGTCGAAGGCTTTGGCGATCTCGATAAATCCGGTATTGCCGAACTCACTTTCCCCGGACGAGGCAACCGCTAACTTTCCCACATTAACCTCACCATTATACTCCATGCCTGCTAACAATCCTCCGAAAATCCGCCACATCGCCGCCATGTGGACCCTCGTCCAGTATCCCAACGCCAAAAAAGAGTGGTCACTCGAACGCAAAATTGCCGCCATCAAGGAAGCCGGTTTCGATGGCTTTGCCTGCCAGCCCGCGCCCGAACACAAGGCGCTCGCCGAAAAATACGATCTTGGCATTGTCGGTTACATCAGTTCCGGAAAAGCCTCCGAATTTCGCAAACTTCTCCTCGAAAATAAAGAAAACGGGGCGCACCACATCAATGTGCAGCTAGCCGATCACGACACATTGACTCCCGAAGCTCTCCAGCTTACTTTAAAGCTCCTCGCAGAGAGCGAAGCCCTCGGCGTCGAGGCCGCCGTGGAAATTCATCGCGACACCTGCACCGAGACCCCCGAAAAAGCCTACGCCCTCGCCGACGCCTACCGCAAGGCGACGGGAAAATATCTGCCCATGACACTTGATTACTCCCACGTCGCCGTGGTCAAGCATCTCCATCCGGGAAATTACGCGGAACGTTTGTTAGTCCAGCCCAAACTCATTCAACGCGTCTCTCAAATCCATCTACGCCCCTTTAACGGACACCATTGCCAGGTGCCGGTCACCGATGGCAAAGGCAAACTCACCCAGGAAATAAAAGACTGGCTGCCCTTCGCGGAAGCCCTCTTCCGCGTCTGGCGGGCGGGTCGTCAGAACGGACGCGAACTCTTCGTCGTGCCCGAGCTGGGGCCAATCGCAGGTGGCTACAACCTGCACAGTCTTCCTAACAGTTGGGAAGATGCCATCATCTTGAAAGGCCTCATCGCCAAAGCCTGGAAAGCCTCCGCTTTGCCGAAATAAGCGGGGAGACCATCGCCTACCAGCTCACCTTGAGTGGCTCCCCAGGCTCGCTCCCGATCTTGGGTAACACCGTGCGACCGGCATCGCCCTCGGGCAATCCTGTCACCCTGCCCTCCAGGCCGGCATAGAGCGCGAGCGGCAGGCGATCCAATGGCAGGAGCAGGTGCGCCGGATCGTAGCTCGCCGCATATTTGGGTAAAAGCGGCATGGCACTTAACACCACCGCAGCACAAAGCAGCCAGGCGGTGAGAGCACCGCAGATCATCCCACCGACGCGATCCATCCCGGACGGATATTCGGGAACGAAATCGTTATTGATGGATCCCAGCAACGCATTCAAAGGAACGAAAACCACTGCAAATAAAGTCCAAAATCCAGCCAGCGCCAACTGCTCGAACGGCATGTCCAGACTTTCCACCAGCCAACCTGTGTAAGGATGCCAGAAACGCAGCGCCACCAGCACCGCGATGGTCACAAAAAGAAATCGGGCCACGGCGCGAAACAACCCTTCCTGCCAGGCGAGTCGTCCTTGCACGACGATCAGAAGCAAGGCGATTATACTAACGATGGTTGCGATCATGTTTTTTCATCATAACAAAAAATTAGCTGGCTTCCAGAACCTCGGCTACGCTGGTAATGCCGCCGAGAATTTTTTGCGCTCCATCCTCGCGATACATCCGAAACCCATTTTTTCGAGCCATCTCCAGCAGCACATCCTGCGTCGCACCCTCGCTCACCGCGTTGCGTAATTCATCGTTGAGAACTAACAATTCGAAAATCGCCGTGCGCCCGCGGTAGCCGGTGCCGTCGCAAGCCGGACATCCCGCCGGCTCCCAGATCGATTCGCCCGCTGGCAGGGCCAGGCCAATGGCCTCCAACTCTCCTCCCCCGCAGACCGACTGTCTGCGGCATGCCGGGCAAAGCACGCGCACCAGACGTTGCGCCACTAACATCAGTAAAGCGGAGGAAATTTGCGTGCGATCCAACCCCATTTCCTCCAGACGCACCAGGGTGGAAATGGTATCCCGGGTGTGCAAAGAGGTAAACACCAGGTGCCCGGTAAGTGCCGCTCGCAAAGCGACAGTGGCCGCCTCCGCATCGCGCATCTCACCGATCAAAATCACATCCGGGTCCTGCCTTAAAATGGAACGCAACCCCGATTCATAGGTCACCCCGGCCTTGGGTAACACGGGGATTTGCGTGGCGCCCGGCAATTCATATTCCACCGGATCTTCGATCGTCATGATGTTAAGACGATTCCGATCCAGCCGGCTTAGCGCCGCATAAAGCGTGGACGTTTTGCCCGATCCCGTGGGGCCGGTGACAATGATCATCCCCGCGCGCGAATGAATCGTGCGATCGAAGGTGGCCTCCATTTCCTGGGCCATGCCGACTTGATCCAGACTAAACAGCCCCCCTTTGCGGTCCAGAATGCGAATGACGACTTTTTCTCCAAAAATGGAATTGGCCGTGGCGACGCGGAAATCCACATCGCGGATTTCGGTGCGCACGCGGAAACGGCCATCCTGCGCCTGACGTTTCTCGGCGATGTCGATCTGCGCGAGCGATTTGATCGCGGTGACGAGGCGTTTGCCTTCGATGATTTCCAAGGTTAGTAATTCTGCCAGTTGACCGTCCACCCGCAGCCTTACCCGCCAGAGATCTTCCTGGGGCTCGATGTGGATATCGCTGGCCCGTTGCACGACGGCGGCTTCGAGAATCTCGCGGGCACGATCCAGAGTCGAGGTGTCGGAGCTGCTTTTTTGCAAGGGAACCGGCTGGTTGCCCTCATCTAAAAAACGCAGGCCGATCCCCTGCCCTTTTACCCGGCCTGCGGTGGCCCCGAAGAGTTTTGTTTTTCCGGCACGCCCCGCAAAGTCCTCCTCCGGCAAGGGAGCGATTTTTTTTCCTAACAACGCATTAGCCAGATAAATGAGCAGGCCCACTCCAGGGAGCAGGAGAACAAGCGTATTCCAGCCGAGGGCAGTTTGACGGCGTCGATTTTGCCAGTGCTGCACCCAAAGCAACTGGCCCAGCCAGAGCAGAACAGCTATTAACAATCCACCCAGGAAATAATCCATGCGCGAATCGTGCCGATAAACGCGCGGAACGACAGGCAGGGGACCTGGGGCCGCATTTAAAACTGGCCGGGGCGTTGGCTGGAGCATCGTTTCCCCGGCCAGCGCGAGGGCTGGCAGCGGTTTGTTAGCAGGAATGGCTGCTGGCGTGGAGCTGGGCGGGCTCATCTCCACGGGCGGCGGTGTGACCGGCGCGGGAGAGATGAATTTTTTGCCATCAATCGCGGCGATGGAATCCGCCGGAATGCTGATCTCGCCAAATGCGGTGTAAATCCGCACAGTTGAGGCGGTTTGGTTGAGAATCTTGATGTCGCGATATTCCGCGCCCGATTTAAGTTGAATATTTGCGGCAAAACCGGGCAGGCAGACAGGGCCAGGAAATAAAATAGCAGCCAAAAGCCACCGCCGTAATCGCATGGTGGTTATGAGGCGTGTGACGGGGAAATAAGTCAACTCTTTTGCCCCTGCCAAACAAATTATTTTGCGGCTAAAGCACATTTATCGATCACAAGTTGGCAAAAAACGGTCTGTTTTTTTCGTGGCGGAAAATGTCTGCTGTGAGATGATTTGTTTAATGGTTCAGATTGATATTTCCTATGAAGGTGACCTCCATTGTTCGGCCACCCACGTTCCCTCCAACAGCATCCTGACGACGGATGCACCGGTGGATAATCACGGAAAAGGCGAGACGTTTTCCCCCACCGATCTGGTGGCGACGGCTTTGGGCACCTGCATTGCCACCACGTTGGATATTTATAATCGGCGCACGCGCCCGGATCTCAGCCTCGTGGGATTGAAAATCACGGTGCAAAAAGAGATGTCCACCACTGCGCCACGGAAAATCGCCCGTTTAAGCACGGAAATCTGGTTTCCATTTTCTAAAACCACCGATCCAGAGCGCATTTTGGAACGCGTGGCCCTAAGTTGTCCCGTGCATAATAGCCTCTGCGAAAAGGTGGATAAACCGATTGTTTTCCATTACCGCGACGAAACTTCATCGTAATAACTTTCCAAAGCGGCGATTTGGGCGGATTGCTCGAAAGTTTTCTTCACCGAGGCAGCGGCGGAGTTTCCCAACCGATGCCGTAAATTCGGGTCTTCCGCCAGGGCAAGCATCGATTCGGCCAGCGATGCAGTGTCTTTTTCGGCGACTAAAAAACCCTCCTCTCCATGAGTGACAGCTTCGGGAATGCCGCCGTGCCTCGTAGCCACGACGGGCAAACCGGTGGCCATGGCTTCGAGCAGGGAATTGGGAACCCCTTCCTGATCCGATCCCGCAGTGATTTCGCTGGGGTGAACGAAAATATCCGAATAGGCGTAAAGTTCGCGGAGGGCGGTTTGATTGAGAAATCCGGTAAAATGCAAATTGGCGGCGAGTCCGAGCCGGGCAACGAGATCTTGCAGTTCCCCGCGCAACGGGCCGTCACCTGCGATGGCGAGCGAACTTTCCGGAAAAGCCCGGCGCACCTGGGCAAAGGCTTCGATGGTGGTGCGCAGCCCTTTTTTTTCGATCAATCGGCACGCCTGGACGAAGCGCACCGGCCGTGCCGGGCGTTGCGAACGGTCGGTCTCGCTATATTGATCGAGCGGAATGCCGGTGCGATTGAGGCGGATTTTTTCGGGCGGACACCCCAGTTCCCGGAGCCGGGCGGCAAGGGATTCGGAACGGACGAGGGCCAGCGGAATCACTTGCAGAAGACGGCGGAGTTGATCGAGATAACCGGGACGATCCGGTCGCGGCATCACATCGGCACCGTGAAAAGAAACGACCGTGGGAATGCCGGAATTTTCGATAAATGGCAGTAAATGCACTCCTGTATGGCCAAAATAAATGTGGACGAGATCGGCACCGCCCGCTTCCACGGCGTCGAGAAGCACGTCGTATTCACCTCGATAAAGGAGCGCGGGCGCTTTTTGTAGATATTTGCGAATGAACCGCCGGAGCAGCCGCTTGCGTGGTGCGGGCAATTCGATCACGGGATCGAAAGGAAAAGCGGCCGCTTCCTGCCGGGTCTTGGTGAGAATAAAGGTCCGGTAACGTTGCAGCGCGGTCACTTGCCGATAAATGTGGAGCATTTCTGGCTTGAGAAAAATCGAGCAGTAGCTGGCGACGGTCGGCATTTTTCTTAAAAAAACGGCGGACGGATAAATGGGATTACTGGACGAGTTCGCCGAGGCGTTTAATTAAAAAATCGATGCCTTGGGAAGATTCGGCGGCGACTTCGATGATCTCTGGCTTGGGAAAGCGGATTTTGAAAATTCGAAGATTTTCGGCGGACTCGGGCAGGTCCATTTTATTGGCGATGACGACCCATTGCCGCTGCGCAAGCGTGGGATCGTAGAGAACGATTTCTTCGCGGAGCCGGGCGAGATCGTCGCAGGGATCGCGGCCTTCGCTGCCCGCCATGTCAATGACGAAAAGGAGCAGTTTGCAGCGCACGACGTGACGGAGAAAATCGTGTCCCAAGCCCACATTACGGTGGGCGCCTTCGATCAAACCGGGAATGTCGGCCACGGTGATGCGTCCATATTCGCCCACATCGACGACGCCGATCATCGGGGTAAGAGTGGTAAAGGGATAGGGGGCGATCTTCGGATGAGCGGCGGAGATGCGGGAGATGATCGTCGATTTACCGGCATTGGGATAGCCAACGAGGCCGGCGTCGGCAATTTTACGGAGTTCGAAGTAGAAATAACCGCGCTGGCCTTCCGTGCCCTCAGTGTATTGGGTAGGCACCTGGTTGATGGAACTTTTATAGTGGATATTGCCTTTGCCGCCTTTGCCGCCCTGGCAGAGAATAAATTCCTGGCCGGGTTCGGTCAGGTCGGCGACAAGCTCCAGATCGTCGGTGGACAACCCTTTTTTCTGCAAGGGCTGACTGTCCGGCTTGGGCTCGTCCACCTCGAAACCAGTGCGGGGCGGAGGAATCAGCGCGTCTGGCACTCGATACACCGCAGTTCCGACCGGAAGGAGCGCGATTTTGTCGGCGGCGGATTTACCCGACTTTTGGCGTCCGCCACCTGCGTTGCCGCTTTTGGCTTTAATTTTTGGATCGTAATAATAGGAAACCAGATTATCGAGCTGCTCGGTCGCACGGAGGATGACACTGCCGCCGCGTCCGCCATCTCCGCCGTCGGGACCGCCTCGGGGAACGAATTTTTCGCGACGAAACGAGACCGCGCCACGGCCTCCATCGCCGGACTCGGCATAGACTCGGATGTGATCGACAAACATGATGGTTGGTTATTTAGGAAAAAGAAGGGTCGCGAGTTTACTCCAGAAATGCGGAGGCGTCCAAGGATTCTGGACTTCAGGAATGGTTCTCCCGAATCACTGCGATTGCGGAGTCATTTTTTAAAGCCCTTCGCCGGTCTTTTTGTCCAAACCGTTTGCCGATCGGGCAAGTCGCATTTATATCATTTTATCAAAATGACTCGGATTTTTTTCTTTCTTATCGTCGCAATCGTTATCGGTGCCGTTGGTTGGGGGTGGAAAACCCGGCAAAATCCCGCCGATATCAAAGTGCTAACCGCAGAAGTCACCACCGAGACCATCGTCGAGACCGTCGAAGTCGCGGGCGAGGTCAAGCCCGAAGTGCTGATCGAGGTGAAACCCGAAATCAGCGCCCGGATCGAAAAAATTTACGTCAAAGAAAGCGACCAGGTCACCCGCGGCCAGGCTCTCATCGATCTCGATAATACCGAACTTCTCACCCAGAAATCTGCCGCCGAGACCGAGATCGCCATCGCCGAGCTCAACCTCGAAAAATCCAACCGCGATCTTCAGCGCCAGGATCGCCTCCTCAAATCCAACATCATCACCGACCAGGAATTTCGCGACGCCAAAACTGTGCGCGATGTCACCGGGCAAAATCTCCGCAAAGCCCGCCAGGAACTTGAGACCATCGAAAGCCGCATCGTCAAATCCAAGGTCATCGCCCCACTCGAAGGCACCGTGCTCTCCCTGCCCGTGGTGGAAAATCAAATCGTCGTCGGCGCCGCCAGCGTCAACTCCGGCACCGTGCTGATGAGCGTGGCCGATCTCCGCGCCTTGATCATCACCTCCCACGTTAACCAGGTCGATGTCGCACGTCTTTCGGTCGGAATGTCGTTCAGTTTCAAAGTCGATTCACTGGGCGAAATCGAAATGCTGGGCACCGTCCTCACCATTGCACCCATGGCCACGGTCGTTAATAACATCAAAGGCTATGTTATAAACCTGAAAATTGAAGCCCCCAACCCGCGTCTGCGTCCGGGAATGACCGCCCAGGTCAGTATTCCAACCAAAAAAGTCGAAAACGTCAACGCGCTGCCGCTCTCCGCTATTTTTGAAGATAAAAGCGGGCACAAGATCGTTTATATCTCTCGCAAAGAAGGCGCCCCCGAGGAAAAAACCATCGAAGTGGGAGCGACCAACCATTTGTATGCCGAGGTGCTTTCCGGCTTGGAAAAAGGCACCCAGGTCCTGCTTAACCGGCCCGTCTCGACCCGCTCGCCCCGGTCCTAAAAAATGAGAACGGCAGGAGGTTCACGTTGAATCTGGCGGTGGGCCTCTCGCAGGGAATGCGCGAGATCCTGGGAAATCGCCTGCGCTCCGCCATCGCCCTCCTCGCCATCGTGCTGGGAGCAGGATCCCTGCTTGCGACCTTCGCCCTTACCGAAGGCATGGCCCGCCAGGAACGCGCTTTTTTACAAGCCACCGGCGGCGTGGAAAGATTCCGTCTGCGGGCTGCCCCCGTGCCCGAGAACCAGCAGGAAATGAAGGACGCCAGCCCGGGACTCACCCTCCGCGATGTGGCTACCCTGCGCCAGGCCTCCCAGTGGGTGAGCATGGTGACTCCCGCCCATCGCGTGGGGCCAACGCCCACGATCCTCTACCGGGACCGGCAGGTGATGGGTGCCCGGGTGACCGGGGTCGATGTCGATTATTTCACGATTGCAAAACATAAGCTGGCTTCGGGACGATTTATCGCGGCGCTCGATGTGGAACGCAGCCGCCCGGTCTGTGTGCTGGGTTTTAGCGTAATGCAGGAACTCGGGCTCACCCCGACCACGGCTCTCGGCAAACGGGTTTACTTGGAAAACGCCCTTTTTGAAGTGATCGGCACCCTGGAAATACCTGGGGCATTTTGGTTGAAAAATGAATTGCTCATCCCTCACACCACAGCTTTTCGCCTGTTTGAAGATGGCAAAGTGGATGGTCAGCGGCGACCCACCCCAGGCACGCGCCTCTCCGAAATCGTCGGGCTGGTGCGCGACGCAGATCGTCTCGAAGAATCCATCGAAGAAATTAAAGGCCCCATCCTCCGCAACCATCGCGGCGTGGAGGATTTTGAATTTCAAACCAGCCAGGAGTGGTCCGATGCCATCGAGACTCGCATCCGCGCCCTGCGCATCAGCGGTGGAGTGATCGCAGCAGTAAGTCTGTTGGTGGGCGGCATCGGGGTCACCAATGTAATGCTGGCCGCGATCAAGCAACGCATTCGCGAAATCGGGGTGCGCCGCGCTCTGGGGGCATGTCGCAGCGATATTTTTATGCAAATCATGCTGGAAGCCATTTTATTAGCTTTACTCGGAGGCGTGCTGGGCTTGCTGGCAGGCTGGAGCATGGTTACCTTCTTTAAACTGGCCGCGGTCAGCAAAGCCGTGCCACTTATTTTACCCTCCGCGCTGGTCTGGAGCTTTGCCGCGGCTCTCGTCACGGGCATCCTCGCCGGAGTGTTTCCTGCCATCCGGGGATCGAAGATGTCGCCGATTGAAGCCCTCCGTTACGAATGAAATAAAATGACCACCTCTTGGAAAATAGCCATTCACCAGGGCATCGGAGAAGTTTTTACCCATTGGTTTCGCACCTTGCTCACCCTGGTGGGAATCGTGATGAGCGTCTCGGCCCTCGTCGGCATGGTGGCCTTGAACGATGGCGTGGCACGCGGAAAACGCGAAGCCTCCCTGCAAAGTGGTGAGCTTACAAAAATCGTCATCCGCTCCAACCGAGGGCGTGCGGGAGGCACCGCGCGCGGACAATTCAGCCGTGGCCTGGTGCTGGAGGATGTGAAAGCTTTGCGCGCTGGTGTTCGCGGCATTACCTGGATCGCTCCCGCGATCAATTACGACCGGGAACGTGTGGTCTTCGAAAATCGCATCAGCGCCGGGCGGGTGGTCTCCAGCACAATGTCCACGGCAGAGGCTAATCGCCTGCTTCCTCCCACGGGACGTTTTATCAATCCCCTGGATGTCGAGCGGGCCAAAAGAGTCTGCGTGCTTGGCGGCACAGTGGCAAAAGAGCTTTTTCCGCGTCCCGCTGATGGTGTGGGCAAAACCATCGTCATCCGTGGCGTCGCTTTTCGCGTGGTGGGTGTGTTGCCAGAGCATCTTTCCGAATCCGTGCGCCGTGAGCGTGAGCGCCAAGTGAATGCACCTGCGCTTAAGCCACGCTCGCAATCAACCGCCGGTGGACGCGGCGGCAGCGGTGGCAGAGGCGGCAGACGGAGCAATTACGACCCTTATTCTTATAAAAACCAAGTCGTTTACATCCCCATCACCACAGCGCTGGCCACATTTAATTCCGCCAATATCGGCAGCAATGGCATCGACCAGGGACCACTCCTGAACATCAGCGAAATCCAACTCGGCTTTGCCGACGACCGCAGCAAAGAGGAAGTCACCGAGGAAGCACGCAAAACTCTCTTGCAAGCCCACGGCGGGGTCGAGGATTTTGAGATCGAACCCCCCGATGCCAGTCTCGCCGAAGTCGAACAGGAGATTCGCTCGGGCCGCATCACCGGTGGGGTCATCGCCGGGATCAGTCTCCTCGTCGGCGCCCTCGGCATCATTAATATCATGCTCGCCAGCATCAGCGATCGCACCCGCGAAATCGGGGTGCGCCGCGCCCTCGGTGCCTCGGCCAGGGATATTTTTCGTCAAGTGCTCGTGGAATCGACTTCCGTCGCCATCATCGGCGGCATCCTTGGCATTGGCGGCGCAGCCTTGCTTTTGCAGGTTTTGGAATCGTTTTCGCCACCGACCAATGCTCCGGTCCTGAGCTGGGGCATTGTCGTTTTGGGAGTGCTCAGCGCCTCGACCATCGGCGTGGTGGCAGGATTTTATCCGGCTCTCAAAGCCTCCGCCATGAGTCCCACGCAGGCTTTGACCAGCGATTAATGCAGATTATCGAGGTTTTCTTTCTCAGAAGATTGACACCGTTTACCCCGCGACGATAATCGCAACGTGTTAAAAGCCCACGTTCCCATGGGCAACACCTTTCGACGAGCTTTGGTGATGTTTTCTCCAATCGCGAAAGTTCCAACCACACAACGGGGACATCCAACCAGTAATCCAAGCAATAATTCTTATGGCCGACATCAGTAACATCAAAAACTCCCTCTCCAGCGATGTGGAAATCAAGGGATCGATCAAATTTGCCACCGACCTCTCCATCGACGGCAAAGTCGAAGGCGAAATCACCTCCGAAGGTATTCTCACCCTGGGAGAAAATGCCGACGTGCGCGGCGAAATCAAAACCAAATCCGTCACCGTCTATGGCAAAGTCCACGGCAACATCACCGTGGCCGAAAAATGCGAACTCAAATCCCGCGCCCAACTCATCGGCGACCTCAAAGCTGCCCGCCTTATCATTGAGGAAGGCGCCACTTTCGTCGGTAAATCCGAAGTCACTCCCAACAAAGGCGCGTTGCCCAAGCCGTCTGCCACCGCTTCCAGCGACGAAACCCCTGCCGCCCCCTCTAAAATCGCGTCCATCCTCGGACGCTAATTTGTTCCGGTGGCCAAGCCGACCGTAGCCAAGGTCAGTATCCAGTGTCCCCATTGCGGGGCGCATCAACTGGAGTCTGCCATGGCGCAGTCCACCTATTGCCGGGCCTGCAGCCAACACTTCGTCATCGGCACCGTCGCGGCAAGCGATCAGACCGAAAACGAAGCCGAAGAACCCGGTCTCTGGGAGAAACTCGCCGGTTTTTTCCGCGACAACACCCCGCGTTCCGTCGCCTGTTTCGATTGCGGTGCGCGCCAGGAAGTGGTGCGCACCGCCACCTCCTGCTCCTGCAAGACCTGCGGCGCCTACATCGACCTGCAAGACTTTAAAATCGTCAACGGCTTCAGTCGCACCATCCAGACCGCAGGCTCCATCCTCATCACCCCCAAAGGCGATCTCAACAGCGCCAAAGCCGTCTGCGGCGCCGCCGACCTCCGCGGTCCCATGCGCGGCAACCTCATCTGCACCGGCGAAGTCGCCGTCAAATTCAAGGGCCGCATCACCGGCGCCCTCGAGAGCGATACCCTCCACATCCTAAAAAAATCCCTCACCGAATTCGTTCGCCCCGTCCGTGCCCGCGAAGTCCGCATCGAAGGCGAAATGTCGGGCCGCATCCTCGCCAGCGGCACCGTTTATATCGCCAAATCGGGCCGCATGTCGGGAGCCATCTTCGCCCGCGGCATCAATATCGAACGGGGCGGCGTCTTTCAAGGCGAACTCAACATCGGCGAACCCCAAGTCGAACAACCCAGCCAGCTTCCCCAGCCCAAAGCACCCAAATCCAATCAACCCAATCAACCCAAGCTCCCCAAGCCACCTGACCGCAACGACCGCAACGACCCGCAAAGTCAGCTTGGCCTTGGTCTCACTTAAAAACCCCTTCCCCGTCTCATGCCCAAAGTCTTCCCTCGCAGCCCCTACGCGCGACTCGCCGGCTACGTCCATCTTCCCCGGCTCATTGACAAAGCCCGCCTCCATCGCCAGGGATTGCTCGAAGGTTACAACTACAAAACTGTCGGCTTCGACAAACAACTTCTCAGCTACCTCGAAATCGATCCCGACACCTTTGAGGAAACGGTTCACCGCCTCCAAAATGATGAGGCCATCGTCGTCTGGCTCCAGCAAAACGGCCGTCCACACCCTGCCGCAGAGATCGAAGCCTGGAATCAAACCCTCATCCAGCGCGGGCCCGATTCGACCGAGAACATCGCCCGCTTTAAATTCCAACTTCGCGAAGTCGGAGGCGACACCCACCCCGAAGTCCGCACCTACTTCGATCTCATCGAACTCGAAGAAGGCCGGTT
>JBBRFA010000055.1:0-21431 GCA_038225185.1 Chthoniobacterales bacterium
ACCTCCGCTCCGCCTGCCGTGGCAAGATGAAATGCCGCCGCCGTGGTCAACGGAGCCGTCTTCGGATCGAAAAAGGCGCGCGCCTGCTGCCCTTCCACCGCCGAACGCATCACCTGCCACAGATTCAATTCCGGTCCGGCCGCCACATCCGATCCCAGCCCGATGCCGATGCCGCGTTCGCGCCAGGTGGAAAGCGGCATGATCCCGCTGCCCAGAAAAATATTCGAGGTGGGACAATGCGCCACCCGACTCCCACGCTCCGCGATGACCGCAGTCTCCCGTTCGGAAAGATGGATGGCATGTCCCAACAAGGTTTTCGGACCTAACAAACCGAATTGATCATACACGTCGGTGTAATCCTGGGTGGCAGGAAAAAGATGGCGCACCATCTCGATCTCCCCGAGGTTTTCCGACAGATGCGTCTGGATGTAAGTATCGAACGCACGCGCGAGTTCGCCGGCGCGGCGCATCATTTTCTCCGAACAACTCACCGCAAATCGCGGACTCACCGCGTAATCTAACAAGCCATCCGCCGCCCCGTGCCATTGACGAATCAGGCGCTCGGTCTCCAGCAGCGAAATCGAGAGCACTTTGCGCGGCTGATGCGCCCCGTAGGAGCCCACATCCATCATCACTTTGCCAATGATCGCGCGAATGCCCTTTTTCTCTGCTGCCGCAAAAACGGCGTTGCAACTATCCTCATAAATCGCCGTGAATGCCGTGATCGTCGTTGTGCCGTGGCGGGCTGCCTCGTCGAAAAATTGCGTCGCCTGTTTCCGCGCCTTGGGACCGGTAAATTCTTTTTCCAACGGGAAAATATGTTGCCGCAACCATGGTAAAAGCTCGCCTCCCGCCCTGGCCACCGCCGGATACTGTGGCACATGCGCGTGGACGTCGATCAAGCCGGGCACGATCAACGTCTGCGGCCCATGCAACCAGCGCAACTTCTCCGCCCGCGGCACTTTCCTCAAGCTATCGTAATCGCCGACCTCGGTAATTAGACCGTTTTCAATCACCAACGCACCGTCCGCCCAATTTCGTAACGACCCAAAAACTGGCGCATCGATCAGATGCCCGCGAATCCCAAAAGCGGGTGAATCAACCATATCGGCCATGCTGACAGTAAAAAACCGATCCCTCAAGGGTTTCTTCATTGCCCTGCGGCTTACTTCGGCCTTAAGTCATCGCTCCACCGCATGTTTGCTCCCAAATATCTTAAAAACGCCCGCGACGTCGTCAAAAACGTCACCCGCCTGCTCCATTACAAACGCGACTTGCTGCGCCCGGAGGATTTCGTTCGGCTCACCGAGAAAAACCAGGCGCTCGCCGATTCCATCCGCCAGCGCGACCAAGGCACCGTGGAACGTCTCATCGGCGAACTCGACGGCGAACTCGGCAAAGTAATCCCAACACAGAAATTCCCCGGCATTCGCGAAAATTGTGAGACGCTCCTCGTCGCCATCGTGATTGCCCTCGGCATTCGCGCCTATTTTTTGCAGCCCTTCAAAATTCCCACCGGCTCCATGCAGCCGACGGTCAACGGCGTTATCGCCACCCCGCTTTCCTCGCCCCTGCCTTCTCTGCCCCAGCGCTTTTGGGAGGTCGTCTGGAATGGCCGCAGCTACCTCGAAGTGGTGGCCAAACGCGACGATACGGTCGCCCAATTGCAGGCCGTCCCCTTTCTCTGGTTCTCCGTCGCCACCCAGATCGTCACCACCAGCGGGCTCACTTATAAGATAAAATGTCCGCCCGCCAATCTTATGAACGACCTCGGTGTGGGTCCCGGCACCACTCTCCGGGCCGGCCAGCCCATCGTCCGGGCCCGCGTGCAGACCGGCGATCAACTTTTCGTCGATAAATTCACCTACCACTTTCGCAAACCAGTGCGCGGCGAGGTCTTCGTCTTCACCACCCAGGAAATCCCCGGCATCCTTAACGACCCGCGCAGTAACGGACTCACCCAGTTTTATATCAAACGTCTCGCGGCCATTCCCGGCGACCAGGTCAGGATCGCACACCCCGATCTTTTTATAAATAACGAGATTGCCGCAGAATTCGGATTGAAACGTGTGATGTCCAATCAAAACGGTTATCGCGGTTTTGCCAACATCGGGACTGAGCTGCTCCAGTCGCCCTTGCAAACTTTCGACGTGCCTGCCGCCCGTTATCTTGCCCTCGGTGATAACAGCTATAATAGCAGCGACAGCCGTTTCTGGGGCACCGTCCCCGAACGCAGTGTGGTGGGACGCGGTTTTTTCGTTTATTGGCCGTTCGGACAAAACTTTGGCATCATTCGTTAGTTCTTCATTAGGAGCATGAGCGCCACCATCATCAAACTGGCCTGTCCAGACCGTGTGGGATTGCTCGCCCGCATCACTAATTTTGTCGCCGCGCACGGTGGAAATTTATTGGAGGTCAATCAATTCACCGATCCTCTCAGCGGCTGGTTTTTTACCCGCATGGCAGTGGCCAGCGAATCGCTTTCGGTCGATCTCGAAGCTTTCCGCACCGCTTTTATTCCCGTGGGCAGGGAGCTGCAGGCTGAGTGGACGATACGCGATTCGCGGGAAAAAATGCGGGTGGCGATCCTGGTCAGCCGGCTTGGCCATTGCCTCGCCGATTTGCTCTGGCGCTGGCATTCCGGGGAGCTGGCCATCGAGATTCCGCTCGTTCTGTCCAATCACGAGCAATTTCGCTCCACTGCCGAGCGCGAAGGACTTCCCTTCCGCCACATTCCCATCGATGCCAGCGATAAAACCGCCGGGTTTGCCGCCGTGGAAGCCGCCATCGACGAGGCCCGGGTCGATCTCGTGGTTCTGGCCCGCTATATGCAAATTCTCCCACCCGATTTATGCCACACTTATGCCGGACGCATTATTAACATTCATCACTCCTTTCTACCTTCCTTCGTAGGTGCGAATCCCTATAAAAAAGCCCATGCCCGCGGCGTAAAATTAATCGGCGCCACCTGCCATTATGTCACCAGCGAGCTGGACGCCGGTCCCATCATCGATCAGGAAGTGGTGCGCGTGGAACACTTTCATCAGCCCGAGGATTTGTTACGTCTCGGACGCGATTGCGAACGCCTCGCCCTCGCGCGCGGCGTGCGTGCGCACATCCACGATCGAGTGCTCATCCACGACGGACGCACCGTGGTTTTCCGCGATTAATTATACTCCTGGAATCGGGCAACGTCCCGGATCGCTTTTTTAATATCCACTTGCCAACTCGTTCGATTTCTATAAAACGATAATGCTCATGGCCATTCCACTTTCACGTCGGCAGCTTTTGCAACTTTCCGGTGCAGCCGGTCTTCTCTGCACCCTGCCCAAAGCAGCTTTTGCCGTGGAAAAATCTCCTGCTCCCGCGCCATCCCCTTACGCTTCTTTCCACCCATTTAAAATCGGCGACATCCCTGCCCTCGCACTCAACGATGGCTTCGGTGCCATGCCTCTCAAGCCCATCTGGGCGCCCGAGGCGAGCGAAGAGGAACTTAAAACTGCTCTCGCCAGGGAACATCTCCCCACTTCCAGTGTCGCGATCCAATTTAACATTCTCCTCCTGAAAATCGGCGGTGAAACCATCCTCATCGACGCTGGCTATGGTAAAAACGGCGGCCCCACCAACGGCCTGCTTCTCGATAGCCTCGCCAAAGCGGGAATCCAACCCTCCGACATCACCGGCATCGTCCTTTCGCACGCTCACGGCGACCACTTTGGCGGGCTTGTCGATGCCCACACGCGCGCCTTGAATTTTCCGAACGCGAAGATTTTTGCCAACAAAATCGAGGTCGATTTCTGGACCGGAAGCGCCTCCGACAGCCTGGGCGAAACCAAAAAAAGCGCGGCCACCGTGCTTGGAGAAGTGAAAGCGAAACTCGAAATCGTCGCTCCCGGCGATAAAATTCTCGGTGGCCTCGAACTCCTCGACGCCCATGGCCATACTCCGGGGCACCTTGCCGTGCTCATCTCCAGTGGCAACGACCAGCTTTTGCACATCGTCGATTCCGCGCATAATCACGTGATCAATTTTGCCAACCCCGGCTGGACGGTCGGTTTCGATACCGATAACAAACAAGCCGCTGCCACACGCAAAAAAATCTTCGATCGCATCGTCGCGGATCGGCTGCGCACCTTCGCCTACCATCTCCCATGGCCCGGTCTCGGGCACATCGTTCACGAAGGCGCCGGCTTCCGCTGGTTGCCCGAGCCGTGGAAATGGGATTCCTAACACCGACACTCAACTAACAAAAATCATCACATACACATGAGCCACATCCCATCCGACCAGCTTCTCACCGCGCTAAACTGGCGCTACGCCACCAAAACCTTCGACCCGACGAAAAAAATCTCCCCGGAAGACTGGGCCACTTTGGAAAAAAGCCTCATCCTCACCGCCTCCTCCTTTGGCTTGCAACCCTGGAAATTCATCGTCATCACCGATCAGGCGATCAAGGCACAACTCGTCCCCGTCTCCTGGGGTCAACGCCAGGTGAGCGACGCCTCTCATGTCGTTGTTTTTGCAGGAAAACTGGAAATCACCGATGCCGACGTCACCGCGCACATCGTCGCCACCGCCACCGCGCAGGGCATTCCGGAGGCTGCGCTCGACGGATTTAAAAAAGTCGTCCTTGGTTTCATTGCCAATCCGCCCTTCGGTCTCACGATCAAGGATTGGATCAACCGCCAGATTTATCTCGCCCTCGGCAATTTTCTTACCTCCGCCGCCCTCATCGGCATCGACACCTGCCCCATGGAAGGGTTCGACCCGGCGAAATATGATGAAATTCTCGGTCTTACCCCACTCGGTCTGCGTTCCATCGTGGTTGCGCCCGCCGGTTATCGCGCCAGCACGGATAAATATGCCACCGCGCAAAAAGTTCGCTTCCCAGCGAGCGAGATCGTGTTGCATATTTAAATAATGGATCGCGACATCGTTTATTTCGACCTCGAAACCCAGCGCACCTCCAACGACGTGGGCGGCTGGGAAAACATCAGTAAAATGGGCATGTCGGTGGGGGTTACCTATTCCACCCGGCTGGGCGAATACCGCATCTACCCCGAGAGCAAGGTGCTGGATCTGGTCGAACAACTTCGCCGGGCCGATCTCGTGGTGGGATATAACATTCTTCACTTCGATTATCGTGTCCTGATGGGCTACACCATCTTCGATCTACCTAGCGAATGCCGCTCGCTCGACATGATTCTTACCGTTGAAGAACAGCTCGGCCACAAGCTCAAATTGGAGTCCCTCGGACAGGGCTGTCTTGGAGTTGGAAAAACCGCCGAAGGCATGGACGCACTCAAGTGGTGGAAGGAAGGGCGCATCGCCGACATCGCCGAGTATTGTTGTTACGATGTCAAAGTAACCATGCAGGTGCATGAATTCGGGGTCCAAAATAAAAAATGTTTTTACTTGGATAAATTCAATCAAAAGAAAGCCTTCTCCGTTGACTGGTAGATCCAACAACCGCTTCACCTTCGGCAAAGCGTGGCTTTTCCTGGGGTTGCTCCTTCCGGCGCTGGTTTTCGGTGCGGATTATCTTCCGTTGCGCATCGTTGCGGGAAATCTGACGAGTGGACGTTTCCAAAATTATGACGACGGAGCTGGGGCGCGAATTTTTCAAGGATTGAAACCCGATATCGCCCTCATCCAGGAATTTCGCTCGGGGACGAACACGAAACGCGAGATCGACTCCTGGGTGCGCTCGGTCTTCGGCCCCGAATTTTCCTACTACCGCGAGGACAAGGAACTGCCCAACGGCATCGTCTCACGTTATCCCATTCTTAGCAGCGGCGTCTGGCCCGACGAGGAGATGCCCAATCGCGATTTTGCCTGGGCGCGAATCGCTTTGCCGCGCGGTCCCACGCTTTTCGTGGTCAGTGTGCATCTTTCGGCCTCCAAGGAAACCAAACGCCGGGCGCAAACCGCTGCGCTGGCCGATTATTGCCGAAAAAATGTGCCTCCCGGCGACTGGCTCGTCATTGGAGGCGATTACAACACCCAGGTGCGCGGCGAATCCTGTCTGCGCAGCCTTGAAAAATGGCTCGTCATCCGTCCGCCCTGGCCTGCGGATGAAGATGGCAACGAAAACACGAATCGCAATCGCAGGAAGCCGACCGATTGGGTGTTAGTTGGCAAGGAATTGCACGCTTGCAGCACGCCCAACACACTCACCTGGAGCGGGGATCTGGTTTTTGATAGTCGCGTTTTCCGCAATCTCGATCTCGTGCCTCCCGTTTTAATAGAAGATAGCGATGCCGAGCAAATGCAACACATGGCGGTGCTGCGCGATTTCTGGATTCCCATCGCTCCGGCAGCGCCCGCGCCTCTGCCGGAAGTGTCTCCCAAATAAATCCGCAACCCTGGCGCTGGTCGATTTTGACTTGCCAATGCCTGGGATTTCCCGGTAGCCTTCGCCTCCATGAGCAATGGCCACGCAGAGGGTAACGAAGGGCAGGGGTTGCAGAAAACCCTTGGTTTTTGGCAGGTAACACTTTACGGCACGGGATCGATGTTGGGGGCAGGCATCTACGCGCTCATCGGGCGGGCGGCGGAAACCTTGGGCAACGCCATCTGGCTTGCGTTCCTGGCCGCGATGATCGCTGCTGTGCTGACCGGATTGTCCTATGCCTGCGTGGGGAGTCGCTACCCCAAGGCGGGCGGCGCGGCCTTCGTCACCAATCGCGCTTTTAATCGCAAATGGTTGAGTTACGTGGTCGGCATGGCCGTAATGATGAGTGGCCTTACGAGCATGGCCACGGGTTCGCAGGCGATAGCGGAGAATCTGCAAAGGGCCTTTGGCTTCGACTGGAGCACCAAGCTGGTGGCCATTGGTATCGTTTTGTTAGTCGGTATGGTGATTTTCCGGGGCATCCGCGAAAGCATGTGGGCAAACATCGTCTGCACTGTGGTCGAGGTGGGAGGTCTTATTTTTATCGTCGCGGTGGGGATGCGTTTTTGGGGTGGGGTCAACTATCTCGAAATGCCGCCTGCGGCCAGCGACGGAGGCAACGCCCTGCTCGCCATGGTGGTGTTGCAAGGTGCGGTGCTCACCTTTTTTTCGTTCATCGGCTTCGAGGATTTATTGAATGTAAGCGAGGAGGTAAAGGATGCGCCGAGAAATCTGCCGCGCGGGTTGATCACGGCCATGCTTATTTCCACCGTGATTTACATGTTGGTCGCGATCACAGCCGTGTCGGTGGTCCCCTGGCAGGAATTGGCCGGCAGTAAAACCCCTCTCATGGAGGTGGCTCAGCGGGCGGCACCGTGGTTCGGAAATATCGACCGCGTGTTCCTGGCCATCACGATTTTTTCCATCGGCAACACAGCTTTGCTCAATTACCTGATGGGATCGCGCCTGCTCTACGGGATGAGCAGACAAAAGTTGCTCCCGAGTGTTTTTGGCCGAATCCATCCCGTGCGGCGCACTCCGCACATCGCAGTGCTGACTTTGTTTTTCATCGTCACGCTGCTAATTCTTTCCGGCGGAGTGAAGCAACTTGCGGAATCCACCGTGCTGCTTTTGCTCGGCGTTTTTACCATCGTCAATGTGGCTTTGATTTTTCTCAAGCTGCGAAAAGACGAACCCAAGGGTCAATTTGAAGTGCCACTGGTGGTGCCGGTGCTGGGAGCGTTAGTCTGCCTGATTTTGATCGGGGTGCGCGTCGCGGCGGCTTTCTCCAGCGTCAATCCCGCCAGCAAAACCGCACCGTTGGTCTCGGGGGCGATTGTGCTGCTGGCTTTGGTTTTGTATGCCGTGATCCGCCCCAAAAAAGTGCCGGGGGAAATATCGGCTGAAGAGGATTGATTTACAGTAACCCGCAGACTGGCTGTGGACCAGATTCGCACCCCTGCCGGCCTCGCTATTTTTATCACCATGCAATCAACCCTCTGGCAAAGCACCCGGCGTCTCCTGCAATTGGTGCGCTTTTCCCACACCGTCTTTGCCCTGCCTTTTGCCTTGGGAGCCATGCTCGTCGCCGCCAACGGTTTACCCAGCGGGCGGATCGCGGGATTGATCCTTCTTTGCATGATTTTTGCCCGCACCGCCGCGATGCTCTTCAATCGCGTTGCCGACTGGGAGATCGATCAGAAAAACCCGCGCACCGAGGGGCGCCATCGTCTGCTCCCGAAGCGGGTGGCCATCGTCTGGCTAATTGGAAGTTCGCTCGCCTTTATCGCGGCCACCTGGTGGATCAATCTCCTATGCTTTCTGCTTTCGCCGGTGGCGCTTTTCTTGATTTTTCTCTATTCGCTCACCAAACGATTTACCCATTTTACCCAGCTTTTTCTGGGCCTCGCCCTCGCCGTGGCCCCGGTGGGAGCCTGGCTGGCAGTGACCGGAGCGTTTGCCTGGCCACCTTTGCTTCTTGCGGCAGGCGTGCTTTTTTGGGTGGCAGGTTTCGATCTTATCTACGCATCGCAGGATGCGGTTTTTGATAAAAAAGAAGGGCTGCATTCCATGGTGGTCTGGCTGGGAGTGGATCGCTCGTTGCAACTCGCCCTCACGTTTCACATCGTGATGTGGATTTTTCTCGGTGCCTTCGGACTTGCGGCGGGCCTGGGACTTTTTTACGGGATGGCTCTGGTGCTGGTGGCAGGCTGTCTGTTTTTTGAGCATCGCATCGCCGCCACCCGCGATCTCAGCCGCATCAACGACGCATTTTTTACGGCCAACGCCGTGGTGGGCGTCATTTTTCTAGCCGCAGTAATGCTGGAAACCTTCCTCTAACTCGGTTACCGTCCCGATCCATGCAGCGCGTTCTCTTTATTCAACATGGCGCCCCCGACAAACCGGGTTTGCTGGCCGAGGTGCTCGCGGCACATCACATCGCTCTCGATGTGGTTCATCCCTATCTCGATCAACCTGTTCCAATCGCACTCGACGCCTACCATGGCCTCGCCCTGGGAGGAGGAGCGCAAAGTGCCTTTCAAACAAGCGAATTTCCTTATCTGGCCGACGAATGCCAGCTCATCCAGGCTACGTTGCAAGCGGGAAAACCGGTCATCGGCCTCTGTCTCGGCGCACAATTGTTAGCCACCGCGCTGGGGGCGCAGGTGATTACAAACACGCAAAAAGAAATCGGCATCCTCCCCGTTCACTTTCACCCCGCCGCGCAGGAGGACGCTTTATTTTGCGATTTACCTCCCACCATGCCGGTTACCCATTGGCACAGCGACACTTTTGCCCTGCCGGGGGACGCCGTGGGCCTGGCTTGGTCGGATCTAACCTCGCAACAACTTTTTCGCTGGGGAGGGAATGCTTACGGCTTGCAATTTCATTTGGAAATGACCCCGGAGATCCTTGAGGAAATGATCGTGGATTCCGAGGATTACCTCACCGGGCAGGGAGTGGATACCGCTTTCTTTCTGAGCGAAGGGCGGAGTTTGTTGCCGGGAATACGCGATGCAGCCTGGAAGGTATTCAGTCGATGGGCCGCCCTACTTTAGCTGGCAAGATGAATAAATACGGCAAGGTATTCGATATTTCGTTGCAAAACACCTTTGTTTACCGGTGGAATTTTCTTTTTCGTTCGCTCTTTGCGGTGGTGCCACTCGTGGGCACCTTGTTTATCTGGGAGGCCATTTTTAAGGAACGCGATGCCAACATCGGCCCCTACGATTATTCGGGCATGGTCTATTATTTTTTGCTCGTGCTGGTGGCGGAGACACTCATCACCCCCACGGAGGACGAATGGCAGATTGCCGCCGACATTCGTGATGGCCAGATCAATTCCTTCCTAACAAAACCGATGAACTACCTGGCCTATCGGTTTAGTTTGTTCGCCGGGTATCGCCTGCTTTACACATTTGTTACGCTGCCTCTGATCGTGCTGATTTTATTTTTATTGCGCGAACATGTCACCCTGCCGGCCCAGCCTGTCACCTGGCTTCTCGCCATCATTTCGCTGGTGCTGGCGGGTTTGTTGCAATTTCTCATCGCTTATTCCGTGGCCATGTTAGCTTTCTGGATTCTGGAGATTTCCACCATCGTTTTCATTCTCTACAGCTTCGAGTATTTCCTTAGCGGGCAGTTGTTTCCTCTCGATATCATGCCTCCCTGGGTGCAAAGCTTCATGGATTTTCTGCCGTTTAAATATCAACTCTATTTTCCAGTCGCAGTCTTCCTGGAAAAAATGTCGGTGAGCGAATTGCAACGCGGCTTTTGTTTTCAAGTGGGTTGGGTGCTCCTGATGTGGGGTCTGGCGCACACCCTGTGGACACGCGGTCTGCGAAAATATTCCGCGGTGGGCGGTTGAGAAACAGCGGGTTTCTTCGGTGATCTTCAAAGTGGTTGATCATCGCGAAGTTTATCCCTAGGTTAATCGATCATGCCTTTACTGATTAAAAACGGAGAGATCGTCACCGCCAGCGAACGTTATCAAGCCGACATCTGGTGCGAGGGAGAAACCATCACCCGCATTGCATCCGACATTGAGGCGCCAGCCGGGGCGGAGATCATCGATGCCACCGGTAAATTTGTTTTCCCCGGTTTTATCGATCCTCACACGCATATCTATCTCCCGTTCATGGGCACCTATGCGAAGGACACCTATGAGACGGGCAGCAAGGCGGCATTGATCGGAGGAACCACGACGTTATTTGACATGTGTTGTCCTTCGCGCAAAGAATCGGCGGCGGAAGGTTTCGCCACCTGGAAGGCGCAGGCGGAGGGGAAATCGGCCTGCGATTACAGCTTTCATATGGGGGTGACGCGGTTTGATGAAAATGCCGGGGAGCAACTCCGCGAAATCGTGGCTGCGGGCATTTCCTCGTTCAAAATTTTCCTGGCTTACAAGGGCGCATTTGGCATCGACGATGTCGAACTTTATCAAACGCTTAAACTGGCCAAAGAACTCGGCGTGGTCGTAACCGCCCATTGCGAAAACGAAACCCTCGTGGACGAACGTCAAAAGGAATTGTTAGCAGCCGGCCTCACCGGTCCCGAGCAGCATTACGAAAGCCGCCCGCCGATGGTCGAAGCCGAGGGGGTGCATCACCTGACCACTTTCGCCGAGGCGTTAGGCACCGAAATCTACATCGTTCACCTAAGTTGCCGGGAAGCCTTGGAAAAGGCCGTGGCTGCCCGCCTGCGCGGGGTTAAAGTCTCGGTCGAGACGCTCATACAATATTTGTTACTAAGCAATGAGGATACGAAGCGGCCAGATTTCGAGGGGTCGAAATATGTGATGTCACCACCGTTGCGGAATGCTAGTAATCAGGACGTGCTTTGGTCTGCTTTGCAAAGCGGGCTGGTGCAGACGGTGGCCACGGATCATGCGCCGTTCGATTTCGCCCGGCAAAAACCGATGGGAGCCACTGATTTTACGAAGATCCCCAACGGCATTCCGGCTTTGGAGGACCGGGTAAATCTGCTTTATACTTACGGGGTGACGACCGGGCGGATCGATTTGCAGACTTTTGTCAATGTGGCCAGCACGCAGGCTGCGAAAATTTTCGGGTTATTTCCTCGAAAAGGCACGATTCAGCCGGGGGCGGATGCCGATCTGGTGGTGTTCGATCCCACCTGGCGCGGAGAGATTCGGGCTGCGACACAAACGATGAACGTGGATTACAGCGCGTTTGAAGGCTGGCCTCTCAAGGGGCGGCCCAGTGTGGTCACAGTGCGCGGGGAAGTGGCGGTGCGCGATGGAAAATTTGTCGGCACAGTCGGGCGCGGCCGACTTCTCGCCCGCCCGACCCGGCGATGATTTTCAATCGCAGAAAGTGGCTGTGAAAATTATCCCGCTGGAGGTTTTTAAGGTTGTGCAACGGTTTCGACGATCGCTGGCACGGGTTTGTCGAAAGCCGTTTTTCGTCGTCCGAAAAGATCGCCGATGTCGAAGAAACTCACATAGACCAGGAAGCCCATGATTACGTAGGCGCAGGCAGTCTGGAGATAGACGAGCACTTTGGTATTGACCGGGCGACGGCGTGCGGCTTCGACGAGAGCAAGCGTAATGTGGCCCCCATCGAGCACCGGGATGGGGAGCATGTTCATGATGGCGAGATTGATATTGAGCACGACGCTAAACCACAGCGCCATCTGCCAGCCGTATTCGTTTTGGAAGAGACGATAGTAAACGTTCATGATGCCGACCGGACCGGAGAGATGTTGCAGACTGACGTCGGAGCCTTTGGCAAACAAAGCTTGCACGGTGTAAACCAGGGTGAGCGCGGCAGTTTTGAGCTGGGTAAGCGGGTTAATATGGGCAATATGCACGCGTCCCATGCCATCCCAGGTGATGCCAGCGAGCGAATCCTGCGCCCAACCGACACCGATAATGGGGCGGCTGCTGCTTTCTGGCCGGTCGGGAATAGCGGGGAGCACTTTGACGGTCTTGGTCTCGTTGCCGCGTTTAAGGCCGAGGGCAAGGATTTTGCCGCTTGCTTTCTGCACCTGGGTGAGGACGGCAAAAGAACTGTAAACCGGTTCGCCATTGACGCTGGTAATGCGGTCGCCGGGAAGGATGCCGGCGACTTGCGCCGGGCTGTTGGGCAACACGGAAGCGACCAAAGGCCCTTCCACCGAGATGGGAGTTTGAATGGCTTTACCATCGCGTTCGACATCGAAAACAACGGAGGCATTGGGATTGGCCACAAGCCATTGCTCGATGAATTCGGGGCCGTAAACTTTTTGGCCATTGATCCCAACGATGTAATCCAGAGGCTGCAAGCCGGCGCGCTCGGCGGCGGAATTCTTGGAGACTTGGGCCACGCGTGGCGTTTGGGCGGGACCGATACCGATCTGGCGGAAATTTTTCCGTTGCCAGAGTTCGTTGTCCTGTTTTTCAAAATTGGAGGTCTTGGTGAGAGTCTGCCCGTCCCGATCGATGACGAAATCGATGGTTTCGCCCCGACTTTTGATGACGCTCCAACTGATGCTTTCCGTCATGCCGCCAAAACGTTGGACGGGTTCGCCATCGACGGTGATCACTTTATCGCCGGGTTGAAACCCCGCTTTTTCTGCCGGGGAATTAGGTTCGACGTAGCCAATGGTGGTGCCGACCTCGGATTCGTTCTGCGGGCGTCCGATCCAAAAAACCAGCAAGGCAAACACCCCGGCGAGAAGCACGGAAAAAAGCGGCCCGGCAAAGGCGACGATGATTTTATCGAGGGCAGAGATAGGCGGAAGCTGTTCACGCGGGGTGTCAGTTTTTCCTTCCATCACTTCCATGGGTGCCATTTGGGGCAGGGCGACGAAGCCACCGGCGGGAATGCAGCCAAGGCTGTATTCGACGCCGCCGATGGTTTTTTTCCAGAGCGGTTTGCCAAACCAGATGCCGAATTTTTCCACCACCAACCCACGCCAGCGGGCAGCGAGGAAATGGCCGAGCTCATGCACGATGATCATGAGATTAAAGATCAGGACGACTTCCAGAAGGATAAAGATGGTGGACATAGATGGTTGGGCTAGGAAACGGGCAAATTAGACGGCCTGAGCCAGGAGGCGGGCTTCGGAGTCGGCTTGGAGAATAGCTGCGAGATCGGGATTTGCAACGGGACGATGTTTTTCCATCACAGCGGCAACAATCCGCCAGATGTCGGGGAATGAGACAGACCGGTCCAGAAAGCGTTCAACTGCGACTTCGTTGGCCGCGTTGAAGACGGCTGGAAGCGTGCCTCCCGCCTCTCCGGCGGCCCGGGCGAGGTCGAGCGCGGGGAAATCGGTCGTGCGCGGTGCTTCGAAAGTAAGCTGACCCAATGCGGCGAGATCGAGTGGAGGCAGGCAATGAGGAAGTCGATCTGGATAAGTCACCGCATATTGAATCGGGAATCCCATGTCGGAATGGCTAAGTTGCGCCAGAAGCGAGCCGTCGAGAAATTCCACCAGCGAATGGATGATGCTTTGGGGATGGACCACGACATCGATGCGCTCCATCGTGGTATCAAAAAGCCAGCGGGCCTCGATCATTTCCAGCCCTTTATTAAACAAAGTGGCGGAGTCGATGGTGATCTTGCGGCCCATGCTCCAAGTGGGATGGCGCAGGGCTTGCGCGATGGTGACGCCTGGGAGATCGGCGGCTGGTGTCTGGCGAAAAGGCCCCCCCGAAGCGGTCAAAATAAGACGTCGCACGGTTGCGGGATCGCGTCCCTCGAGGCATTGGAAGATCGCATTGTGTTCGCTATCCACCGGGAGCACGCGAACCCCTTTTTCGCGGGCGCGTTGCATCACGATTTCGCCGGCCATGACGAGGATTTCCTTGCTGGCGACGGCGATATCCTTCCCTGCCTCGATGGCGGCCAGGGCGGGGGCGAGGCCGCCCGTGCCGACGATGGCGATGAGGACGAGGTCGGCTTCGGGCAAAGTGGCGAGGGTGATAAGTCCTTCAGCGCCAGGGAAATGACGCGTATCGGGTGGCAGGCTTAGTTCCGCAGTGCGGGAAGTATCCACCAGACAGACCGCACTGGCACCGGTCTCGTGGGCAGCCTGGGATAAATCGCTGGCGTTGACGTGCGCCGACAACCCGACGATTTCCATTCGCCCGGGGATTTGCCGGGCGATGCGACGGGCACTTTGACCGATGGAACCGGTGGCTCCGAGAACGACGACGCGGCGTTTCATGTCTTGACGATGAACAAAAGATAAAAATAGAGCAATGGCGCGGTGAAAAGCAGGCTGTCGATCAAGTCGAGCGATCCACCGATGCCAGGGAGGATTTTGCCAGAATCCTTCACATTATTGCTGCGTTTGACGAGGGATTCGGCGAGATCGCCCACCACGGCGGCAAAACCGAGAATCAGGCCGAGAGCGATACAGTGCGTGGGATTCAGCAAGGTCAATTTCCCAGGCAGGAGCATCCAGAGGCCGAAACTGGCCAGCAACGAAAATGCCAGCGCACCCAGAAAGCCCTCCCAGGTTTTGGCCGGGCTGATGTGCGGCACTAGTTTGTGTTTCCCAAACAGACTGCCAATAATATACGCCCCCATGTCGCTGAATTTCGTGATTGCAAGCAGGTAAAGCACATAAAACTGGCCGTTCACCGTCAAATCCGCATTCCGCGGCACGACGTAAACGATTTTGATCATAAAACTAAAGAGCCAGACCACGTAAAGCAGCCCGAAAACCGTGTAAGCCATCGTCTCGATGGGCACCGGATCACGCGTGGTCTGAAACATCTGCCGGGCAAACACTCCGAGGAGAAAGACCAGCAGCACCGCCATTTCGAGATCGTAGAAATGCGACGGCCCGAGACGTTGACTGAAATAAAATGTGCCGATGAGCAAAAAAACGGAACACACCATTCCGTAAATGCGGAAATTTGGACGCCCGGCGACATCGAGCATGTCGAAATATTCCCACAAAGCGACGAGACCCAGCGTGGCGATGAGCAGAAAAAAACCCACCTCCCATCCGCGAAAGATGATCCCCAACGTAATCGCCCAGAGAACCAACGTGCTGCCCGAGCGCAGAAGAAACGTGGTTTTTTTAGTGGAATCCATGAAAAGCGAATATGGGGCGACGCATTCCATAGGCACGGCGGGCCAATCTTGCAAACGAATAGGCGGAAAAAAGCTCCGGAAATAAGCCGGGTTATCCGCCGCTTTTCGACAATGCCCGACCCAGGTGGGACAAAGCGGGTCGATGGAACGGAAACGATGCGGAGCGGTTGACACTGCACGCAGACGCGCTTTTAGTGCAAGGTGACTCAAGAATTCGTGCTCTACGTTAAAACAACCTGTCCGTGGTGTGTCTCTGCCAAGCGTTGGCTTAAGGAAAAAGGTTACACGTGGCGCGAAATCGATGTGTTGAGAGATTCCGCCGCTTTCGCCGAAATGGAACGCATCTCGGGTCAACGTTTTGTGCCCACCCTTGTCGTCGGCGATCAAGTGCTGTCCGATTTCGGGATCGAGGAGCTGGAAGCCTTCCTCCAGCGCGAAGGTTTGCCACCGGGAGGTGTCGCATGATGCCTCTCCAATCTGCCATCGCATTGTTAGCAGGACTTTTCGTGCTGAGTATGGCGCTGCGCACAGTTGCGCATCCGATGGCTAGAAAATTTTCCGTGCTTTGTTTGTTTGCCATTTCCTTTCTCATCGGCTGGCTGCCCAACGGGAGTATATTACTGGGTGTGCTGCTCTCGGGCATCTGGCCCTTGTTGCCCTGGGTGGAAATTCTCACCCGCGTGCGCACGATGCGTCTGCCTTTGGAGAAAACCCTCGAGGATAAACGTCCGCCTTCGCGGGACATCTTTCCCGATCTGGAGGATCTCACCGGGGAAATCGAGGAGGCAGAATTTACCCATGTCGAGGATGCAGGCTGGGACTGGGAAAATCAAAAACAATTCTTTCGTTTTTTTCAGAAGGAAAATGGAAAAATGCAGGCCGCCATTTGCTCCATCGACCAGGAGGACGTTGCCTTTTTCTATCTGTCGATTTCCACTCGCACGAGTGATGGCAGGCTTTGGACGACGTGGAACTATCCTTTCTCCACTGCCTTGAAAAAAACGCCCAAATTGCAGTTGAACCGGGTGTCTCCCAATCTGGATTTTGCGACGATGGTGGATTTGCACGAATTGTTTCTCATTAAAAACCAGATTTACGGAGATGCCGCCATCGCATTGACTCCCGAATCGATTCGCGAGGCGATGCAAACCGATTTGCGGGAGCAAATTTCGCATAACGTGCGCGCCGGAGTGCTTTTGCCCAGCGAGGAGGGCAAGGTGCGTTACTCCTGGCGGGGAATGTTTTACATCTGGTGCCAGTTTATCTGGGATTTTGTGAGGTTGTAAGCCAGGTGTTAGGCAACCTAGGAAAAACCTAGGTAGTCCCGGCCAGTTGGCGGAGTAACTCCTGGTTGAGCCGAATACCGGCAAAGAAATTGGCCAGCGGGAAATTTTCATTGGGCGAATGTGCCCGGCAATCGGGCAGGGCCAGGCCGAGTAACAAGGTATCTGCCCCAAGAATATCCTTAAAGTTTTGCACAATGGGAATGCTGCCGCCTTCGCGGACGAGGGCGACGGTGGCTCCGAAGGTGTTTTCCAGGGCACGTTGCGCAGCGAGACCGTCGGCACTATGCGGATCGACCACGTAGGAACTGCCAGAATGCCCGGGATGAACCGCCAGAGTAACCCCGGGAGGCAGATTTTTTTCGAGATGCGCCTGGGCAAGGGCAAGAATTTTTTCGGGGCTTTGCCGTGGCACAAGGCGGAAAGTAAGCTTGGCAAATGCCCGCGAGGGGATGACGGTTTTTGAGCCTTCGCCCTGATAACCGCCCCCGATGCCGTTCACTTCGGCAGTGGGCCGCGCCCAGACGCGTTCAAGCGCGGTGTAACCGGGTTCGCCAAAAAGTTCGGTCACGCCGGTGAGGGAGACGAAGTCCTCAGGTTTAAGCGGTAAAGCCGCCCAGGCCGTGCGTTCCCAATCTTGCAGGGGATCCACGTCGTCATAAAATCCCTCAATGGCCACCGTGCCATCGGGCTGATGCAAAGTGGCCAGTAAACGGGCGAGGGCGGTCGCGGGGTTGGCGACAGTGCCACCGTAAATGCCGGAGTGAAGATCGACAGCGGGTCCGGTGAGTTCGATCTCCAATGCGGCGACACCGCGCAGGCCGTAGGTAAAAGTAGGCACGCCGGGAGCGATCATTCCAGTGTCGGAAATAGCGACAACATCCGCGGCTAGCTCCGCTTTATTTTCCTCCAAAAATGCACCGAGATGCGGACTGCCAATTTCCTCCTCGCCTTCGATGAGGAAGATGAGATTGACGGGGAGCGGCCCTTTTTTCAGAGCTTCCTCGACACCGAGAATATGCGCAAGGATCTGCCCTTTGTTATCGGTGGCGCCACGCGCGAATACGACTTCATCGACGATGTGCGGATCGAAGGGCGCAGAATCCCAGAGGGCGAGGGGATCGACGGGTTGCACGTCGTAGTGGCCGTAAATAAGGACGGTGCGCAGATCGGGTCGCGGTGGCGTGCGGGCGACGATGATGGGATGTCCGGCGGTCTTATGCAGAGTGGCGGCGAGACCGAGGGAATCAAATTTCTGGAGCAACCATTCGGCGCATTCAATGAGGTGATCGGCGTAGGCGCGGTCGGCGGAAATACTGGGAAAAGAGAGAAACTGGAGAAGCTGCTCGATTTGCGACTGTTGTGTGGGATCGGTGGAGTGAGGCATGGCAGGAAGATGGATGGAAAGAGGGCTGGCGACAAGCGGCTCTTACCGTTGTTTTTTGCGGCAGCGACGCACTCGGAAGGCGCCATGCGGTGCGGCACAGCCGCATAATCCCGGCTTAGATTTGTTCGAAATGGCTCATCGCGCGGAAAATGCGGTAGCGATCCTCAATGTGCGAAAAATCGAGGGTGCGCAGACGTTCCAGGCTAAAGGCTTCGACATTGTAGCTGGCCATCACACTGCCATAAACGACGGCTTTTTTTAAGTCGTCAAAGCTGAGGTCGGCATGGTCAAGGCTGGCCAGATAACCGGCGAAAGCACCGGCAAAAGTATCCCCTGCGCCGGTGGGATCGTGGATGTCTTCCAAAGGATAAGCACCGCAGCTAAAGAAATTGTTTTCGCCAAAAAGAAGGCAGCCATGTTCACCTTTTTTAATGGCCACATTTTTGGGGCCGAGCGCCTGGATTTTTTTACCGGCACGAATGAGGCTGGTTTCCGTGGTGAGAAGGCGGGCTTCGCTGTCGTTGAGGATGAGCAGGTCCACGCGCTGGAGCAGGGTCGCCAGGTCGGTGGCGGCAATGTTAATCCAAAGATCCATCGTATCGGCAATAATAAATCGGGGCCGCTGGATTTGGTCGAGCACATGGATTTGCAAGGCCGGGGCAATGTTGGCCAGGAGGACGATTTCGGGGGTGCGATAAGCTTCTGGAATGCTGGGGGTGTAGTTCTCAAAGACGTTGAGCGCGATGGCACGGGTGTGGCGCACATTAAGATCCCATTCGTATTCGCCGGTCCAGCGCATGGTGGCACCTTCGACACGTTCGAGACCGGCGAGATCAATCTGGCGGTTTTTAAAAAAGGCAATGTGTTCGGGAGGAAAATCACTGCCAACGATGCCGACGAGGTTCACCGGAGAAAAAAAACTGGCAGCCACCGCAGCGTAGGAACCTGAGCCGCCGAGGAGGTTATCATGTTTTTCGAGCGGGGTAATGACAGAATCGAGAGCGACGGAGCCGGTGATGAGAATGGACATGGTTGGGAGATGGTTGGAAAATGATTAGAAGATAATGTGGCTATGAGTGGGAGGCGAAATCAGACATTGAAGCGGAAATCGAAGACGTCGCCATCGTGCACGGTGTATTCCTTGCCTTCGATGCGGAGTTTGCCGGCTTCGCGAGCTTTGGGGAGGGAACCGAGGCGGGCGAGATCTTCGTAGGCGACGGTTTCGGCTGCGATAAAGCCGCGCTCGAAATCGCTATGAATCACTCCTGCTGCGGCGGGTGCTTTGTCGCCGATGCGAATGGTCCAGGCGCGGGTTTCTTTTTCACCGGTGGTAAAATAGGTCCGCAGGCCAAGGAGATGATAGACCGCGCGAATCAGGGAACCGACCCCGCTGCTTTCAACCCCGAGATCGCGCAGATAATCGGCGGATTCCTCCTCGGAGAGATCGACCAGTTCGCTCTCGATCTGGGCGCTGATGATGACAGCTTCGGTGTTCAGATGTGCGCTTACATATTCGCGCACGGCCCGAATGTGGGTGGCGGAGGGAAGGGTGCTTTCCGCGAGTTGATTGGTGACTTCGGTAAGGTCGCTTTCGGCGACGTTGCAGGCAAAGAGGGTGGGTTTGGCGCTGAGCAGGAAAAAATCCGTGAGAAGTTTTTTTTCCTCGGCAGAAGTGTCGAGGATGATGGCGGGTTTTCCGGAGTCGAGATGCGGGAGGAGGCGTTCGATGAAGGCGATCTCGGCGAGGGCGGCTTTATCACCGACGCGAGCGGCTTTTTTCTGGCGTTCGGCCCGTTTTTGCAGGGAAGCCATGTCGGCGAGAATGAGTTCGGTGTTGATGACTTCGATATCGCGCACTGGATCGACCGTGCCGCTTACGTGATGAATATCGTCATCTTCAAAGCAGCGCACGACTTGCACGATGGCGTCGGTCTCACGGATATTGGCGAGAAATTGGTTGCCAAGACCTTCGCCTTTGCTGGCGTCCTTCACGAGACCGGCAATATCGACGAATTCGATGGCGGCGGGAATGGTTTTTTGGGAACCGCTGATTTTGGAGAGGACCGCGAGACGCGAATCGGGCACCACGACGATGCCGATATTGGGGTCGATGGTGCAGAACGGATAATTGGCGGCGGTCGCTTTGCGGGTGCGGGTGACGGCGTTAAAAAGGGTTGATTTGCCGACATTGGGGAGGCCGACGATTCCAGCGGATAACATAAGGCGCGGAGATTAACGCAGCTTGCAGGGGATTACCAGCGGCCTTTTTGATCGGTGCGATCTTTGAAAACAACTCCCGTGCCTTGCAAAAGAACCCTGCTTGTCGAATAACAAAAAAATTTTTACGCAAAATTAATCGTTGTGCAGGTAAAAATTTTGTTGGCCTTACCTTGTTTCTGTTTGGGCACCCTTCTTCTTTGTTTAAATGCACTTGCTCTCTGTTGATACATGCTGATTCTTTGTTGGCGCACGCTCGTTCTGTGTAAATGCGTGCTAATTCTTTGTGCGGCTAAACTTAGCCGTTGCGTGAGCACGCAGGATTTCCAGACGACTTCCCTAGCTTTCAAGCTTGTCCACCTGTTTCTCTTGCTGAAACACCTTTGGCTGGGGGATGGCTCATGGCAAAAGAGACAAGCCAAGCTCTTTGAGAAATTCGTTGTGTTTGCGCGTGGCCTTTTTGTGTCTTCCTCGATTCGAACCAAAGTAGCGTGAGTATTTTCCAAAACGATCTCTTCCTCGCCAACTGCGGTGCTGATGTAGCGGGAGATGTTCAGGTTGTAGCTTTCCCCGGCGATCCGTTCCATCGAGATGCGCTTGGAGTAGCGGTCTTCTTCCTTCCGAAACTGATGGGTGTCGATGATCTTGGCGATGTTCGCTTCGGTGAGACGGTTCTGGCGTTGGCAGTGTCCCCTTGGTCGTTAAAATAAGTTGGCGGTTGGTTGGCCTCCTGCGTGAGCATGAGGGCATCATTAAACCAAAACCAACCAACCACCATGACTATAGAAAAACTAAAGGAAATTTATTTGCAAGGAGAAGAACGTGAGGCGGCGAGAATATTTCGGGAGTTGTTGCATGGGAGTGTTCGAGCGGGTTTGTATGCGGCGTTGGAGGAGGAGGTGGATTTGTTGTGTGGGAGATCGTATGCGCCAGATGTGGAGAGTGATTATCGGCGTGCTGGGAGCGAGCGCGGGGTGGCGTATATGGCTGGGGGCAAGGAGTCGATCCGTCGTCCGCGGGTGCGAAGGAAGGGGGGTGGAGAGGTGAAATTGGCGGTGTATGAGGCGGCGTCGAGTCCGCAGGGATTGTTTGAGCAG
>JBBRFA010000056.1:0-21428 GCA_038225185.1 Chthoniobacterales bacterium
TCGTAACTGCGGGCAAGTTTTTGCACGGCGTGAACGTGGAGGCCGCCCTTGTGGGTAAAGGCGGCGAGGCCGACATAGGGGGCGCGAATGTCGTGCGGGACGTTGGCGAGTTCATCGACGAAGAGGGAAAGTTCGCGCAACTGGGCGACATCGGGCACGACGGGAAGACCGAGTTTGAGCTGGAGATTGGGGATGACGGTGGTGAGATTGCAGTTACCGACGCGTTCGCCGTAGCCATTGATGGTGCCCTGGATCTGGATGGCGCCCGCCTCGACGGCGGCGAGGGCGTTGGCGACACCGAGGCCGCTGTCGTTGTGGGTGTGGATGCCGACGGGGACGCCGAGGGCGGCGATGACCTCGCGGGTGATGCGCGCGATTTCACCGGGCAAAGTGCCGCCGTTGGTATCGCAGAGAATGATCAAATCCGCCCCTGCATCGTGGGCGGCATGGAGGGTGGCGAGGGAGTAAGCGGGGTCCTCTTTGTAGCTGTCGAAAAAGTGTTCGGCGTCGTAGAACGTCTCGCGCGGACTGGCTTTGAGGTAACGCACGGTATCGGCGATCATGAGAAGATTTTCCTCAGCGGTAATGCCCAGGACTTCGGTGACGTGAAGGAGCCAGGTTTTGCCGACGATGGTAACGACGGGAGTCCTGGCTTCGAGTAACTGGAGAACCTGGGGATCGTTTTCAACCGTCATTTTTGCACGGCGCGTGCTGCCAAAGGCGGCGATTTTGGCGTTTTTCCAAGTGCGCCTGGAGGCTTCCTCGAAGAAGGCGGCGTCCTTGGGATTCGACCCCGGCCAACCGCCTTCGATGTAATGCACTCCGAAGGCGTCGAGTTTTTCCGCAACGCGGATTTTATCGAGCACAGAAAAAGAGATGCCGGTGCCCTGGGTGCCATCGCGCAGGGTGGTGTCGTAGAGGGTGACGGCGGGATTTTTCATGGGAAATACGGGAGATGCGGATGAGGATCAGGCCACCTGGGGCAGGAGCAGGCCGAGGAGATCGGATATTTTTACCCGTTCCTGGCGGGCATCGTCGCGGTGACGAAGGGTGACGGTGTCGAGCAGTTCGGGGCCATTTTCGCCGATGCTATCGAAGTCGATGGTGAGACAAAACGGGGTGCCGATTTCGTCCTGTCGGGCGTAACGTTTGCCGATGCTACCCCCGTCATCGTAGAAAGTGGCGAGATAAGGTTTGAGCAAATCATAGACAGCGCGGGCTTTGGCGACGAGTTCGGGCTTGTTTTTTAAAAGCGGGAAGACGCCCACTTTCACGGGAGCGATGCGCGGGTGAAAACGGAGCACGGTGAGAGTTTCGATCTTGCCTTTGGGATCGGTTTTTTCGACCTCGGTAAAGGCGTTGGCGATGATCGCGAGGGTGAGGCGATCCAGTCCGGCGCTGGGTTCGATGACGTGCGGCAGATAAAAACCTTTCAGCAGACGCTCAGCAAATCCGGTGGCTTCCTCGGTGGATTTCTGGCGTTTTTCCCAATCGGCGACCACGGTGGCGATGAAAGCGGTTTTTTGTTCGTCGCTCAGCTTGACGGCGGCGGCGCGGAGTTCGTCGTCGAAGACTTCGAGGGGTTTGCCCGAGTGTTTTTGATGTTGCGAAAGGTCGAAATCGCCACGGGCGGCGATCCCTTCGAGTTCTTCGGTGCCAAAGGGAAATTTAAACAAAATATCGACGCAGGCGCGGGCGTAATGAGCCAGTTCGGCGGGTGTCTGCCAATAATAATCGAGCACGTCGGCGCTGAGACCGATGCGAGCGTAGTAATCGGTGCGCTGTTTTACCCAGTAACGATGCCACATTTCCCAGCCCCAATCGGGTTGGGGAGTGGTGAGATCGGCGGACTCGCTCCATTGGGCGACCTGGCCGTGAATAAGCTGGATGGCTTCGTCGGGGGCGATGAAAAATTCGAGTTCCATCTGCTCGAATTCGCGCGAACGAAAGGTAAAATTACGCGGGGTAACTTCGTTGCGAAAGGCTTTGCCGATCTGACAAATGCCAAAAGGAACTTTGATGCGGGTGGAGTCGGCCACATTTTTAAACTGAACAAAAATAGCCTGCGCGGTTTCGGGGCGCAGATATGCCTTGTCGTTTTCGCCGGCGGTGGCACCGACGAAGGTGTGGAACATGAGATTGAACGGGACGGGATCGGTGAGTTGAGCACCGTTGTCGGGGTTGAAAGCGCGGCTATTTTCCAGTTTTTCGGTGGTTTCGCCCAGGAGTTCGGGATTTTCCAAGCCGCGCTGAGCGTAATAAAGTTGGGCCACTTTGCGGGCGCTTTCGGGGGGCTTGCCAGCGGCGAGCAGGACGGAAAACGGCTCAGAAGAGGATTTGCCGCTAAGATCCTGCGCGCCTGTCCAACGATAAAGGCTGCCACTTTGCAGTTCGACGTGATCGGAGCGGAAGCGTTTTTTGGTTACCAGACAGTCGCTCATCGGATCGCTGAAAGTATCGACATGACCCGAGGCCTTCCAAATCGCGGGATGCAGAATGATGCTGGCATCGAGACCGAGGACGTCTTCGCGTTCCCGGATCATTGCCCGCCACCAGGTGTCGCGCAGATTGCGTTTTAAATCGGCCCCGAGCGGGCCGTAATCCCAAAAGCCGTTGATACCGCCGTAGATTTCGCTGGATTGAAAAATGAAACCGCGCCTTTTGGTGAGGCTGACGATTTTTTCCATGCGTTCATTAGTAGTCGATTCTTTGGCCATAGGGAGGGTAAGGAGAACCTCACCCGAAGCGAAAGGCAACTGAAAACGTGGACAAGGGTAAGTAAAAAAACGAGGTCTGACGACCAAAGAGTTTATTTGCGTGATTACCTGATCAATCAATAGTATTGACACGTAGTTAAACTCCGTTATTTTTTCTTTATGAAAATTCGAAACAGCCAGTCGTTCCTCTCGCTCTACTATGAGCCGGGAGCGGTTGAGGAGGCTACCGGTGAGCTTCAGGGTAGCTCGGTAATTGAGGATTGGAAGCGTAAAACAAAATCGCTCGGTCAGGTGGAGACACCTCGACCAGTGGCGGAACTCATGGCGCGTTGGGTGATGTCTCTAAAACCCGTGAGTGTATTAGACCCTGCCGCTGGACTCGGGACGCTTTTGGAAGCATGTCGCCGGGAATGCCGTGAGGCGCAGCTTGTGGGGGTGGAGCTCGACGCCGAAACCCTGCGGTTAGCAAAAGCGCAGGCACCGCGCGGAACGAAACTTATCCTCGCCGATTATCTTCTCTCCGACGCAGGATTGTTCGAGGGGATTATCGCGAATCCGCCCTACGTCAAGGCGCAGCGACTGGACTACGCGGAGTCCGACTGGCGTTACTTCGAGGAACGCTTTGGAACTCCGCTCGATCGGCTCACCAACCTCTATGCGCTTTTCCTGCTCAAAATTTGGGAAGATCTCGCACTTTGTGGACGTGCTGCGGTCCTTCTGCCCGCCGAGTTTCTAAACGCAAATTTTGGCGAGGAAATTAAAGAGCGCCTCGTGCAGGAGCTGCGCCCAGCGGGGATCGCAATTTTCTCGCCGTCGCTGAATGTCTTCTCCGACGCGCTAACGACAAGCGCCATCGTTTTTCTACACAAAGGAGCAGCGACGCGGCCGTTACTCGCCACAAAGGTGGAGACAATTGAGGAAGCGGTGGCGTTTGTGAACGAACTACTCGCGCATCCCGTCACCGAACGCAGTGTTAGTTACACCGACCTTGCTCATTTTAAACCACGCGATAAGTGGCTCAACGTCCTGCTGAACTCCGCAGCGCCGTTTGACATTGCGCGTTTCCCGCGACGCATCGGCGACTATTTCGACTGCCGCCGTGGCATCGCCACAGGGGCGAACGAATTCTTCTGCCTGAGCTCATCGGGGCTGCGCGAGCATGGTCTGGATCGGGAACACGTCGAGCCGTGTGTCACGAGAGCAGTCGATGCAAAGGGTCTGGTTTTTTCCACCGAAAATTTAAACGCGCTCGTCGCGGCGGATCGTCGCTGTTACTTGCTGAATCCTCGTCGTAATGGGCGTGCCCTCGATCAGTATCTTGATTCCGGCAAACGTCTCGGCATTCCAGAGCGTCATCTCCCTAGCCATCGCCCCGTCTGGTATCTGCCGGAGAATCGTGCGGCGGCTGATATTTGGGTCGCTGTTTTTTCAAGGGAGAATGTTAAATTCATCCTCAACATGTCCAGTGCTAAAAACCTGACGTGCTTTCACGGCCTCTACGCCAAGCCCGGCTGCGAACAACTTTCGCCGCTGTTGGTCCTTTTCCTGAATAGCACCGGTGGACGGGAAGCGTTTACGCAGGTAAACCGCTTTTACGGCGATGGACTTAACAAACTTGAACCGAAGGATGTCGAGGCCATGCCGTGCCCGGAAATGCCAACGCTTCGTCGTGCGGATGCCGAGGATCTCACGCGACTACTGAAGCAACTCGAATCGCTGGAAGGCACAGCTCGAACTAAGGAATTAGACGCGCTGGTTGAGCGCTATTTCAAGTTTTCCGCCGACGCGACGGTCGTGTTTGGATAGCGCGGGCGTAACACCTGGCGAAGCCGGTCTGCGTCCAACACAAATCCTCCTCCGCATGGGACGACATAAGCGTCGTGTCTCCCGAGTGTCGTAATGCGATGTTCGGCGGCGAAAGAAGGTAACGCTGTGGCCGTGCCAACCTGCACGCCGCGCGTTATTGGTATCATAATCGTCGCCTTTTCCTGGCTCTTGGCGGGAGTGTCAATTATGTAGCCAGTTCCACTGGCAATCGTCTCGAAAATGTCGAGAAAGTTGATCGCGAAGACTGAATCGAAGAAAACTTGGCAATATGTCTGTGGCACATCGTGCCGCTCCAGCCAGCGATAGACGATGATGAGGTCTTCGACTTTCACGGTGAAGCTGGGTGTTTCACGCCCCGTAGAATTGCCTGCCTCGCGCTGACGCTGGCGCGTGGCGATATAAGTCAGAGCCTCGAATTTGCTGGAACGAACTTCGATCGCGGCGGCGGCTTGCTTCACCAAGGATTCCGTCTCCGCTTGGGCGCGCTCCGACAGATTGGCGTCCACTGCCAAAGATCCGAAAAACAATAACAGGTCCGGACGTTTCCCGTAGCGCCGGGTTTCTTCAACGCCAGCGAGATAAGAAGCTTTAAAATCGGGATCTCCTGCCGCGATGCGATTGGTATCGCCATACTGCGCCACTCTCCATTCCGGCAGCGCGACAAGCAATGCGGCACTCAACGTCTGTTCGGCCCAGTCGCCCATGGCGCGATTGGCAAGAAACTCGGAGCGCGCGTCCGTGGGAACGGTGGGCTTGCGCGCTGGCTCCTGACCTTCGCCTCCAAAAGCAAGATGACGATGCTCGATGCTTTTCGCGGTCAAATGAGCCACAACGCCATCCAAGGTCGCCCGTAACCGATTGAAGTATTCGCTCATCGCTTCCTGTCCTCAAAGGTGAATAAATCGCGAACCTCAACCTTCAAGGCTTTTGCGAATTTTTCCAGGCCGGCAACCGACGGCGCATTCACTCCACGCTCGACGAGACTGATGAACTCCACCGAGCAATCCACTGCCTCCGCAAGCTGCTCTTGAGTAAGCTTATTCATTCGTCGAAGACCAGCGATACGTTGTCCAAGATTTTGCTGTAACACGCAGTTAAACTACCAGCGCTTTTTATAAGTCTCCACGTAGCTAAACTACGGGTTTTTCAAGCGGTTTCATATCTGTATCACCACCCACAAATGGCTTTCCGAAAGGGCTTGATTGATTTACTGTAAATGTGCAGTTTTTGCCTGGCCAACTACCCAGGCCAGCCCTCAAACTGCAAATTGGGGATGGTGGAGGATTTTTTCTTTAAGCGAAGCGAGCGACTCGGGCGAGGTGTTTTCTGGGAAGGGAGCTTGCGAGCGCTGCCATTTTTCGAGCCACGACTGACCTAAAAACGTGCGCCCCGCGAACGCTCCAACCGCCGACGGGGTGCAGGCAATGGTGGTTTCATCACGCAAACCGGTGCCCTGCCCGGCCGCCACGTAAAATCCTGCCACGAGCAACGCGGCGCGAATGGCGGTGGAAGAGGAATAGGTGAAAAAATCGGCGGGATGCCCTTTGCAAACAGCAAAAAGACGCGTAAACGCCTCCACACTCCAGACAGACTGGGTGGTTTTACTCGAAAACATATCATAAAAAATCACTTCGGGCGGAAGGGTTGGCTGCGTCATGGTTTCTAAAAAGTCGCCTGTCACCAATTCCCAGGTGAGACCGGGATGGGTGCGGGACTGCCACTTTCCTTTCTCTAACAAAGTGATGGGACCGCCGTGACGCAGATATAGAAATCGATCACGATGACGCAACGCGAGGCGAAGCGAATCGAGATCGTTTTCAAAACTAACCATGTGAAGAGGCCGGCAGGGCGTTGTTAGTTTTTCGTAACATTCGATGACTGCCACGGCGTTGGCAGCGGCTCCCAGGCCGACATCCCAGAGCATCAACGGATCGTCTGACGTGGCAGACTGCAACCGTTCGGCCAGTCGCGATTGCTCCACGTAAAGCTCGCGCGCCTCCTGGATGGGTGGGAGACGGGCATGCATGATTTCGCCCGAGGAACGTTGCCGGATACTTGCCCCCGCCTGCGGATCGAGATGCACTTCGTAATCGCCCAGGGTGGTGGGCTGGCGTTTGTTTTTATGCCTCGGCACGAGCACCGGGTGATCGAGATCGGGTTCGTGGAGATAGGCGCGTTTCTCGTGGTAAAGTGACAGAAAACGATCTTCGAGAATGCTCTGGCGCATCTCGCGCATGAGCTGATGATAGAAGTAAATGTTATGTTGCCCGAGAAGATTCCAGCCGAGGGTCTCGCCGGTTTTCGTTAGATGATGAAGATAGGCCCGGGAAAAACGGGCGCAGGTGGGGCAGGCGCAGGCGGGGTCGAGCGGGGCTTCGCTAAATTTGTAAACGCCACGCCTCAGTTGCAGGAAACCGCGCGAGGTAAAAGCTCCCCCCCGCTGCGCCACCTGGGTGGGGATGATGCAATCGAACATATCCACGCCGCGATGAACGGCTTCGAGAATGTCGAGCGGAGTGCCGACACCCATCAGGTAGCGCGGCTTGCAGGGCGGAAGTAATTGCGCGGTGAATTCGCACATGTCCTCGCGTTCGTTGCGACTTTCCCCCACGGCAAGGCCGCCAATGGCAAATCCGTCGAAGGCTAGCTCGACCAGCCCCGCTGCACTTTCGCTCCGTAATTTCGGATAGAGCGCACCCTGGACGATGCCAAACAAGGATTGCGGCGAATCGCCCCTGGCAGCGAGGCTGCGGACGGCCCAGCGTTGGGTAATTCCCAAGGCGGCGCGGGCGGTGGCTTCGTCAGCCGTGGACGGGATGCATTGATCCAGCGCCATCATGATGTCGCTGCCAATGGCTTTCTGCGTTTCGATACTTAGCTCGGGACTTAGGAGAATGGTTTTGCCGTCGAGATAACTTTGAAAACTCGCCCCCGCCTCGCTCATGGAGCGGGAGTGCGGCAGGGAGAAAATCTGAAACCCGCCGCTGTCGGTGAGAATGGATTTGTTCCAACTGGCAAAACGATGAATCCCTCCGAGGCGTCGAAACACCTCGGGACCGGGCCGCAGCAGCAGATGATAGGTATTGGCGAGAAGAATTTGCGAACCCGATTCTTCGAGAGTCTGCGGGAGTTGCGCTTTGACCGTGGCCTGCGTGCCAACGGGCATGAAAAGGGGTGTTAACACCTCATTGTGCAATGTGCGAAAAGTGGCCGCCCGGGCCCTTGATCCCGTGGCCTGGGCCTGAAGTGTAAAATTGAGACGCGACATGCTTTTCCGCGATGACCAGGAACTCCTAGGCATCCAACCCGGCTAGTTGTTGCCAGAGAACCCGCTCCTCCTCGCTGATCTGATTCGGGATTTCTATCTCGATGATGAGGAAAAGATCGCCGCGCCCTGCCGGGTTGGGCAATCCCTTGCCGCGCAGTCGCATTTTGCGTCCGGGCTGGGAGCCGGAGGGGATTTTTAATTTAACCCGCCCATCGGGCGTGGGGATGGCGATGTCTGCTCCGAGCACCGCCTGCGCGGGGGATATGGAAATGGTGTGCAACAGATCGTCGCCTTCGATGGCGTAGTCGGGATGCCGCGCGATTCTAACATTGAGATAAAGATCGCCCGAGGTGGAGCCGGGCCCCGCCGAGCTGCCTTTGCCGGTGAGGCGGATGCGTTGACCCTCGCGCACACCGGGCGGAATCTTTACCGAATACGTCTCCACCGCGCCCTGGGGGCCGCGGCGCACGGAAACTGCCCGGGTGGATCCGTGAAATACTTCGTCGATGGTGACCATGATGTCGGTCTCCAGATCCTGGCCACGCTGGGGCACGCCAAAACCCGAGCTGCCGCCGCCGCGTCCACCACCCCGTCCGCCGAAGAATTGCTCGAAGAAATCGGAGAATCCGGTGCCGCCAAAATTATATTCCTCGTATCCGCCCGGAGCACCGCCGCCGGGTCGTCCGTAGCCAGTGGATTGTTGCTCCCAGTTGGGGCCTAGCGCATCGTATTTTTTACGTTTGCCGGCATCGCCAAGGACTTCGTAGGCCTCGTTGATTTCCTTGAATTTATTTTCCGCCGTCGATTTATCCTCGGCCACATCGGGATGATATTTCCTGGCCAGCTTGCGGAAGGCTTTGCGAATTTCATCGTCGGTGGCCGTTTTCGCGACACCGAGAATTTCGTAATAATCTTTATATTGAATGGCCATGGCGCGGACTAGCTTTTGGGCTTGAGATGCGGGAAAAGAATCACATCGCGGATCGATTCCGCCCCGGTGAGCAGCATGGTGAGACGGTCGATGCCGATGCCACCGGCGGGAGGCATGCCGTGTTCGAGGGCGAGAAGGAAATCCTCGTCGATGCTTTGGATTTCCTCCCCGGCCTGTTCTTCGAGACGGGCACGTTGCACGAGGGGATCGTTGAGTTCGCTATAACCGGGGGAGATTTCCTGTCCGTTGATTACTAACTCAAAAACATCGACCACGCTGTCATCGGCGGTGTTTTGCTTCGCCAACGGCACTAATTGCTTGGGCACATGGGTGACAAAAAGCGGGTTGATCGATTTTTCCTCGATCAATTTTTCAAAGAGATGCTGGGTGATCTCGAAGTCTTCGGTGGCGTGCCCGGTTTCGACTCCCAACTCGCGGGCGCGGGCTATTTTTTCCCCGGTGGAACGCTCGAACCAGGTGGCATCCAGTCCGGTGATGAGGTCGCGATAACGGGCGCGTTTCCAGGGGCGGGTGAGATCGATGGTCCTGGTAGTTTCGTCCCCGGCATTTTTATGATCGATAATGAGGGTGCCGATGATTGTTTCCGCCAGATGGGTAACCAGCGATTCGACGAGATCGGCCATGACCTCGAAATCGGCTCCCGACCAGTAGGCTTCGAGCATGGTGAACTCGGGATTATGTCTGCGGGAGACGCCTTCGTTGCGAAAATTGCGGTTTAGCTCGAAGATTTTCTCGAAGCCGCCGACTAACAAACGTTTGAGATAAAGCTCGGGGGCGATGCGCAGGAAAAGATCAAGACCGAGGGCGTTGTGATGGGTTTTGAACGGCTGGGCGGCGGCACCACCGGCGACGATCTGCATCATGGGAGTTTCGACTTCGAGAAAACCGCGTTCTTGTAAAAAAGCGCGGATGCCGGCGACGATCTGGATGCGCTGAAGAAAAATCGTGCGAGAGGCGGGATTGGCGACGAGATCGAGATAACGCTGGCGATATTTGGTTTCGACATCGGTGACGCCGTGCCATTTTTCTGGAAGCGGGCGAAGCGATTTGGCAAGGACGGTGAAATGTTTGACGTGGACACTGGGTTCGCCGGTTTTGGTTAGAAAAGAGAACCCTTCGACGCCAATGAAATCGCCAAGGTCGAGGAGGTGAAAAATAGTGGTCAGTTCGGGACCTAGTTCCCTGGTGTTGAGATAAAGCTGAATGCGATCTGCCCCGGCCGAGATGTCGAGAAAATGGCTTTTGCCCATGTCGCGATGGGCGGTGATTCGACCGGAAATACGGACGATGACCTCGGGTTGATCGGGGGTGAAAGTGGCCCGCAACCCGGTGATGGATTGGGTGGTATCGAAGCGCTGACCAAAGGGGTTGACTCCCAGTTCGCGGAGTTTGTCGAGCTTTTGACGGCGAATGGTTAGGAGTTCACTGAGTTCTTCCATGATGGGTGGTGGGTGGTGAGGGATGAGTGGTTAGAAGTAGAAAGGGATGCCGAGAGCGGCGAAGGCTTTTTTATGTTCGCCACAATATTTGTCGCCGAGAGCGTCGAAACCTTTGCGGGCTTTGAAATCGGCGAGGAAACGGTTGACATCGTTGCGCAGGGGGTCGTTGCCTTTGCGAATGCCGATGGCCCAACTTTCTTTTTGGAAAGGCGCAAGCAAGGCGCGGGTGGTGTCGGGGTTGCGCAGGGAATGCTGGAGAATGGACATTTGATCGTAGATAAAGGCGTCGGCCTTGCCCTGGGCGACTTCGAGCACGGCGGTGCCGTCCTTGTCGAAAACGAGGGGCTGGGTTTTTTTCAAGTTTTGGCTAACATAGATGTGGGCGGTGGTGCCTTTTTTCACCGCGATGCGACGTTCCGACAGGTCGAGATCGGCGACGGATTGGATGTTAGTATTTTTACCGGCGAGAATGGCCAGCCCGGTGCTAACGTAGGGATCGGAAAAATCGATGGATTTCGCGCGCTCGGGAGTGGAGGTCATGGAGGAAATGATCAGGTCGATTTTATCGGTTTTAAGCGAGGGAATAAGCGCGTCGAACGGCATATCGACGATTGCAACTTTGCGTCCGAGGAAGGCTCCCAATTCCTGGGCCAGTTCGACGCTCACACCACTGGGGGTGCCATCGGGTGTTTTGACCTCGAAAGGAGGAAAGTTGAGTTCCATCCCAACGCGTAACGGAGCGTCTTTTTGCGGGGCACGGGAACAGGCGACAGCTAGAAAAGTGAGTAGAAGGAGAAAAAGGAGGCGTGATTTCATATTAGAACGAGAGAAAGTTTTGCAGAAGTTTTTTACCTTCGAGAGTGAGAATGGATTCGGGATGAAATTGGACACCGTGAATGGGATATTCGCGGTGACGCAGGCCCATGATTTCGCCTTCGGCGGTTTCGGCGGTGATTTGAAGGATATCGGGCAGAGTGTGGCGTTCCACAAGCAGAGAATGATAGCGTGTGGCCTCGAAAGGCAATGGTAAACCGCTAAAAACACCTTCGCCATTGTGCAGGATGGGGGAGGTTTTGCCGTGCATGAGGCGTCCGGCCCGGATGACGCGGCCGCCATAGACGTCGCCGATGCTTTGATGGCCGAGACAGACTCCCAGCAAGGGAATGTGGGGGCCGAATTTTTCGATCACGGCACAACTGATGCCCGCTTCGCGCGGCGTGCAGGGGCCGGGGGAGATGACGATTTTTTCGGGGGCGAGCGCGGCGATTTCTTCGAGGGTGATTTCGTCGTTGCGACGGATGAGAAGCTCGGCGCCCAGCTCGCCGAAATATTGGACGAGATTGTAGGTAAAGGAATCGTAGTTATCGATGACAAGGATCATGGCAGTGGCTCCGTGGAAAATTGGGCGGCGCGGGCGAAGGCTTTCATGAGGCCCATCGCTTTGTTGACGGTTTCCTGATATTCGCCTTCGGGGGTGGAATCGGCGACGACACCGCCCCCGGCCTGGACATAGGCTTTGCCGTCTTTGAGGACGGCGGTGCGGAGGGCGATGCAGGAATCGAGCGCTCCATCGAAGCCAAAATAACCGACGGCACCCGCATAAGTGCCGCGTTTGTTTTTTTCGACCTGATTAATGATTTGCATGGCGCGCACCTTGGGCGAGCCGGAGACGGTCCCGGCGGGAAAAGTGGCCCGCATGACGTCGTAGCTGCTGCGGTCGCCGCGGAGGGTGCCGATAACGTTGGAAACGATGTGCATGACGTGGCTGTAACGTTCGATGGTCATAAAATCCGTCACTTGCACACTGCCATATTCGGCGATGCGCCCCACGTCGTTGCGGGCGAGATCGACGAGCATGAGGTGTTCGGCGCGTTCCTTCGGATCGGCAAGAAGCTCCTCGGCATTGCGGTCGTCCTCCTCGGGCGTCTCGCCGCGGCGACGGGTGCCTGCGATGGGACGAATCTCAACTTTTTTATCAGTGAGCCGCACATGAACTTCCGGCGAACTGCCAACGAGGGCGAATGTGGGCGAAAAGCGGAAACAAAAGAGGTAGGGCGACGGATTGACCGAGCGCAGGGAACGATAAAAATCCAGCGGACGGCCAGTGAAAGGAATCTCGAAGCGTTGCGAGGGCACGATTTGGAAAATATCCCCGGCGTGAATGTATTCCTGCACCTGGCGGACGGTGGCTTCGTATTCTTCGCGGGTGGTGTTGCAAGTCGGCTCGACTGCCGGGGCGGGCAGCAGAGTGTTGATAGGCTGGAAAGTAACGGGCTGATTGAGTTTTTCCAAGACCGAAGCAATGCGTGCGACGGCAGCTTCGTAGGCGATGCGCGGATCTTCTGCGGGAGAGAGAAAGGCGTTGGAGATGATTTGCAATTTGCGGCGACGGTGATCGAAGGCCAGCAGGGTATCGGTGAGAAGAAACTTCGTTTCCGGCAAATCAAGATCATCCGGGGGAAAATTGCCCACCGAGGGCTCGAAGAAACGCACGGTATCGAAGGAAAGATAGCCCACAGCGCCGCCGGTGAAAGCCGGCAAAGCGGCGTCCTTGACCGGACGAAAACGGCTCATCCATTTTTCCAGGACAGCCAGGGGGTCGGTGCCCTTTTGCACGACGGTTTCCTGGCCGCGCACGGTGATTTGCACCGCGTGGCCCCGGCTTTCGAAAACCACCGCCGGGTCGTAGCCGATGAAGGAATAACGGCCCACGTGGTCGTTGGTTTCGGCGGATTCGAGGAGAAAAGTGTTGGTGCCGGTATCGATTTTTTGAAAAGCGGAGACCGGCGTCTCAAAGTCGGTTACGAGTTCCGTATAAAGCGGGATGAGGTTGCCTTGCGTCGCTTTTTGGAGAAATTCCTCGTAGGAAGGCTTGATGGCGGGGGTGCTCATGAATGATAGACCGCGGCGGGGTCGAAAACTTTGGTTTCGTTGACGGGCAGGGAGTCACCGTCGAGACTTATTTCCTGAAAAAAACAACTTAAATGACCGGTGTGACACGCGGCGACGTTTTGTTTGACTTCAAAAAGGAGAGTATCCCGGTCGCAATCGGTGAACCAGCGGACGACCTCCTGAGTGTGGCCACTGCTTTCGCCTTTGAACCACGATTTCTGACGGGAACGACTCCAGAAATGCATTTTCCGGGTTTTAAGCGTGTCTTCGACGGCCTGCTGATTCATCCAAGCCATCATGAGAACGCGGCCCGTGGGCAGAGGCGTCTCGCTCGTTTCCTGCACAATCGCGGGAATCAAGCCATCGGAATTATAATTTAAGTCGGGGATATTCATGAGGTAAAAAAGTGGGATCCGCCCAGCGAAGGAGGGCAAAAAGAAAGCGGGTCCGGATCGAAGGGATCGGACAAATTTAACGATGCCACTTATGCGAGCGAGGCAGAAACACGTTTATAAATTGCCCGAAGATAGGGTGTTGGCAAAGAATAATTTTTGGTAAAAAATCAATAAAGGCCGACTTGGGGAAATTTTGCCTGCATCTCAAATATCTTTGCCTGGCCATTTAAATCAATAACGCATGAGACGTTTTTCTGTTAAAAATGCCTGCCAATGCCTCACATCATCGACCCGAGTCCCTGGCTCATCCTCCCTTTTGCGGGGTTATTGTTGTCGATAGCGATAAGCCCGTTTCTTTTCAAGCATTGGTGGGAGCATCACTACCCAAAAGTCTCCGTCGGTCTCGGCCTGTTTGTCGCGCTTTATTACATCGTGGTCTTTCATGCCGGAGAACGCGTGGGCCACACCATGCTGGAATATGTGAGCTTTATCTGCCTGATCGGATCGCTTTTTGTCGTCTCGGGCGGCATCCACATTACCGTGGCAGGGCAGGCCAAACCCCTGGCCAACATCGTTTTTCTCCTGGTGGGGGCGATTTTGGCCAATGTGATCGGGACCACAGGCGCATCCATGCTCCTGCTGCGTCCCTGGATCCGAATGAATAAATTGCGCTACGCGGCGTTTCACACCGTTTTTTTTATTTTTATTATCAGCAACACCAGCGGATGCCTCACGCCAATCGGCGATCCGCCGCTTTTTCTTGGCTACTTGAAAGGCGTCCCTTTCTGGTGGGATCTGCAAATGCTCTGGCAACCGTGGCTGCTGGTGATCGGACTGCTCCTGGCCACGTTTTTCGTTTTCGACAGCATTAGTTTTGCCCGCGTCCCTAAATATCTTCGTGAGAAAAAGGCAGCGCACGAAAAATTCACCTTCGCCGGTTTGCAAAACATCGCCTGGCTTGCCTTGATCCTCACCTGTGTCTTTCTACCTTCTCCCTGGCGGGAAATCGGCATGGCAGTCGCCGCTGCAGGCTCCTATTTTACCACCCAAAAAAACATCCATATCTCCAATCATTTTAACTTCGGGCCGATCAAGGAGGTAGCCTGGCTTTTCCTCGGTATTTTTGCCACCATGGTGCCCGCCTTGGATTACCTCGGCGTTCATGCCAGGGAACTCGGCATCAGTTCGCCCATCAGTTTCTTTTACTTTACCGGGGCACTCTCCGGCGTGCTCGATAATGCCCCCACCTACCTCACTTTTTTTGCCGCCTCCATCTCCCAACTTACCCAGCCCGGCTCCAATATCCCTCTCGATATCAATCGCTTGTCTGACGTCACCCGTTACATTGCCCTGGGCGAAAAAGAACTTATCGCCATCTCGCTGGGAGCTGTCTGGTTCGGTGCCATGACCTATATTGGCAACGGCCCGAATCTCATGGTAAAAGCCATTGCCGAACAAGCCGGTGTCAAGGCACCGCATTTTCTTGAATACATCTATAAATACTCGCTTCCCATTCTTCTCCCCATCCTCATTCTCGCGGGCACGATTCTATTTCATTGAAAAATCTCTCCCGTCCACTCCTTAAACTGTGCGCAAATCGTTCTTCCTGATTGCCAAAAGAGACTTCTTTCCTACACTACGCGGAAATTAATTTGTCCCACATGCTCCTCCGTCTGCCCATTTTCCCCATTCTTGGTGTCCTCCTGGTCACTTTTTCACCAGTCAACCGCGCCACCGCCGCCCCCAATTACGGAGCCGCTGCATACACCATCATCGATAACGAAACCGGTCACATCCTCGAATCTGTCAACGGACAAAAAAAACGCCAGGTCGCCAGCCTGACCAAAATCGCCACCGCTGTGGTCGTGCTCGACTGGTCCAAAGCCAACGGCAAAGATCTCGCCGAAACCGTCGTCATCCCACCCGAAGTCAGCCGCATCGCCGGTGCCAATCCTGTCGGCCTCACCCCCGGCGATTTCGTTTCCATTCGCGATCTTCTCTACGCCGCCCTTCTGCAATCCGATAACGCCGCCGCCTACACTTTGGCCAATCATGTCGGACGCTCCCTCAAAGCCACCACCCGCAAAGGCCCCAAAGATCTCTCCCCCGTCGATACTTTTGTCGCCCAGATGAACGCACTCGCCCGCAATTTGCGCATGGATCGCACCCTTTTTCTCAATCCGCATGGCCTCGATCCCAGCAAAGGCACCCTGCCATTTTCCACCACGGATAATTTTGCCTACCTCGCCCGCTACGCCATGAGTAACAAAGGCTTCCGCTTTTTCGTCTCTCAAAAAGAACGCGAGATCACCCTCATCCGCGATTTTCAACAAATTCGTTATCTCCTTCGCAACACCAACGAACTCGTCGGCGCCAACGGCATCGATGGCGTAAAAACCGGACGCACCGCCGCCGCAGGCGATTGCCTTATCCTCTCAGCCTCGCGTGCCCCCGAGAGCCGCACCGAAAATGGCCGCACCCTCATCACCCCACGCCGCATCAACGTCGTTCTGCTTGATGCCACAGATCGATTCGCCGTCGGACGCCAGCTTCTCGCGCGTGGCTGGGCACTTGAAGAGCAATGGGCGGCCCAAGGACGCCGCGCAGATCGTTGACCCTTCACACAAAAAACCACAATCCACCTTTTCCAACCACATTATGAGTAAAAAAATTGGCGTTCTCACCAGCGGCGGCGATTGCCCCGGGCTTAATGCAGTCATCCGCGGCATCGTCCGCGCCTCCGAACGGCTCCGCTGGGAAGTCATCGGATTTATCGACGGTTACGAAGGTATTTTACCTCCGATCCGCACCACCACTCTCACCCCGGCCAACACCGCCGGCATCATGCAACTCGGCGGCACCATTCTCGGCACCACGAACAAAGGCAACTTCATCGCCAAAGTCGGTGACGGAACAAAAATGGCCGCCCCACCCGAAGTCATCGCCAAAGCCCGCCGCACATTCGAGGAACTGCAACTCGACGCCTGTGTCGCCATTGGCGGCGATGGCTCACTCACCACCGCCCTGCAACTTTACGAGGAAGGTTTCCCCATGATCGGGGTGCCCAAAACCATCGACAACGATCTCGAAGCCACCGCCATGACCTTTGGTTTCGACTCCGCTGTGGCCTGCGTGACCGACGCCTTGGATCGACTTAACACCACGGCCTCCAGCCATAAACGCGTCATGGTTCTTGAAGTCATGGGCCGTCACGCCGGATGGATCGCCCTTTACGGCGGACTCGCCGGAGGTGCCGACATCATCCTTTTGCCCGAAATCCCTTTTGATTACGAAAAAGTCGCCGAAGCCGTCCTCAAACGCGAAGCCGACGGGTGTAAAAGCACCATGATCGTCGTCGCCGAAGGTGCCATTCCACGCAACGGCTCCATTAGCATCGTAGAAGAACGAGCTGGCGAATATCGCCTCGGCGGCATCGGCGAATGCGTCTCCCGGGAAGTTACGGCACGCACTGGCAAGGAAACCCGCACCTGCGTCCTGGGCCATCTCCAACGCGGCGGAGCGCCCACCACCCTCGACCGCATTCTGGGCACCCGCTTCGGTGTCCACGCCGTCAAACTCATCGAGGAAGAAAAATTCGGGCGCATGGTTAGCTACCAAAATTATCTCGTTCTCGATGTCTCCATCGCCGACGCCGTGCATCGTCTCCGCACCGTGCCTCCAGATCATCAAATGATCGAAGCCAGCCGCGCCGTGGACATCTCGTTCGGCGACTAGGAAAAATGAAACTACAGGTCGTAAACTTCTAAAACCACTCTCTTATCAAACCCATGGACTCCAAACTCCTCGACATTCTCGCCGCCAACGCTCACGCCTCCAAGGATGACATCGCCCGCCAGCTCAATTCCACCGTGGAGATCGTCACCGAACGCATCGCGGCCCTCGAAGCTGACGGCATCATTCTCGGTTATCAAGCCATCCTCGACGAAGAACGTGCCAACTCCAAAAACGTTACCGCCGTCATCGAAGTTCGCATCACCCCGGAGCGTGGAGGTGGTTTCGATCGGCTGGCCGGACGCATCTCGCAATTTGAGCAAGTCGCCAGTTGTTACCTTATGAGCGGCGGCTACGACCTCGCCGTGGTCGTCGAAGGGGGCGACCTTCGCGAAATCGCCATGTTTGTCACCGAAAAACTTTCCACCATCGAGGGCGTGTTAAGCACCGCGACCAGTTTCCGCCTTAAAACCTATAAATCCAACGGCATTCTCGCCCGCACGGAAGTCTCCAGCGGACGCCTTTCCGTGGCTCCCTGATTTAGCTCCCTTTTTTTGCGGAAACACATCCTCCGCGCAAGGCTTCGCTCCGGGAATGGGCCAATCCCTTACCGGGCAGAATCGCCCTTGATTTCCTGCAAAACTTCCTGCACCCCTTTCCTCGCGATCTCCTCCTGGGGTGCCTGCTCATAATATTCGAGTGCTTCCTTGTCCTTGCCTTGCAGTTGAAAATGCGCCCCAAAATAAGTATTGATCGCATAAAGCACCGGCTCCAATTCCCGCGCTTTTTCAAGGTGCTGAAAGGCCTCGTCGTGCCGCCCCAATAAATCCAAAGCCTGCGCTTTGCGCACCCACACCCGCACGTCTTGCGGATAAATTTTTGTCGATTCCGTAAACGCCACCAACGCCGCCTCGTTCATTTTTGACCGGGCAATCTCATTACTCATCGTGTTGCCCAGCAGACGCCGGGATTCCCCAAGCTGAAAATGCGAATTGGGATTATCCTTTTGCCATTCAATACTTTTTTTAGCCTCCCGCATCGCCTCCAGATACCGTCCATCGACCAGGGCCACGCGCGATTTTTCGGCAAACCATTCCCCCGGTATTTGAGGCGTCGCCCCCACCAATACGGTCACCGAAACGACGGGGAGCAATATCCGGAAAAAAGGATATCGCCTCGGATTCGGGTCATCCTTTTTTACCCGCTGCGTGGAGGGATTGGCCAGGATCCCAAATAACGCTGCCAACACCAGGGCGTTGCCCACGATGTGCGCATTAAAATCGACCACCGAATGGGCCAGAATCGCCGCAATCGCCGCGATGGATCCCAGATTCAAGGCCAACGCCGTGCTCGTGCTCTCCTGATATTCGACCATTCGCCGGCGCAAAATAATCCTTCCCGCCGCCAGCCCGTGCCAGAGATGCGCCCCGACGAACAACACACACCCAATCGCTCCCAGATAACCGTATTCGGCCAGCAAATGATAGTAATCGTTATGCACCCACACCGGATCGCTTTGCACCTTGGGGTTGCGATAAATCCGCGCCATATAGGCATACGTCCCCGCCCCTGTGCCCGTGGCAGGCTGGGTCAGGTATTGTTTCCACGCAGATTCCCACAGGTAAATCCGCATGTTCGACGTATCCATGATCGAATTTACCCGCGTCGCCAAAAAGACGTTCTTTTTCAGCAAAACCACTCCAGCCATGCCTCCCGCAAATAAAATCACCAGGGCCAGGCTGCCCATTAAAAGAAAGCGTTCCGGCTTCACGGCTTTTATCACCACCAGGCTCAGCACCGTAAAGACGACGAACGCGACCGCCACACTAAGATACCCTCCCCGACTGCCCGATAACGCGAGGCCAAAGACCAGCGCCGGCACCAGATACAGCACCACCATGCGCGTCTTCACCCCCACCCTTCCCCAAATGCCGATGGCCAGGGCCACGATGGCCAGCATTTCCAGCAACCCCGCATAATGGTTCGGACACACGTAAAATCCACTCGCCCGCACCCCGTAATTTGCCCGCAGATAACCGAAGGGCAGATAATTGTTATCCTGCGAAAACTGGATCGCCCCAATGATGACATGCCCCATTGCCAGGGCAAACAGCCCATAAAAAAACCACAGCCGTTGCTTCGGTTCAGTAATGTAAAACGCAAAAATAAAATACACGATCAAACACCCCAGCACCATGTAACGATCGTGACGGGCCAGATATTCCACCGGCGACATCCAGGTGCGGGCCAGAATGTAGGAGAAAAAAAGAATCGAGCTGACAATGCAAATCACCGAAGGCAAAGGCCGCGTTTTTTTAAGCAAAAACACCGAGGCCAAACCCGCCACCGCCAGAACCGTATAACCCGGGATTGCAAAAATCGGGCGCATTCCCCCGATAAAAACCTGGATGACAGCCATGCCGAGAAAAACTAAAACGAGGAGGAAAATATTCAACGCCCCAAAAAAAGGGCGGCCCGCTCCCATAGTCAACTGGATTCCTTTCGCCATCGCTCGTTTTACCATCGATTATTCGCAAAACACGCATTTTCAGTCGTGCAAAAATTCTGCCCTCCCGATAAAAACCCACATGCGCAAAATCTGGGGTCAACACTGGTTCACCCTTTCCCTACCCCTCGTCTTTCTCCTCGCCTGGTTCGCCCCGCAGCTCGCCAGCCGGGGCGGACTGCTCCGCCCGGAAATCACCACCCAGATCGGCGTTACCCTTATTTTCCTCATCCAAGGCCTCACCCTGCCTTCGCAAGCCTTGCGCACGGGATTGTTCCACTGGCGTTTTCACCTCCTCATCCAGGGGTTTGTCTTTCTCGGATTTCCCCTCCTCGGCCTGCTCTTCGATCGTTTGCTCGGCCCTTCCCTCCCCCCCGATTTGCGTCTCGGCCTGCTCTTTCTCTGCGTGCTGCCGTCCACGATTTCCTCCGCCTCGGTCCTCACCGCCACCGCGCATGGCAACGTCGCCGGAGCCGTCTGCGCCGCCATTCTTTCCAGCCTGCTCGGCGTCGTGCTCACTCCTCTCTGGGCTACGGCCACCCTCAATGCCGCGGATCATCCCATCGCCTTCGGGCCAGTCCTCCTCACCCTTGGCCGACTGATCGTTCTCCCCCTGCTCGCCGGACAACTCCTGCGTCTCACCCCTGCGCGAGCCTGGGCCGAGGCGAGAAAAAAGCCTCTTGGCAACCTCAGCACCAGCGTGATTTTATTCATCGTCTTTGCTGCATTTTGTGATGCCGCCGAAAGCCGCATCTGGACCCGGCACGGCCCCAGCCTGCTCTTGCTTGCCTTTGCCGGGGCGGTCGGTTATTTCGCCATGGCATCCGCCATCGTCGCGCTACTTTCGCGGTTTGCCGGGCTGTCCGCACCGGATAAACGTGCCGCGCAATTTTGTGCCGTGCAAAAAACCCTCGCCTCCGGGGTGCCCATGGCCACACTCATCTTTGGCACGCACCCCGGCCTCGGTGTTATTTTACTACCTTTGCTCATCTATCATCCCCTGCAACTCACCCTCCAGGGTCTGCTCGCCAACAAGTGGGGTAGAACTGCGGAGAAAGAGTGATAATCTTCCGCCTATGAAAAATCATTACCGCCTTCTGCTCGTTTCTTTTTTGTCCAGCATTCTACCGCTCTCGGCGGCGGATGCCTTGCCGGCGGCAACCTCTCTACCGGAGGCAACTTCTCAACCGGAGGCCGCCGCCTTGCAAGTTACCCTGGAATCGCTCCTTTTCGTTTCCCCGTCCGGTTGGGTGGATGTCCCCGTGGCCTCGGCCATGCGCAAAGCCACCTGGCGCACTGGAACTGGTGATGATGCCGCCGAAATAGCTTTTTTTGCCTTTGGCAAAGACCAGGGCGGCAGCGTCTCGGATAACATTCAACGCTGGCTCGATCAATTTTCCGAAAGCAAGACCAAGGGAGAATCCGCCACGGTGCAAATCAACGAGCGGGCGGTAACGTTTGTGCGAAGCGAGGGAGTTTTTGCGAGCGGAATGCCGGGCGGCCCGGTCATTTCCCACCCCGGTTTCGCGTTGTTTGGAGTGATAATCGAAATGCCGGAAGGGAATGTGTTTATCAAAGTCACCGGTCCGATGGCCACCGTAAAAAAACTCGAAGCCACCTTCGCCGAAATCGTCACCAAAGCCGCAAAATCGTAAGGTCCAAGGATCGACACAGATTTTTTTCCTCGTTAACAGTTGCAC